>JBBIJT010000166.1:0-6323 GCA_037445795.1 Betaproteobacteria bacterium | reverse complement strand
CCTAGCGGCCCTTCAAGGCCTCCTGGACGCGTTGCGTCTCGGCGGAGGGCTTGACGCCCAGCACCACCGACAGCATGTCCCGGCAACGCCGGTAGACCCGGAGCGCCTCGGCGGGCTGCCCCATGCCGATGTGCAGCAGCATGAGCTGGCGGTAGACCTCCTCCGCGACGGGATCCAGCTCGAGCGCCCGCTCGTAGGCCTTGCGGGCCCGGTCGGCCTGCCCGGCGAGGACCCAGCGCTGCCCGGCGGCGACCACGAGCCGGTTGAACTTCGAGGCGACGCGGCTTCGGGCGACGATCTGCCACCCGCCCTCCTCCGCGTCGCCGAGGAAGGCGCCGCGGTAGGCGCCGAGCGCACGGGCCGCGCGCCGCTCGCCTTCCGCGAATTCGCCCCTCGCGAACAGGGCGTCGACCTGCGCGGCGTCGCTCTCGAAGGCGAAGGCGTCCACCCAGACGATCCGCTCCGCCAGCGCGAGCCGCCCGCCCTCGAGCGTCACCGCCTCGTCGCGGCCGAGCAGCTTGCGAAGGCGGTGGAGGGCCACGTTGAAGGCGGACTTGGCCTGGTCCCCCTCGAGGTCGGGCCACAGGGTGCCGATGGCCTGCGAGGCCGCCACCTCGCGACGGCCGCTCGCGACGATGAACTTGAGGAGATCGAAGGGGCGCTTGGACGCCTTGCCGCCCGTGCCCAGGGCCCCGCTCCCGGTGCTCACGGAAAATTCCCCGAGGGTCACGACCTTCAGCGGCCAGGGCCAGTGCTCCTCCTCGGGCTCGTCGGGCACGAAGCCGCGCCGGGCGATCTCCTCCGCCACGTAGTCGCGCTCGAGGCCCTGCCGCCACGCCTCCGCGAAGAGGCGCCGCGCGAGCTCGGGCACGTGCCCCAGGATGGGGCGCATGCCGATGGCCCTCGCCTGGGCGAGGGCCCGGGCGAGGGGCTCGTTCGGCTGCCCGCGGGGCACGGTCGCGGCGCGGGAGAGTTCGCGCCACACCTCGATCCGCGTGCGCTCGAAGCCGACGATCCGCCCCGCCGCCTCGTCGAAGATGTCGGCCGCCTCGGCGTACCGTTCGCCGGCGATGCAGGCGAACCCGAGCACCGCGAGCGCGTGGCAGAAGTCCGACGTGGGCAGGTTCGCGCGGCGCGCGCAGTCGACGAACTCGCGCGCCCACCGGATCGCGCCGTCCTTCGCGCCGGTGACCGTCGCCACCTGGTAGTGGCTGAAGGCGCGGATCGTCTCCTGCGGCAGGACGCCCGGCTGGGCATGGCGGTCGACCGCCTCGATGCCGGCCGCGCACGCCTCCTCGTCCCCGCCGTGGAACGCGATGCTCACCGCCCGGAAGGCGATCTCGAAGCGCATATGCGCCCACCCATGGCGCTCGCACAGCGCCCGCGCCCTCTCCCAGGCGCGCCGGGCCTGCTCGCAGGTATCGGTCGAAGCCAGCTCGTCCGAATAGAAGAGAAGGTACCGGGCCGCGAGCAGGGGGCTCGCCGCGGGGTGGGCGAGCAGCGGCGCCGTCAGCACCTCCAGCCGCCTCAGCGTGGGCTCCCGGTCCGGCGCCCGGCTGGCCGTGTCGACCATGAGGGACGCCACGCGCAGGCGCTCGTTCACGTCGATGTCGTCGTCCGCGAGGAGCGCGAGCAGCTCAAGCACGGTCCGTCGCACCTCGTCGTCGCCGCGGTCGGCGGACAGCAGCAAGGCGAGCAGCACGCCCGACCGGGCGCGGAGCGCGTCGATGCCGCGCTCGGCAAGCGGAGCGCTCTCGCCGTGCTTCCTCACCGTCGCGATCCAGTGGTCGGCGCCCGTCCAGTCGCGATAGGACGTGAAGACGGTCTCAAGCACCGCGCAGGCGGCAAGGAGCGCCCTCGCGTCGTCGCCGTCCCGGACGAAGCCCCCGTGGGCGCGCTCGAAGGCGGCGCGGGCCGCGAGGTCGTCGCGCTGGACGAGCGAGTGACCCAGGAAGTAGGAAAGCGCCGGGTGCCGGTCGAGCGCCTCCGCCGGGAACCGCCCGATCCATCCCTCGACCGTCTGGGCGAGGCCCCGCGAGAGCAACGGCTGCGCGACGGCACCGATGAGCCGCGCCGCCTCGTCCCAGGCGGCGCCATCGAGCAGGAGGGCGATCGCGTCGTCGGTCCACGCCTCGCGCTCGGCGAGGCGGGCGGCGGCGGCGCGGGCCGCCTCGACCTGTGCCGCCGGGAGCGTGGCCCTCGCCCTCTCCGCGAGGAAGTCGCGGAAGAGCGCGTGGTACTGGTACACGTCGCCGCGCTCCTCCCGGCGGTCGACGAACAGGTGCTGCCGGTGCAGGGAATCGAGGATCGTGGCGCCGTCGCGCACGCCGGCGAGCGAGTTGCCGGCCGCGGCGGTGATCTTGGGCAGGAGCGAAGTGAGGAGCAGGAAGCGCTGCCACGGCGCGGGCAGCTTCTCCACGACCTGCGTGGCGAAGTAGGCGAAGAGCGACTCGCGCGACCGGGGCGGCGACTTCGTGCCGGCCGGCCGCGTCCCCCCTTCGCTCATGAGGATCAGCCCCGCGGCCCATCCCTGCGCCTCGCCGTGCAGGCGCTCGACCGCCTTCGGCCCGAGGCCGTGCTCCTCGAGGAGCTCGGCGGCCTCCTCGAGGTCGAACCGCAGCGCTTCCGCATCGACGACGGACAGCGCGCGATTGGCGACGAGCCGCGACAATTCGCGGGGAGGCGACTCGCGGCTCGCCGCCAGGACCTTCACGTGGGCCGGCACCTCGCCGAACAGCGCGCAGAGCATTCGCGGGAAGAGCGGCGAGCGCGCGTCGTGGACGTTGTCGAGCACGATGACGGCGCCCTCGGGAACCCTGGCCAGCGCCTCGCGCGCATAAGCCTGCGTGAAGCCCTCGATATCGGTGAGGAACTCCGGACCGTACTGCGGCAGCGGCTTCGCCTTCCGGCGGGAGACCGCGCCCACGGCCAGCTCGAAGTGGCGGAAGAAGCCCGCGAGGTCCTCGTCGCCGCGGTCGACCTGGTACCAGAGCACGCGTCGCCGGCGCGCGGCGAGGTAGCCCGCCGCCAGCGTGGTCTTGCCCGCCCCGGGCGGCCCGCACACCCAGGCGACCGGCGCCTCGAGGCCGGCATCGAGCGCCGCATAGAGCCGGTCCCGCTCGACGACGCGCGAAAGCCGCGGCGGCGAGAGCTTCGCGATGCGCGGGACGGCCGGCTTGCCGGCCTTCCTCGCGGCCGTCATTGCCCGCCCGCGAAGCCCTGCCGCGACGACAGTTCCCGGATCGCGTCGAGGTCGAATGCCGCCCAGAGCAGCACGGGCGCGAGCGTGGGCACCAGGAGCACCGTGAACTGGTAGGCGAGCGCCAGGGCCTCGCGCGCCGCCGCCGCGAGGGGCACGAGCGCCTCCCCCCTCGCGCCGGTTGCGCCCGCGAGCTGCAGCCGCACGTCGCACCAGATCCCCAGCGCGGCGAGGGCGACGAGCACGGCGAGGCCCGCCGCCGCCTTCCAGGCCGTCCCGCGGGGACGCGAGGCGAGGAGCAGCGCGAGGAAGAGCGGGATGCCGCCGATGTAGGTGATCGCCTTGCTCGGCACTTCCACGATCGCGTCGCGTCCCGCCCAGCTCGAGGGCGAGACCTCGAAGGCGAGCTCGGTGCCACGGACCCGCAGGCGCGCGTCGTTCACGGGGGAGATCGCCTCCAGGAGACGGGCCGCGACCGTGCCCGTCGCGAGGGAAAGGGGCGCGAGCGCGAGCCACGCGAGGGCGAAGAAGGCGATCGCCAGCGCGAACGTCCTCGCGAGGAACCCCGGCATCGAGAGCGGCGCGCGATTCGCGCTCATGTGGCGAGCGGCCCCCGGGCCTCGCGCGGAAGGGTGCGCAGCCAGAGGAGGAAGACGATGAGGGCGTCGAGCATGATGAGCGCCTGCCAGGCGTAGAGGTGCGCCCACTCGAACAACTCCCGGTTCCACTGGCCGAGGTAGAAGAGGCTCACGATGCGCACGATGTTGAGGGCCTGGATGGCGGCGATGCCGACGGCCATCCCCACGAGGCGGTACCGCCAGGGGGCCGGGTAGGCGAGGATCGCCGCCACGAGCACGATCATCGCCTCCACGCCGTTGCACCCCGCGAGGATGACGACGGAGAAGCCCGTCTTCGTGCTGGTGATCATGGCGCCCGCGGCGGCAACCGCCGGGTCGAAGAGCTTCATGGCGGCGATGCTCACCTGCGCGACGAGCGCGGTCCACGGCGCGACGAACCACTGCTGGCCGGGGGGCGTGAGCTCCAGCGCGAAGAGCGCGAGGAGGATGGCGGGAAAGAGGAGCAGGAAGCGCGGCACGCGCCTATGTTAACCGCAGCGCCGGCCACCCCGCGCGGCCAGTATCATGGGCCCGCGTGAAACGACTCCTCCCTATCGCCCTCGCCGCCCTGCTCCTCGCGATGCCGGCGGCTGCCGAGCCCGACCCGCGCAAGGTCGTGCGCACGGCCTACCCCGGCGCGGAGTCGAAGCTCGACCCCGCCGCCGAGAGCGACGAGGGATCGGCCAGCATCTCGCACGCGATCTTCGACCCGCTGCTCGAATACGACTTCCTCGCGCGGCCGGCGAAGCTCAGGGGCAACGTGGCGTCGCTGCCCGAGGTCGCCGACGACGGCGCCACCTTCACGCTGCGCCTTCGCCCCGGCATCTTCTTCACGCCGGACCCCGCCTTCGGCGGCCGGCCGCGCGAGCTCACGGCGCACGACTACGTCTACTCGATCAAGCGGCTTTTCGACCCGAAGCTGAAGAGCCAGTGGCTCTTCCTCGTCGAGGGCAAGATCCGGGGCGGGGACGAGGCGATGAAGGCGGCCAGGGCGTCCGGCCGCTTCGACTACGACCGGCCGATGGAGGGCCTGCAGGCGCTCGACCGCTACACGCTGCGCATCCGGCTCGAAAGCCCGGACTACTCGTTTCCCTACGTCCTCGCGTTGCCCGCCACGTCGGCGCTCGCCCGCGAGGTCGTGGAGCGCTACGGGGCCGACATCGCCTTCCACCCCGTGGGCACGGGGCCTTTCCGCGTCGTGGAGTGGGTACGCGGCTCGCGTATCGCCCTGGAGGCGAACCCGGGCTACCGCGAGGAGGTCTTCGACGGCGACCCCGGCCCCGACGCGGCGAGCCACGCCATTCACGCGCGCCTGAAGGGAAAACGCCTGCCGCTCGCGGGCCGCATCGAGATCCATATCGTCGACGAGGCGCAGCCGCGCTGGCTCGCGTTCCTGAACGGCGAGCACGACTACATCCGGCCCCTTCCCGAGGACTTCGCCAACATCGCGCTGCCGGGCGGAAGGCTCGCGCCGAACCTCGCGAAGGCGGGCATCTCCGTGACGCCGGACGAGATCGCCTACACCACCTACACCACCTTCAACACCGCGGACACCATCGACGGCAGGCCCAACTCCATCGGCGGCCTCTCGCCGGAGCGCGTGGCGCTTCGCCGGGCCATCGGCATGGGCTACCGCATCGGCGAGCAGCTCGCCATCCTCGACAAGGGCCAGAGCGTGCGCGCGCAGACGCCGCTGCCGCCGGCGGTCACGGGCCACGACCCCCTCTTCGTGAGCCCCACGCTCGAGTACAACCCGGCCAAGGCGAAGGCGCTGCTCGACATGTTCGGCTACGTGGACCGCGACGGCGACGGCTACCGCGAGGCGCCCGACGGCTCGCCCTTCTCCTTCGACCACGCCTCGGTCCCGACGCTGCGCGAGCGGCAGAGGAACGAGCTGTGGAAGAAGTCGATGGACGCGATCGGGCTTCGCGTCACGTTCAACAAGGTCGAGAAGCTGCCGGAGCTTCGCAAGCAGGCGCAGCTGGGGCGAGTGCAGTCCTTCAGCTACGGCTGGATCGCCGACTTCCCGGACGGCGAGAATTTCCTGCAGCTGCTGTGGAAGGGCTCCATCGGGCAGGTGAACTACGCGATGTTCGACCACCCGGAGTACAACGCGCTCTACGAGCGCATCAAGCGCATGCCCGACGGGCCGCCGAGGAACGCCCTCATCGACCGCATGGTGAGGATCATCCTCGTCTACGTGCCCTGGATGGTGGAGACCTACAAGGCGCAGAACATCCTCGTGCAGCCGTGGCTCCTCAACTACAAGAAGCACCCCTTCGGCCTCGAGCCCTGGAAATACCTCGACGTCGACCTCGCCCGCCGGCCCGGGCGCTAAAGGCCCTATCATTGCGCATGGCCGCGCTCCCCGCCGACCCGCCCCGCAAGCCCGCGAGCCCCTTCGGCACGCTGGTGACGGCGGCGCTCGTGCTCGTGCTCGCCTGGGTCGCCGCGCGCGGGACGTGGGTGTTCCTGGCGCCACCGGCCGTGGCGCCCGCGACGCGCGC
>JBBIJT010000165.1:0-6427 GCA_037445795.1 Betaproteobacteria bacterium | reverse complement strand
TGCTTTCGCGCGAGATCGCGGCCCTCGGCATCTACCCGTCGGTGGACCCGCTCGATTCCACCTCGCGCCAGGTGGACCCGAACGTCGTGGGCGAGGAGCACTACAACACCACCCGCGCCGTCCAGGAGGTGCTGCAGCGCTACAAGGAGCTTCGGGACATCATCGCCATCCTGGGCATGGACGAGCTCTCCCCCGAGGACAAGCTCGCGGTTTCCCGGGCGCGCAAGATCCAGCGCTTCCTTTCGCAGCCGTTCCACGTAGCCGAGGTGTTCACGGGCTCGCCGGGCAAGTACGTGACGCTCAAGGACACGATCAAGGGCTTCAACATGATCGTGAGCGGCGAGTGCGACACCCTCCCCGAGCAGGCCTTCTACATGGTCGGCACCATCGAGGAAGCCTTCGAGAAGGCCAAGACGCTGCAATAAGCCCCCATGGCCAAGACACTTCATGTAGACATCGTGAGCGCCGAGCAGTCGATCTTCTCCGGGGAAGCGGAGATGGTCGTCGCCCCCGGCGAGGCGGGCGAGCTCGGGGTGCTGCCCGATCACGCCGCGCTCCTCACGCGCATCAAGCCGGGCACCGTGCGGCTCAAGATCCCCGGCGAGAACCGCGAGGAGATCATCTACGTTTCCGGCGGCATGATGGAAATCCAGCCCCACGTGGTCACCGTGCTGGCCGACACGTCGATCCGCGCCGAGAACCTCGACGAGGCCAAGGCGGAGGAAGCCAAGCGTGCGGCCGAGGAGGCGATCGCGAACCGCCGCGGCGTCATGGAGATCGCGGAGGCGCAAGCCGAGCTGGCGCAGGCCGTCGCCCAGCTCGCCGCGATCAAGAAGCTCCGCCAGCTGCGGTAGCGTCGACCGGGCGGGCGCCTGTCCCCCGCCTTGTGGTATCATTGATTTGGTACCACGTCGTAGAGGCAGGACCGATGCGACGAGCCCCCGACGGGTTTGTCGCCTGGGTTAGGGGGGAGATCACGAAACTCCTTGATTTAGAGGCGCAACACTCTCGGGCAGGATCCACGGATCCTGCCCTTTTTATTTCGCCTTTCTCCGTTCCACGCCCCGCATGACAACCCAGTCGCTACAGGTCGTCGTCCTCGCCGCCGGTCAGGGCAAGCGCATGCATTCGCGGCTGCCGAAGGTCCTCCACCCGCTGGCGGGCCGGCCCATGCTGCTCCACGTGCTGGATTCCGCGAGCCGCCTTGCGCCCACCCGGCTGGCCGTCGTGATCGGGCACGGGGGCGAGGCGGTCGCCACCCACCTCGACGTGCCCGGCGTCGTCTGGGCGCTGCAGGAGCGGCAGCTCGGCACGGGGCACGCCGTCATGCAGGCGATGCCCAAGCTGGAGGCGAAGGGCGTGGTGCTGGTGCTCTACGGCGACGTGCCGCGCATCGCCACCGGCACCCTTCGCTCGCTGTTCGACGCGGCGGCGGAGAACCAGCTCGCGCTCCTCACGCAGGAGGTGGACGATCCGAAGGGCTACGGCCGGATCGTTCGCGACGGCTCCGGCCGCGTCGCGAGGATCGTCGAGGAGCGCGACGCCACCGAGGCCGAGCGCGCCATCCGCGAGGTGAACACCGGCATCGTCGCCGCGCCCTACGCGAAGCTCAAGGCCTGGCTCGCCGGGCTCACCAACGACAACGTGCAGGGCGAGTATTATCTGACCGACATCGTGGCGGCCGCGGTGGCGGAAGGCTACCCCGTCGCGGTGCGTCGCCCGCAGTCGCCCACGGAGTGCCTCGGCGTGAACTCCAAGCGCGAGCTGGCGCGGCTTGAAAGGCTCCTGCAGATGGATCGTGCCCAGGCCCTGCTCGACGCCGGCGTCACGCTGGCCGACCCCGCGCGCATCGACGTGCGCGGCGAGCTCGCCTGCGGGCGGGACGTCTCCATCGACGTGAACTGCATCTTCGAAGGGCGCGTCACCCTCGGCAACGGCGTGAGGATCGGGGCCCACTGCATCCTGCGCGACGTTACCGTCGGCGACGGCACCGAGATCCGGCCCTTTTCCCTCCTGGAGGAGGCGAGCGTGGGCGCCAACGCGCGCATCGGCCCCTACGCGCGCATCCGCCCCGGGACCGAGCTCGCCGACGAGGTGCACGTAGGCAACTTCGTCGAGGTGAAGGCGAGCACCTTCGGCCGCGCGAGCAAGGCGAACCACCTGGCCTACGTGGGCGACTCCACCGTGGGAAGCGACGTGAACATCGGCGCGGGAACCATCACCTGCAACTACGACGGCGCGCGCAAGCACCGCACGGTGATCGAGGACGACGTGCACATCGGCTCCGATGTGCAGCTCGTGGCGCCCGTCACGGTCGGCAAGGGCGCGACCATCGGCGCCGGCGCCACCATCTTCGAGGACGTTCCGCCCGGCGGCCTCACCCTCACCGAGGCGAAGCAGGTCACCAAGCCGGAGTGGAAAAGGCCGAGCAAGAAGTAGTCAGGCGACAGGTTGCTTCCACGGGGCATTGACTGTCCCCGGGGCACAAGCAACCGGTGCCCAATCTACCAGCGTGCCGGCGGCTTCTTGTTTATCGTGATGATCCGGTTTTCGACCGTGACGTAGCCGCCCACGGTGAGGTCGCGGAAGATGCGGCTCACCATGTCGCGCGAGGCGCCCACGCGCTCGGCGATGTCCTGCTGCGTGATCTTCTCCGGGATGCGCAGCTTCCCGTCCGGCGTCTCCACCGCCATCGAGAGCAGCAGGCGGGCCACGCGGCCGTAGACGTCGAGGAGCGCCAGGTTCTTCACGTTGTCGGTGGCTTCGCGCGCCCGCTCGATCACCTTGGCGATCATGTCGAGGGCGAAGTCCGGGTTCTGCCGGATCGCGTCGCGAAGCGGCGCGCGCTGCACGACGGAGAACGTGGAAGGCTCGAGCGTCACCACCGAGGCCGACCGGGGCTTGCCGTCGAGGGCCATCTCGCCCACGTAATCGCCGGGCCCCTGCGTGTTGAGCGTGAGCTCGTGGCCTTCGGAGTCGGAGACGAAGGCCTTCACCTTCCCCGAGAGGATGACGAACACGGAGTCGCTCGAGTCGCCCTCGGTGATGAAGACCGTGTTCTTGGGGTAGGTGCGCACGCGCCCGAGGCTCGCGAGCTCGTGCGTGAAGGCGTCGGTGATGGCGGCCAGCTGGGCTGCGCTGGGAGGCTCGCCGGTCATGGTCGTGTGCGTCTCGGGAATGCGTCGGGAGCGCCGAGTCTAGCACCCGCGCCCCGGCCCGTTAAGATGCGTGACATGGCCCCTTCCCCGCCGGCCCGCCCGGGCCCGCCCGCCTCGCTGCCCCGCTTCCTCGCCGTCGCCGCCATCGCGCTGGCGGGCCTCGCGTTCGGCCTGTCCTCCTGGAGCGAGCGGGCAAGCCTCGCCATACTGGATGCGGGATTCGGGATCCTTCGCGAGATCGGCCCCCGGCCGGCGCCGGACGACATCATCGTGGTCGGGCTGGACGACCTGGCCGAAGGCACGGCGGACGCGGATCCCCCCGGGCCGGTTCTGCGCAAGCTCCCCGAGATGCTCGTGCGCATTTCCCGCGGGCGCCCCCGGGCCATCGCGCTGCATGCGCCGCTTCCGCGCGAGTCCCTCGAGGGCACAGCACCGGGGTTCGACGATGCGCTCGCGACCGCGCTCTCCGTCGCGCAGGCGGCCGCGCCATTCACGGTCGGCATCACGGTGGACGGCCGGGGGGAAGTCGTTCCGATCCACGACGGGCTCCTGCGCGGCCTGGACACGCGCTCGCTCGCGTTCTCGATGCTGCCGCGCGACGGGGACGGCGTGGTGCGCCAAGTCGTCCTCGGGCTTCCCACGCAGCAGGGCAAGTGGCCCACCACCGCCGGCTGGCTGTGCGAGGTGCTGGGCGGGCAATGCGTCCCGGGGCTCATCGACTATGCGCTGGGGCCCGCGTATCGCTACGTGCCCGCGCGCCGGGTCCTGGATACGAAGGACGACGCGGCCCTCGCGCGCCTGTTCGGCGGCCGCATCGTGTTCGTGACGGCCGTGGCGGACCCGGCGAACCGCGTGCCCCAGCCGGTGTCGCTCGCGGGGTGGGAGAGGGCTGCGCCCGAGCCTGCGGCGGTGCTCGCCCATGCGCAGACGGTGCGTACGCTGCTGCACGGCAGCTCCGTTCGCGAAGCCTCCGTCCCGGCGATCGTGCTCGTGGTGGCCGTGGCGGCCCTGGTGGCGCTCGTTGCCGCACCGCTGGCTCCCGCGGTGGGCGGCCTCGCGCTGGCGGGAGCCTTCGCGGGCTTTCTGCTGGCGCTGAGCTTCGGCTGGTACGTGCCCCTGGCGGCCCCGCTCGCGACCCTGGCCGCCGCCGTGGCGGCGAGCCTGCTCCTCGGCAGGGCGTCAACGGTCCCTTCCGCCCCCCCTTGAGGCCGTTTTTTGCCGAATTTTCCACATTACCCGTGTGGAACAGGTCGACGTGCCGGCGGAAGGAACTCCGTAGAGTGGCACCAAGATGTGCGGGCCTCCTCCTCAACCCGTCATCGACCAGGCGATGTGAGGCCAAGAGCACCGCGCCTGATTTGAGCCCTCCGCGGCGACGCCGCGGAGGGCTTCGTTTTTCGTGAGAAAATCAGCGCCATGTGCGGCATCGTCGGCGCCATCGCCCAACGCAACGTGGTCCCCATCCTCACGGAGGGGCTCAAGCGGCTCGAATACCGCGGCTACGATTCCGCGGGGATCGCGATCCTCGATGGGGGCATCCGGCGGGTGCGGCGCGTCGGACGCGTGGCGGAGATGGAAAGCGCGGCCAAGGCGGAGAACCTCGCGGGCATCGTGGGCATCGCCCACACGCGCTGGGCCACGCACGGCGGCGTCACGGAGCCCAACGCCCACCCGCACGTCTCCTCCGGGGAGATCGCCGTCGTTCACAACGGCATCATCGAGAACCACGAGGAGCAGCGGGCGCGGCTCAAGTCGCTGGGCTACGCGTTCGAGTCGCAGACCGACACGGAGGTCATCGCGCACCTCGTGCACCATTACTTCAGGGAAACGGGCAACCTCTTCGCGGCCACGAAGAAGGCGGCCGCCGACCTTCGCGGCGCCTACGCCATCGGGGTCGTGGCCCTCCCGGAACCCGACACGATCGTCGGCGCCCGCATGGGCTGCCCGCTCGTCGTGGGCCTGGGCGAGGGCGAGAACTTCCTCGCCTCCGACGTCTCCGCGATCGTGTCGGAGACCCGGCGCGTCATCTATCTCGAGGACGGCGACGTCGTCGCGATCCGCCGTGGCGGCGTGGAGATCGTGGACGCAGCCGGCATGCCCGCCCAGCGCCCCGAGTTCCTTAGCGACCTGTCGGCCGACGCCGTGGACCTCGGGCCGTACAGGCACTACATGCAGAAGGAGATCCACGAACAGCCGCGCGCCGTGGCCGACACGCTGGAGGCGGTGATCGACGGCGGCGTGAACGTGGAAGGCCTCTTCGGCGGCGGGGCCATGGCGGCATTCCGCGATGCCAGCGGCGTTCTCATCCTGG
Source organism: Betaproteobacteria bacterium (assembly GCA_037445795.1). GTDB lineage: Bacteria > Pseudomonadota > Gammaproteobacteria > Burkholderiales > Usitatibacteraceae > FEB-7. The sequence continues at coordinate 958 of JBBIJT010000165.1, read as the reverse complement.
CCTCGGGCACCAGCTATTACGCCGGCCTCGTGGCTCGCTTCTGGCTCGAATCGATCGCGAAGGTGCCGTGCAGCGTGGAGCTGGGGCACGAGTACCGCTACCGCGACACCATTCCCGACCCGCGGCAGATCGTGGTGACCATCTCCCAGTCAGGCGAGACGCTCGACACGATGGAGGCGCTCAAGCGCGCGAAGGAGCTGGGGCACGGCAACACGCTCTCCATCTGCAACGTGCGCGAAAGCGCCATCCCCCGCGCCTCGCGTTTCGTGTTCTACACGCGCGCCGGCATGGAGATCGGGGTGGCGTCGACGAAGGCATTCACGACGCAGCTCGTGTCGCTCTTCACGTTGGCCCTCGCCCTCGCCAAGGCCAAGGGCCGCCTCGACCCCACCGCCGAGGCCGGCGCCATCGAGCAGCTGCGCTTCGTGCCCGGCAGCATCCAGCACGCGCTCAATCTCGAGCCCCAGGTCCAGGCGTGGGCGGAGCGCTTCGCGAAGAAGGAGCACGCGCTCTTCCTCGGCCGCGGGCTGCACTACCCCGTGGCGCTCGAAGGCGCGCTCAAGCTCAAGGAAATCTCCTACATCCACGCCGAGGCGTACGCGGCGGGAGAGCTCAAGCACGGGCCGCTGGCGCTCGTCGATTCGTCGATGCCGGTGGTGGTGATCGCGCCCAACGACTCGCTCCTCGAGAAGGTGAAGAGCAACATGCAGGAGGTGCGCGCGCGCGGCGGCGAGCTCTACGTCTTCGCGGACCTCGACAGCCACTTCGAGGAGAGCGAGGGGGTGCACGTGATCCGCACGCCCCGCCACGCGGGGCTCCTGTCGCCCATCGTGCACACGATCCCCGTCCAGCTCCTCGCGTACCACACGGCCCTCAGGCGCGGCACGGACGTCGACAAGCCGCGAAACCTCGCCAAGAGCGTCACCGTCGAGTAGCGCCGGCCGCGCGGCGGCAATCC
>JBBIJT010000164.1:0-6428 GCA_037445795.1 Betaproteobacteria bacterium | reverse complement strand
GTGGGCTGCAAGGGCCCGACGACCTACAACGCCTGCTCGACGACGCGCTGGAACGAGGGCGTGTCCTTCCCGATCGGGTCGGGCCACGGCTGCATCGGGTGCTCCGAGGACGCCTTCTGGGACAAGGGCTCGTTCTACGAGCGGCTCACCAACATCCCCGCGTTCGGCGTGGAAGCGAACGCCGACAAGGTCGGTGCCGTCGCGGCCGGCGTGGTCGGCGCGGCGGTCGTGGCGCATGCCGCGGTGACCGCCATCAAGAAAGCTTCCGAGAAGAGCCCCTCGAACTAAGGAGACACGACAATGGCCGTCATCGAGACCCAAGGCTTCAAGCTCGACAACAGCGGAAAGCGCGTCGTCGTCGATCCCATCTGCCGCATCGAGGGGCACCTGCGCATCGAGTGCAACGTCGACGCGAAGGGCAAGATCACCAACGCGGTGTCCACCGGCACGATGTGGCGCGGCCTGGAGGTGATCCTCAAGGGCCGCGACCCGCGCGACGCGTGGGCGTTCACCGAGCGCATCTGCGGCGTCTGCACCGGCGTGCACGCGCTCGCCAGCGTGCGCTCCGTCGAGGACGCGCTGGGCATCGCCATCCCGGACACGGCGAACATCATCCGCAACCTGATGCACGCCACGCTCTACGCGCACGACCACCTGGTGCACTTCTACCACCTGCACGCGCTCGACTGGGTGGACGTGGTCTCCGCGCTCAAGGCCGACCCGAAGAAGACCTCGGAGCTGGCGCAGTCGATCTCCAGCTGGCCGAACTCCTCGCCGGGCTACTACAAGGACCTCGCCACGCGTCTCACGAAATTCGTCGAGAGCGGGCAGCTCGGCCCCTTCCGCAACGCCTACTGGGGCCACCCCGACTACAAGCTGCCGCCGGAAGCGAACCTCATGGCCGTGGGCCACTACCTCGAGGCGCTCGACTTCCAGAAGGAGATCGTGAAGATCCAGACGATCTTCGGCGGCAAGAATCCGCACCCGAACTGGCTGGTGGGCGGCGTGCCGTGCTCGATCAACGTCGACCGCACGGGCGCGGTGGGCGCCATCAACATGGAGCGCCTCAACATGGTGTCGAAGATCATCGACGACACCATCGCCTTCATCGACCAGGTCTACATCCCCGACCTGCTGGCCATCGCCTCGTTCTACAAGCACTGGGGCGCCATCGGCGGCGGCCTGTCGGGCGCGAACGTCATGTCCTACGGGGAGTTCCCCGACATCGCCAACGACCAGTCCAACAAGTCGCTGCTGATGCCGCGCGGCGCCATCCTGGGCGGCGACCTCTCCAAGATCCTCGGCGTGGACCTCAAGGACCCGGCGCAGATCCAGGAGTTCGTCACGCACTCGTGGTTCAAGTACCCCGACGAGACCAAGGGCATGCACCCCTGGGACGGCGTCACCGAGCCCAACTTCGTGCTGGGCAAGGGCCTCAAGGGCACCAAGACCAACATCGAGCAGATCGACGAGAGCGCCAAGTACTCGTGGGTCAAGGCACCGCGCTACAAGGGGCAGGCGGTGGAGGTGGGCCCGCTCGCGCGCTACATCATCGGTTACGCGGCGGGGAACCCCGAGTTCAAGGAGCCCGTCGACATGGTGCTCAAGAAGCTCGACGTGCCCATCCAGGCGATCTTCTCGACGCTCGGCCGCACCGCGGCGCGCGGCCTCGAGGGCTCGTGGGCGGCGCACAAGATGAAGTACTTCTTCGGCAAGCTCATGGCCAACATCAAGACCGGCAAGCTCGACACCGCCAACATCGACAAGTGGGAACCCGCCACCTGGCCGAAGGAGGCCAAGGGCGCGGGCTTCTGCGAGGCGCCGCGCGGCGCGCTCGGGCACTGGATCAAGATCAAGGACGGCAGGATCGACAACTACCAGTGCATCGTGCCGACCACGTGGAACGGCGGCCCGCGGGATGCGCAGAACCAGATCGGCGCGTTCGAGGCGAGCCTCATGAACACGAACATGGCCAAGCCCGAGCACCCGCTGGAGATCCTGCGCACGATCCACAGCTTCGATCCGTGCCTCGCCTGCGCGAGCCACGTGATCTCCCCGGACGGAGAGGAACTCGCCCGCGTTCAGGTCCGATAACAGGAGAAGTCCATGTCGACCATGATCGAAGGCCGGGACCTCAAGTTCCCCGCCTATGTCTGGCAGGCCCCGGTGCGCATCTGGCACTGGGTGATGGCCCTCGCCATGCTGGTGCTCTGGGTGACGGGGTACTTCATCGGCACGCCGCTTCCCTCGGTCCCGGGGGAGGCGAGCGACAACTTCCTGATGGGCTACGTCCGGTTCGCGCACTTCGCGGCCGGCTACGTCTTCGCGATCGCCTTCCTGGGCCGGGTGTACTGGGCCATCGTGGGCAACAAGCACGCGCGCGAGATCTTCCTCGTGCCGTTCTTCATGCTCCAGCCGGCGTGGTGGCGCAGCTTCTTCCGGGTGGTGGGGCACTACCTCTTCATCCGGCCGAAGAACGACTGGCACTACGGCCACAACCAGCTCGCCATGGCGGCGATGTTCGGGATGTACGTGCTGGGCACGGTCTTCATGATCCTCACGGGCTTCGCGCTCTACGGCGAGGGCCTGGGCATGGAGAGCTGGGCCTTCCGGTACTTCTCGAGCTGGGTCCTGCCTCTCTTCGGCTACAGCCAGGCCGTGCACACCTGGCACCACCTGTGCGCCTGGTACCTGTTCTGGTTCACGATCGTGCACCTGTACTTCGTGATCCGCGAGGACATCACCTCCGGGCTCACGGTGGTCTCGAGCATGATCAGCGGCTGGCGCGACAAGAAGAACTGAAGATCGGGAATCGAGGCGATGCACGCGGTGACCCAAAGGGGAGGTGCAATGACCGCGGAACGGCTGCCCGGGCGACCCCGCCCCAAAGACGCGGGGCGCCCGAGGTCCCGGCGCGAGCCGGTCCATCCGGGGTACTTCCTCGACACGCGCTACCTCAAGCCGCTGAAGCTCACCCAGCTCGCGCTCGCCGACGCGCTGGGCATCTCGCGGCGGCGGGTCAACGAGCTCATCCGGGGCAAGCGCGGCATCACGCCGGACACGGCGGTGCGCCTCGCGGCGTACTTCCGCACCGAGCCGGAGTTCTGGATGCAGCTGCAGATGGCCTGGGATGTCCACCAGGCCATGAAGGCCGTCCGCATCCCGCGTATCCGACCGGCGTAGTCGGGTATTGGCCGGATCCCGGGGGCAGGTCCCGATTCGCTCCGGCGAATCCGGACCTGCCCCCGTGTCACCGTGAGCGTTACTTGACTCCGGTCAACAGCCCCGCGCACGGTGGAGCCAATATCCCCTCGTTGTAACCGCGCAGGTTACATGAGGGGGTGTCGGGATGGACACGCTGGTCCTGGGGATTGGCAACCTGCTGTGGTCTGACGAGGGCTTCGGCGTCCGCGCCGTTGCGGCGCTGAACGAGGGCTGGCGCTTCCCCGAGTCGGTCACCCTGATGGACGGCGGCACGCAGGGGCTCTACCTGCTGCCCTACGTCCAGACGTACCGCCGCATCCTCGTCTTCGACGCGATCGACTACGGCCTCGAGCCGGGCACCCTCCAGGTGGTGCGCGACGGCGACATCCCGTCCTACCTCGGCGTGGGCAAGATGAGCCTGCACCAGTCGTGCTTCCAGGAGGTCCTGCAGCTCGCCCAGATCTCGGGGAAGGTGCCGGAAAGCGCCGTTCTCGTGGGCGTGCAGCCGCAGGTCCTCAAGGACTTCGGCGGCAGCCTCACGGACGTCGTGCGGGCGAAGCTGCCGGAGGCCCTTGCGGTCGGCCTCGAGGTGCTCGCCTCCTGGGGCGTGGCGGGAACGCCGCGCGAGCCGGGCGAGGCTGCCCCGCTCTTCGACCCGAGCCTCGACCTGGGCAGCTACGAGCGCGGCCGGCCGGCCGCGGACGAAGCCTGCCGCGTGGGCGACGCCCGCTTCCTCGCGATCCGCGCCACGCGGGAATCCTGACATGTGCATCGGCGTCCCCATGCAGCTCGTGGAACTTGCCGGCACCGGGGCCGCGTGGTGCGTGGGCCGCTCCGGGCGCAGCCTCGTCGACCTCGCCCTCGTGGGCCCGCAGTCGCCGGGAACCTGGCTTCTCACGTTCGCCGGCGCGGCGCGGGAAGTGATGGACCCCGAGGCCGCGGCGCGCACCGACGCGGCCCTCGATGCGCTGGAGGCCGTCCTCGCGGGCGACGCCTCCACGGTCGACGACGCCTTTGCCGACCTCATCGCCCGCGAACCGCAATTGCCCGAGCACCTCCGCCCCCGGGAGACCTGACATGGCCGAAACCGCCGAACGAACGACCGCCCCCGCGACACCGCGCCCGCCCGCGCCCGAGCCGCCGCTCGTCACGCGTCTCGTCGAGAAGCACGGCGCCGTGCGGCTCGACGAGGCCAGCCTCGAGGCGTTCGTCTGCGCGCCGGGCGAGGCAGCGCTCTTCTTCACCGAGGACCCCATCCGCTTCCGCGAGGTGCTGGACGTGGCGGTGATCCTGCCGGAGCTCGCGGGCGCCGCCTCGCGCCGCTTCCGGATAGGGGTGCTGCCGCCGCCGCTCGCCAATGCCAGGGCCGCGACCTACGGCGTGAGGCGCTGGCCCGCGCTCGTCTTCGTGCGCGGCGGCGGTTGGCTCGGCAACGTCGAGGGGCTTCGCGACTGGAGCGAATACCTCGCCGCCGTCGACGAGGTCCTCCGGGGCGAGACCCGCCCGCTTCCGCAACGCATCATCCCCGTCGCCGCCGCCGGGCCGTCCTGCGCCTGATCCCAAGGAGCCGCCATGAGAGACTTCCCGATCCCCGTCGTCGCCTTCGGTGCCGCATCCGCCCCGGCGGAAGACCTCGAGCTCGACTACCTGCCCATGCCGGGTGCGGAGCCGCTGCGCACGCCCATTCCTCCCGAGGACGCGGCGCCGACGGATCTCGCCGCCGCCGCCGCGGTGGTGGAGCAGCTCCTCGAGTCCATGGGCCGCCATCGCCCCGGTTCGCCCGGCGCGCCGCGCTTCTCCCTCAAGGCCATGGCGCCCGATGCGCTGCGCACCCTCAACGACTCGCTCGGCCAGGGCGAGGTGAGCGTCATCGTGGGCGGGGCCGACGGCCAGCCCGCTTGGCGCGTCCAGGAGACCGCCTTCGCCGGCGTCTGGCGCGTGCGGCGGGACGACGGGCAGGGCGGTGTCCTCGAGGACATCCTGGAGGCGGGCGAGATGCCCTCCGTGGTCCGCGAGGCGGCGGCGCGGATTCCGCGCGGCCAGTTCGCTTCCGCGGCGCTTCCCGCCGGCGTGATGAACGCGCCCGCCGTCGTGGAGGAGATCCGCCACCACGCGCAGCGGTACCGCCCGGGCACCGCGGCGCACGTGGTGAACCTCACGCTGCTGCCGCTCCTGCCCGTGGACCTCGAGGCGCTCGCCGCCGTGCTCGGCGAGGGCCCGGTGTCCATCCTGTCGCGGGGCTTCGGCAACTGCCGCATCTCGGCCACCGCCGCGCGCGGCATCTGGCGCGTTCGCTACTTCAACTCCATGAACACGACGATCCTCGACACCATCGAGATCGTGGACTTCCCGGAGGCGGCGCGCGCCACGACCGAGGACTATGACGACAGCCAGGAGCGGCTGCGCGAGCTGCTCCGGTGGCTTCGCGAGGGCTAGCGGCCGTGGACGGCGCCTCGTCGGGCGGCGCGCGCGCGGGCCGGCGCGAATGCCGGATCTGCTGGCACGTCTACGACCCGGCCGAGGGAGACCCGGTGTGGCAGGTGGAGCCGGGCACGCCGTTCGAGGCGCTTCCTCCGCACTGGAGCTGCCCCAATTGCGCCGCCGAAAAGGCGCTCTTCCTGGCGATGGACGATGAGTGAGCCGCGCACCGCGAGCCCGGCCACCGGCCTCGAGGCCGCGTTCACGCGCATCTGGCGGACCCGCATGGAGGGGCTGCCCTTCCTCAACCCGAACCTTCGCGTCGAGGCCGTGGGATTCCGTCCCTGGGAGGGCCAATGGCTCGGCGCGCTGGTGACGCCGTGGTCGGTGAACCTGGTGCTCATGCCGGGCGACGGCGAGTGGCCTTCGATCGCGAAGGGCGACGAGCGCTTCGTCGAGATGCCCGCGGGGCGCTTCCGCTTCATCGCGGGCCGGGACGAGGAGCTGGGCGAGCACCATGCGTGCTCGCTCTTTTCGCCGGCCCAGGAGTTCGCCGACCACGAGACGGCCCGCGCCGTCGCGCTCGCGTCGCTCGAGGCGCTGTTCGATGCGGCCAACGCGCAGGCGGACGGCGAGCGCCCGGGCACGGAGGCGGCTGCGCCGTCGCGGCTGTCCAAGCGGGACTTCCTGCTGGGTCGTTTCTCGGGGGCGCGCGATGGCGATCGAGGGTGAGCTCGTGGTGCGCGTGGAGACGGCGGGCGGCCGCGTGACGCGTGCCCAGGCGAGGGCCGAGCGGCCCCGCGTGG
>JBBIJT010000163.1:0-6632 GCA_037445795.1 Betaproteobacteria bacterium | reverse complement strand
ATGATGCAGCAGTACCTCGCCCTCAAGGCCGGGTACCCGGACATGCTGCTCTTCTACCGCATGGGCGACTTCTACGAGCTCTTCCACGCGGACGCCGAGCGGGCGGCGAAGCTCCTCGACATCACGCTCACCACGCGCGGCGCCTCGGCCGGCCAGCCCATCCGCATGGCGGGCGTGCCCTTCCACGCCGTCGAGCAGTACCTCGCGAAGCTGGTGAAGCTGGGCGAGTCGGTGGCGATCTGCGAGCAGGTGGGCGATCCCGCGACCACGAAGGGGCCCGTCGAGCGCAAGGTGGTGCGGGTCGTGACACCGGGCACGCTCACCGATTCCGCGCTCCTGGCCGCCACCCGCGACAGCCTCCTCGTCTCGGCCTGCGTCTCGGAACGCATCGCGGGAATCGCCTGGCTCTCGCTCGCGAGCGGGCGGCTTCGCGTGATGGAGGTGCCGGCGAGCCGGCTCGCCTCCGAGCTCGAGCGGCTGCAGCCCGCGGAGCTCCTCGTTCCCGACGACTTCGACCCGCCCTTCGTCCGCGCGGGGCTCGCCGTGAAGCGCATCGAGTCGTGGCAGTTCGATCCCTCGTCCGCCGCGCGGGAGCTCGCGCGCCAGTTCGGCACCGCGGACCTCTCGGGGTACGCAGCCGAGGACCTGGCGCCGGCGCTCGGGGCGGCGGGGGCGTTGCTCGCCTACGCGCGCCACACGCAGCAGTCGGCGCTGCCGCACGTCACCGGGCTCGCCGTGGAGCGCGAGAGCGAGTTCGTGCAGATGGACGCGCACACGCGCCGCAACCTCGAGATCACCGAGACGCTCTCCGGCGCCGACTCGCCGACGCTCGCCTCGCTGCTCGACCGCTGCGCGACCTCGATGGGAAGCCGGCGCCTGCGGCACTGGCTGCACCACCCGCTTCGCGACACGGCCACCCTAGCCCGCCGGCACGACGGCATCGAGGCCCTCGTGCCCGGCAATTCCCGCGTGCGGCATCCGGCCGTGTCCGGCGTGCTCGCGGGCTGGTCCGACGCGGAGCGCATCGCCGCGCGCGTCGCGCTCGGCACGGCCCGGCCGCGCGACCTGGCGGGCCTGCGCGACACGCTCGCCACGCTCCCCTCGCTGCACGGGCTGCTCGCCTCCGCCGCCACGCCCGCCCTGCAAGGTCTCGCCGGGCCCCTGGCGCCCGCAGACGACCTGCACGCCGACCTCGACGCGACGCTTCGCGAGGAGCCGGCCGCGGTCGTGCGCGACGGCGGCGTGATCCGGGACGGCTTCGATGCGGAGCTGGACGAGCTGCGCGCCATCCAGCACGACTGCGGCTCGTTCCTCCTCGAGATGGAGAAGCGCGAGCGCGAACGCACCGGCATCGCCAACCTGCGCGTCGAGTTCAACAAGGTGCACGGCTTCTTCATCGAGGTCACCCAGGGCCAGCTCGACAAGGTGCCCATCGACTACCGCCGCCGCCAGACGATGAAGAACGCCGAGCGCTTCATCACGCCGGAGCTCAAGGCCTTCGAGGACAAGGCCCTCGCCGCCGGCGAGCGCGCGCTCGCGAGGGAGAGGGAGCTCTACGACGCGCTCCTCGCCCGCCTGCAGGGAAGCCTCGCTCGCCTCCAGGAGATCGCGGAAGCAGCCTCCGAGCTGGATGCCCTGTGCGCCCTCGCCGCCTCCGCCGAGGCCCTTCGCCTCACCCGCCCGGCCTTCGCGGCGGAGGACGTGATCGAGATCGCGGGCGGCCGGCACCTCGTGGTGGAAAGCCAGGTCGAGGACTTCATCCCCAATGACACGAGCCTCTCGCGCTCGCGCCAGCTCCTGCTCATCACCGGCCCGAACATGGGCGGCAAGTCCACCTACATGCGGCAGGTGGCGCAGATCGCGCTCCTCGCGTGCTGCGGGTCGTTCGTGCCCGCGGCCTCCGCGACCCTCGGCCCCATCGACCGCATCTTCACGCGCATCGGCGCCTCCGACGACCTGGCGGGCGGGCGCTCGACCTTCATGGTGGAGATGACGGAGGCGGCCGCGATCCTCAACAGCGCCACCCCCCGAAGCCTCGTGCTCGTGGACGAGATCGGGCGCGGCACCTCGACCTTCGACGGCCTGGCGCTGGCCTACGCCATCGCGCGCCACCTCGCCGAGCGCGTGCGCTGCTACGCGCTCTTCGCCACGCACTACTTCGAGCTCACGCAGCTCGCGGCGGAGCTGCCCAACGTCGCCAACGTCCACCTCGACGCCGTCGAGCACAGGGACCGCATCGTCTTCCTGCACCGGCTGGAGTCCGGGCCCGCCGACAAGTCCTACGGGATCCACGTGGCGCACCTCGCCGGCATCCCCAAGGAAGTCGTTCGCGCCGCGAGGAAGCACCTCGCGGAGCTGGAGACGCACCTTCGCGCCACCGGCCCGCAGGCCGACCTCTTCGCCGCTCCCGCCGCGGCCGCCGAGCCCGAGCCGCACCCGGTGCTCGACGAGCTCGCCGACCTCGATCCCGATGCGCTCACGCCGCGGGAGGCCCTGGACGCGCTCTACCGCCTCAAGAAGCGCCTCGAGCCCTGACCCCGTGAAGATCACGCTTCCTGCCCTGCTCGCCGCCGTGGCCCTCGCGGGATGCGCGCTCAAGCCGCCGCACCCCGACGCCTTTTCCTTCGGTGTCGTGGGCGACACGCCGTATTTCGACGACGAGGTCGCGCCGTTCGAGGCGATGCTGGCGGGCACCGCGTCGGAGCGCCTCGCGTTCATCGTCCACGTCGGCGACTTCAAGAGCGGCGGCAACTCGCCCTGCACGGACAGGCTCTATTCGGACGTCAAGGCGAGGCTTTCGGCCTCGCCCCATCCCCTCATCCTCACGCCCGGCGACAACGACTGGACGGACTGCCGCCGCGACTCGAACGGCCGCATGGACCCGCTCGAGCGCCTCGCGAAGCTGCGCGGGACGTTCTTCGCCGACGCGTTCTCGCTCGGCCGCGTGCGCCTGCCGCTCGCCGTGCAGGACGATTGCGCCGAGGGCACCGCCGTGGCCTGCCGCTGCCCCGGCCTGCCGGAGAACCGGCTGTGGTCGAAGAACGGCGTGGTCTTCATCACCCTCCACGTCGTGGGCAGCAACGACAACCGCGGGTTCGACGCGGGGAGCGACGCCGAGCAGGCGTGCCGCGCCGCCGCCAACCGCGCGTGGCTCGACCGCGCGCTGCGCTTCGCCGCGAGCCCGGGCGTGCGCGGCCTCGCCATCTTCACGCACGTGGATCCGTGGGAGACGAAGTCGAAGGTCTACGACGGCCTGCTCGCGCAGGTGTCGGCGGGCGCGGCGCGGCTCGCGAAGCCGGTGCTGTTCGTGCACGGCGACACCCACGTGTACACCGTCGACCGGCCCTTCCGCGACCCGAACGGCGAGCGCGTGGAAAACGCGGTGCGGCTGGAGACCTTCGGGAGCCCGAACGTGGGCTGGGTGCGCGTGACGGTCGACCCGGGCGACGCGAAGCTCTTCGGGTTCGAGCCGATCCTGCCCCCGCGGGGCGGAGGCTAGCCTTCGCCGTCCTCCGGCGAGTGCTCGCCGTGCGCGTGGCCGTGGCGAAGCTCGTCCTCGGTCGCGGGCCGCACGCCGTCGACGACGCACTTGAACCACACGCGCTCGCCGGCGAGCGGGTGGTTGCCGTCCACCACCACCTTCTCGTCCGCGATGTCGGTCACCGTGTAGACGCGAAGGTCCTCGGCGGGCTCGTCGCCCGGCACGCCCTCGAAGCGCATGCCTACCTGAAGCACGTCGGGAAACGCCTCCCGCGGCTCGACGCGCAGCAGTTCCGGGTCGTAGTCGCCGAACGCGTCCTCGGGCTCGAGCGTGAGGGCCACCTCGTGCCCCGGGCCCTGGCCCTGGAGCGCGGCTTCCACCTTGGGGAAGATCCCGCCGAAGCCGCCGTGCAGGTAGGCGACCTTCGCGCCCGGCTCGTCGAGGAGCTGCCCCCCGGAATCGCGAATCTCGTACGAGAGCGTGACGACCGCGCCGGCGTCAATCCGCGCGGCCATTGAGCGACTTCACCTTCTTCAACACCTCGTCGGCGTGGTCCTTCGGGTTCACGTTGCGCAGCACGTGGCGCAGCACGCCCTTCTTGTCGATGATGAAGGTGGAGCGCGAGATGCCTTCCTTCTCCCGCCCGTCGACGACCTTCCTCTCGATCACGTCGTACTTGCGGCACACGACGGCCTCGGTGTCGGCGAGGAGCTGCACCGAGAGCCCCTGCTCGTCGCGGAACGCGGCGTGCGAGAGGACGTCGTCGCGCGAGATGCCGAACACCACGGTGTCGAGCCTGGCGAACTCCTGCTCGCGGTCGCTGAAGTCGATGGCCTGGATGGTGCAGCCGGGCGTGCCGTCCCTCGGGTAGAAATACAGGACGACGTTCTTCTTACCGCGATAGCTGGAGAGATGCATCATCTCCATGCTCGCGTCGGGAAGCGAGAACGACGGGGCAGGGTGTCCGACCTGTAACATGGGTGTCCTCGAGACTCGAAACGATTCTAGCGGATTTTCATGGCACGCAAGACGGGGCCCCGCGCGGGGGCGAGCAGGGCGGGCGGGGCGCGGTTTCCCGGCCCGATGACCACCGCGGAATTCCTGCGCAGGCACTGGCAGAAGCGCCCGCTCCTCGTGCGCGGAGCCTTCCCGGGCTTCGCCGACCCGCTCGACGTCCGCGAGGTGGTGGCGCTCGCGGCCTCGCCCGACGCCGAGTCGCGGGTGGTGCGGCGCGACGGCCGCTACTGGTCGCTGCGCCATGGCCCCTTCGGGAAGACGGAGCTCGCGCGCCGGCCGAAACGCGACTGGACGGTGCTCGTGCAGGACGCGAACCACTTCAGCGGCCGGGCGGCCGGGCTGCTCTCGCGCTTCTCCTTCGTGCCGCACGCCCGCGTCGACGACCTGATGGTGAGCTACGCGGTGCCCGGCGGCACCGTCGGGCCGCACGTCGACTCCTACGACGTGTTCCTCATCCAGGGCCGGGGCCGGCGGCGGTGGCAGGTGTCGCGCCAGAAGGACCTCGACTTCGTTCCCGGGCTGGACCTGAAGATCCTGGCTCGCTTCGAGCCCGAGGAGGAATGGGTCCTCGAGCCCGGCGACATGCTCTACCTGCCGCCCGACGTCGCTCACTACGGCATTGCGGAAACGGATTGCCTCACCTGGTCGGTGGGATTCCGCGCGCCCTCCGACGCGGAACTCGCCGCGGGCTTCCTCGATTTCCTCGGCGAGCGGCTGGACCTGGAGGGCCGGTACGGCGACCCGGGCCTCGCGCCCTCGCGCGCGCCGGGGCGCATACCCGACGCCCTCCTCGCCCACGTCTCGCGCACGCTCGCGCGCATCCGGTGGGGCCGCGACGAGGTCGTGGAGTTCGCCGGCCGATTCCTGTCCGAGCCCAAGGCGCACGTCTATTTCGCGCCGCCGCCCAGGGCCATGCCGCGCGCGCGCTTCCTCGCGGCCGCCACCCGCCGGGGGGTGAGCCTCGACCGCCGCGCCCGCCTGCTCTACGCCCGGGGCCGGTTCTTCCTCAACGGGGAAGCGGTCGCCGCGCCCCGGGCTTGCGCGGCGTGGTTGCGCGAGCTGGCCGACTCGCGCAGGCTTCGTTCGACGGCGGGCGCGCCGGCCGCATTCGGGAGCCTCGCGCACGAATGGCACGCCCAGGGCGTGCTGCACCTCGGGGGAGAGGAGGAACCATGAGCACGATCGGAACGCCGGAACCGAAGCGCGACTACCGGCAGGTCAGCGGGATGGTGGAATCGAGGGCCGCGATCGACGAGGTCATCGCCGCCGCGCGCAAGTCGATCTCGATCTTCGACTACGACCTCGACCAGCGCGGCTTCGGCGACCCCGCGCGCATCGAGAAGCTGCGCAACTTCCTGTTCGCCGGCCAGGCGCACACGCTGCGGATCGCGTTGCACGACCCGGAGCGCCTCCACCGCGCCGAGCCCCGGCTCCTCATGTTGCTTCGCCAGCTGCCGCGCTCCATCTCCATCCACCGCACGGTCGGCGAGGCGACGAAGGCGACGGACCCCTTCGTCCTCGCCGACGACCACAGCGTGTGGCACCTCATGCACCAGGGGCAGCCGCGCGCGATTGTTGCACTGCACTCCCCGCCGGACGCGGCGCCGCTGCGGGACCGGTTCGAGGAGATCTGGGAGCTTTCCGAGCCCGCCGTCTCCCCCACGACGTCCGGCCTTTGAACTGACAGGGTTTTCCCCCCGCCGCCCTTCCCCAGGCATTGCGATTGGTGCTATCATTTTGCGTTCGCTCGAGGAGCGGGCTCCTGGTTGTTGCGTCGCAGCAACACGGGAGCCTGAACCGGAAGCGGCATAGAGATCTCTTCCGACACCCAGCCATTCCAAGGATCCCATCGATGAAAGCCTCCTACCTCCTCGCTGCCCTCCTGGCCGTCGGCGTTGCCGCCTGCGGCGAAAAGCCCGCCCCGGCCCCCGCGCCCGCCCCCAAGGTCGAAGCGCCGAAGCCCGCCGAAGCGCCGAAGCCCGCTGAGGCCCCCGCCGCTGCGCCCGCCACCGGCGCCCCGGCCGACGCCGCCAAGCCGGCCGAAGCCGCCAAGCCCGCCGAGGCCCCCAAGGCCGACGCGAAGCCGGCCGAAGCCCCGAAGAAGTAATCCGGGTTTCACGGCATCAGGAAAAGC
>JBBIJT010000162.1:0-6652 GCA_037445795.1 Betaproteobacteria bacterium | reverse complement strand
ATGAGGTTCGCCAGCCGCTCGACCAGCTCCAGCAGCACCAGCGGATTCTTGTCCACCGCCCCTCCCCGCGCACCCGGCGCCCCCAATTAGTATCGGGTCGATACCGAAAAGTCAAGGATTTGCGCGCGCGCCATTTCGTATCGGGTCGATACTTTCCCGCCGCCGCGGGGGCGCGGGGCGCCGGAATCAGTCGAAGCGGAGGGTCTCGCCCGCCTGCTGCAGCGCGATCCGCGCGAGGGAAGCGAACAGCTCCTCGCCCGACCGGGTATCCCTCCAGGCGCCGTCCTTCCAGGCGAAGTGGAACCCGCCCGAGCGCGCCGCGACCCAGATCTCGCGGTTGGGCGCCTGCCGGTTCACGATGATGCGGCTCGCGTCGGGGCACTCCAGGGTGAGGATGCCGGCCTCGAGGTCGGCGTCGACGCCCTCGGTGGCCTCGGCCGCCCGCTCGATGCGGCCGAGCACTTCGTCGACGGCGCGGTGGAATTCGGTCTCGTTCATGGGGGCGCAAACGGCTGTGCTACGCTTTCGGCGAATGATACGCGCACTCGCCTGGATCGCGATCGCGGTGGTGCTCGCCGCCTGCGGACAGAAAGGCCCCCTCAAGCTTCCCGAGCCCCCGAAGCAGGAGGCTCCGGCACGCCCATGAGCGCGGTCCGGCGCATCGACGGCGACCTGTGCATGGAAGGCGTCCGCCTCGCGGACGTCGCCGGGCGCTTCGGCACGCCCTGCTACGTCTACTCCCGCGCCGCCATCGAGACGGCGTGGCACGCCTTCGACCGCGCGCTCGAGGGAACGGACCATCTCGTCTGCTACGCGGTGAAGGCCAACTCCAGCCTCGCGATCCTGGGGCTACTCGCGCGCCTGGGCTCGGGCTTCGACATCGTCTCGGGCGGGGAGCTCGCCCGCGTCCTCGCGGCCGGCGGGCGCGCCGACCGCGTCATCTTCTCGGGCGTGGGCAAGACGGCCGACGAGATGCGGGCCGCGCTGGAGGCGGGGATCCGCTGCTTCAACGTGGAGAGCGAGCCGGAGCTCGAGCGCCTGGACGCCGTGGCGGGCTCGATCGGCCGGCGCGCGCCGGTGTCGCTGCGCGTGAACCCCGACGTGGACGCGCGGACCCACCCCTACATCTCCACCGGCCTCAAGGGCAACAAGTTCGGCATCGCCCACGACCGGGCCCTCGCGGCCTACGAGCTCGCCGCGCGGCTGCCGAACCTCGAAGTGACCGGCATCGACTGCCACATCGGCTCGCAGATCCTCGACATGGCGCCGCTCGAGGAGGCGCTCGAGCGCGTGCTCGAGCTCGCCGCCGCCGTGGCCGCGCGCGGGATTCCCATCCGCCACGTCGACCTGGGCGGCGGCCTCGGCATCCGCTACCGGGAGGAGGAGACGGCGATCGACATCGGCCGCTGGTGCCGCGCGGTGGCCGCCCGCCTGTCCGGCACCGGCCACTCCCTCGTGCTCGAGCCGGGCCGCGCGATCGTGGGCAACGCCGGCGTCCTCCTGTCCCGCGTGGAGTACCTGAAGCTCGACAAGGGCAAGCGCTTCGCGATCGTCGACGCCTCGATGAGCGAGCTGATCCGCCCCGCCCTCTACGAGGCCTGGCACGACATCGCGCCGCTCGCGGAGCGCGACCACCCCGTGGAGACCTACGACGTGGTGGGGCCGGTGTGCGAATCCTCCGACGTGCTGGGCACCGACCGCCGCCTCGCCATCGCCGCGGGCGAGTGCATCGCCATCCTCTCGGCCGGCGCGTACGGGATGGCGATGGCCTCCAACTACAACTCGCGGCCGCGCCCGTGCGAGGTGATGGTCGACGGCTCCCGCGCCGTCCAGGTCCGCCCCCGCGAGGCCATCGCGGCGCTCTTCGCCGGCGAGACGACGCTCGACTAGGCGCCGCGGCGCCTGGCCGCGAAAATCGGGGCCGTGATCGTATCGAGTCGATACTATTCAGGCGCGAGTTCGGTCAAATAGTTGCGCTTGACAGCCCCCCAAACCGCGGTTCCGCGGATTTTTTCGCATATCATCCGCTCCACCAAGCTGGTGCAACGAGCAGGCGAAAGCGGCGCGAGGCACCGGAAAAGAGCCACGAGGCTTCACCGTTCGATCGAGAAATCCGAGCGCTTGGTAGTGTCGGGCACCGCGGCCAGTCCGCCGCCCGCCACGGAAAGACACTTCGGTCCAACAATCGAAAGGAGCAAGACGATGGCAACCGCGAAGAAGAAACCCGCTGCGAAGAAGAAGGCCGCCAAGAAGCCGGCCGCCAAGAAGAAGGTCACCAAGAAGCCTGCGGCGAAGAAGAAGCCTGCCGCGAAGAAGAAAGCGGCGAAGAAGACCGCGAAGAAAAAAGTCGCGAAGAAGAAGAAGCCCGCGGCGAAGAAGAAGAAGGCCGCGAAGAAGCCGGCCAAGAAAGCCAAGAAGAAGCCAGCAAAGAAGAAGCCAGCAAAGAAGAAGGCGGCAAAGAAGCCCGCGGCCCCCGCGAAGCCCATGGCTCCCGCGGTCACCCCGGTCATCACCCCGCTGATCAAGCCGATGAGCTGAACGGAAGCCCCGGCTTCCGGGCCTCACGGCCTGAACCCGAATACGAGGCGCGCCCCGCCGGAACGGCTGCGAAAGCGGCCGGAGACGCCGACCGGGGAGCGCCTCGCAAACGGGTGAGTCGTTCAGGAAGGCCTGGCGCCGTCCGGCGGGGCCTTCATGTTTTTTCCGCCGCCCCCTCTTCCCCGTCCCGCAGCGGCCATTCGGCCAGGTTCCGGTAGCCGCCCGCCGACTCGACGAGCGCGAACGCGCCCACGCGCCACGACAACGGATCGACTTCCCGCGGGGCTGGCGCGCTTCGCACGCGCCGCGCCAGCGTGAGGTGCAGCGCGAATGGCCGCTCGTCGGGGGTGAACCCCGCTTCCCTGACGCGGCGCTCGAGGTCCGCCTGCAGCTCCAGCAGCGCTTCCGGCAGCCGGCGCGCCCCGGCCCACGCGACGCGGGCACGCTCGAACCCCCCGACGCGGTCGAGCGCCAGGTCGAAGGCGCGCCCGCGGGCGCCGTCGGCCGCGCGCCGCAGCTCGCCGATGCGCGCCGGATCGACCTCCCCGAGGAAGACGAGCGTGACGTGCAGGCTGGGGGCCGGCACGGGGCGGCCGCCGCATTCCCGCGCCAGTTCCCTCGCCCGGGCGGCGAGCGCGTCCCGCGCGGGCGCGTCGGGCCAGAGGGCGAAGAAGAGCCTCGCCATCGCCGCTAGAGCAGGAAGGCGGTCGCGAGCCCCAGGAAGATGAAGAACCCCATGCTGTCCGTCACGAAGGTGAGGAACACGCTGGAGCCGATGGCGGGGTCGCGCCCGAAGCGCTCCATCGCGAGGGGGATGAACAGGCCCGCCAGCGCCGCGACCACGAGGTTCAGCATCATCGCGAGGGCCATCACGCCGCCCAGGGCGACGTTCGAGTAGAGGAGCCAGGCGACCACGCCGAGGACGCTGCCCCACATCGCCCCGTTCAGGACGCTGATCCCCAGCTCCTTGGCGAGGAGCCGCCTCGCGTTGGCCGCGCTCACCTGGTCGAGGGCGAGCGCCCGCACGATGAGGGTGGAGGTCTGGTTTCCGGAGTTGCCGCCGATGCCGGCCACGATGGGCATGAGCGCCGCGAGGGCCGCGAGCTTCTCGATCGAGCCCTCGAACGCCCCCACGACCCGCGAGGCGACGAATGCCGTGCAGAGGTTCACCGCGAGCCACGGGCCGCGGTTGCGCGCCGACAGCCACACCGAGGAGAAGAGGTCCTCCTCCTCGCGCAGGCCCACCTTGGCGAGCTCCTGCGCCTCCTGGCGCTCGCGCACGAAGTCGAGCACCGCGTCGACCGTGAGCCGCGCGATGACCCGCCCGTCGGCCGAGACCACCGGGGCGCAGACGAGGTCGTAGCGCTCGAACGCCTTGGCGGCCTCCTCGGCATCGCTATCGGGGGAGAACGACACCACGTCCCGGTCGAGCAGCGTGGCGACCTCGACGTCCGGGTCGCTCACCAGCAGCCGCTTGAGCGGGAGGATGCCGCGCAGGTGGTCGTCGCGGTCGACCGCGAAGAGCGAGTCGGTGTGGCCCGGAAGCTCCTCGTAGCGGCGCAGGTAGCGAAGCGCCACCTCGCAGGTCACGTCCTCGCGGATGCTGACCATGTCGAAGTCCATGAGGGCGCCCACGCTCCCCTCGGGATAGGACAGCGCCGACTGCAGCTGGGCGCGCTCGTGGACGTCCTGCGCCTCGATGATGTCCTGCACCACGTCCTGGGGCAGGTCCGGGGCGAGGTCCGCGATCTCGTCGGCGTCGAGGTTCTGCGCGGCCGCGACGATCTCGGCCGAGTCCATGTCCGCGAGCAGCGTGTCGCGCACGCCGTCCGACACCTCGAGCAGGATCTCGCCGTCGCGGTCGCTCCGGACGAGGCCCCAGACGACGAGGCGCTCCTCGAGCGGCAGGCCCTCGAGGATGAAGGCCACGTCCGCCGGGTGCAGCCCGTCGAGCCGCTTCTGCAGCTCGGCCAGGTTCTGCCGGTGCACCGTCGACTCGACGGCCTCGCGCCGGCGCTCGTCCTCGCCGCCCTGGCGGTGGGCGAGCTCCTCCACCAGCCGCTGCTTGGCGAGCAGCCTCGAGACCGCGTCGAGGTGTTCCTGCGGCGTGGCGGAGCGCGGCTTTTCGGCGGCGTGGGTCATCGGCAAGGGCGATCGGGACCCGGGCGGGTCGCCGGTATTCTAGGCCGCGGATCGCTCCGCCGGCCGCCGTGCCGCCGCTTTATTTTCGGCCGCGCCTCACGGCAGCTCGGCCGAGCCCATGCGCGCGAGGATGATCTGCGTCTTCTTCTCGATCCACGGCGTGCCGCGGTTGCGGTCGTAGAACCGCGGGTTGGGCACGATCGCCGCGAGCCTCGCGGCCTGCTCCGCGGTGAGCGCCGAGGCGCTCACGCCGTAGTAGTGGCGCGCCGCCGCCTCCGCCCCGAAGACGCCGTCGCCCCACTCGATGACGTTCAGGTAGATCTCGAGGATTCGGCGCTTGTCCATGACGGTCTCCATCATCACCGTGATCACGGCCTCCTGCGCCTTGCGCCAGGGCGTGCGGCTGCCGGAGAGGAACAGGTTCTTCGCGAGCTGCTGCGAGATGGTGGACCCGCCGGCGACCACCTTGCCGCGCTTCTGGTTCTTCTCCCAGGCCTTCTGCATCGCCTCCCAGTCGAATCCCTCGTGGTCCGCGAACTTCGCGTCCTCCGCGGCCACCACGGCGCGCTTGAGGCTGGCGGAGATGCGCCCGTAGGGCACCCACTGCTGGCGAATCCTCGCGTCGGGCCTCTTCTCGCGCATCCGCTCGAGGCGCTCTTCCATGAAGGCCGTGGAGGCAGGGTCGTGCGTCCGCCACCAGGCGAGCCGCGCGAGGATCGAGAGCTCGTAGCCCACGAAGGCGACCGCGGCGGCGAGCGCGGCCCATCCGGCCAGGCGCGCGAGCCGCTTCACGCCACTCTCAGCGCGGCGATCACGGCTGCGGTGTCGGGCTTGCGGCCGCGCCAGAGCAGGAAGGACTCGGCGGCCTGCTCGACGAGCATGCCGAGGCCGTCGCTCGGGCGGGCGCCGGCGGCGCGCGCCGCGTCGAGGAACGCCCGCGCGGAGTTCCCGTAGGCCATGTCGTAGGCGGTGGCGCCCGGCGCGAAGATCCCGGGCGGCAGCACGAGCGCCTCGCCGCGCGTGGAGGTCGACGTGGCGTTGAGCACGAGGTCGAAGGCCTCGCCCGGGGCGTCGAGCCCCACGGGCTCGACGGGACCCAGCTTGCCGAACCGGCGGGCGAGGCTGCGCGCGCGCTCCAGCGTGCGGTTGGCGATCACGAGGATCGCGGGCGAGAGCGCGAGCAGGGGCGCCACGACGCCCCTCGCCGCGCCGCCCGCCCCGACGAGCAGGATGCGCCGGCCCGCGAGCGCGAGGCCGAGATTGGCGGTGAGGTCGCGGACGAGCCCCGCGCCATCGGTGTTGTCGCCGAGGATGGCGGCGCCCTGCGCGGCGAGGGTGTTCACCGCGCCCGCCTGCTCCGCGCGTGCCGTCCGCGACCGCGAGAAGGCGTACGCATCCTCCTTGAACGGCAGCGTCACGTTGGCCCCCCGCCCGCCGCCGTCGAAGAACGCGCGCGCGGCGCGCGCGAAGTCGCCGCGCTCCACCAGCAGCCGGTCGTAGGCGATCGCCTCCCCCGTCGCGGCCGCGAAGCGGGCGTGGATCTGTGGCGATAGGGAGTGGGTGACGGGGTTTCCGATGACGACGTAGCGGTCCATTGATCCAGGGACAAGAAGGGCATCGCGCCCCGCGCCATGATAGCCGCCTGGCGTCGCCGGCCGGCAGCGGAACATATATTGTAGTGGGAGGGCGGCGCCGGGACTTGCTGCCTTGCACTTTTTTGGTGCGGGCGCATACTTGTTGCACCATGAACGTGCATCAAGGTGTGTCCAACCGGTGCATGCCATTTAACATCAAGGGCTTGCCTCGCCCCCCGCGTGGCACGCTTTCTGCTAATCGAACGGCTCCAACCAGTTATCCACCCCTTTCATTCCCCATTCTGGGGCGTCATTCCTCAACCAGGAGAAAGAGTCATGGCAGCGGCCGATGTCTTCAAGATGATCAAGGAAAACGAGGTCAAGTTCGTGGACCTGCG
>JBBIJT010000161.1:0-6661 GCA_037445795.1 Betaproteobacteria bacterium | reverse complement strand
GCCTTGATCTTGAGCATCGCGCGCCGCTGCACGAACTTGCGCTTCACGCGGAAGAGGGGCTCGGTCTCGGTGTGCGCGGCCACGAGCCGGTCGACCTCGGGGACGATCCCGAAGAGCTCGGCCACGAAGTCGTCGAGCACGGGAGAGACAGCGAGGAGCAGCTCGGCTTCCTCCTTGGTCGCGAGCGATCCGGGCGCGGCGCGGCCGGCCAGGAGCAGTGCCTTGAGGCCGGGGTCGGCCGCTTCCAGGTAGGCGAGGAACTTGCCGTCCAGGCGGGCGAGACCTTCGGTGTCGTAGAGGTCCTCGAAGCGGGTACCGAAGGCGAGCTGGAGGGCGGGGGCGGCGGGGGCGTTGCGGGCAATCATGGAATTCCCATGCGGGGCGCGGGGGCTTTGGTGCGCGCGAGCGGCAAAGTCGGATATTTTAGCCGAGCCTCATGTCCCATGTTGCGCTGCATCAGCCGCGCGCACGCCCCGGCATCCCCTATCATTCGCGCTCGGCACCCACGACAGGAGCCCCCATGATCGTTCCCGGCCGTTCCCGCACCAAGCGATCCCTCCAGTCCGTCCCGCTCGCCTGCGGCGGGACCGGCCCGATGCGGATCACCGCGCCCCGTCACCCCGACTAGGAAAGGAAACCCCCATGCATCGTCGCGACTTCCTCCGCAGTGCCGGCCTTGCCACCTCCGGTCTCCTCCTTCCCGCCGCCGTCTCCCGCGCCTTCGCGCAGTCGCCCGCCGACCGCTGGCGCACCTTCGAGGTCACCACGCGCGTCGAGGTGCTCAAGCCCGCCGGCAGGACCCGCGTCTGGCTCCCGACCCCGCTCACCGTCGACACGCCCTACCAGAAGTCGCTCGGCAGCACGTTCAAGGCAGAGGGCGCCGAGGGGAGCGCGGCTTCCGATCCGCAGTGGGGCCTCGGCATCGTGTGGGCCGAGTGGGGGGAGGGCGCGAAGCCGGTGATCACGCTGGCGAGCCGCTTCGCCACGCGCGATGTGGCGGTGGATCTCGCCAAGCCGCGCAAGGTCGCCGCCGACCGCGACGATCTCGCGCGCTACCTGAAGGCGACGGAGCTCCTGCCCACCGACGGCATCGTGAAGTCGACGGCGACGGACATCACGAAAGGCGCCCGGTCGGACGTCGACAAGGCGCGCGCCATCTACGACTGGATCTGCGACAACACCTTCCGCAACCCGGCCACGCGCGGCTGCGGCACCGGCGACATCAAGTACATGCTGGAGACCAGGAACCTCAACGGCAAGTGCGCGGACCTGAACGCCCTCTACGTGGGCCTCGCGCGCGCCTCGGGCCTTCCGGCGCGCGACGTGTATGGCATCCGGGTGGCCAAGTCCGAGCACGGCTACAAGAGCCTGGGCGCCGGCACCGAGAACATCACCAAGGCGCAGCACTGCCGCGCGGAGGTGTTCCTCTCCGACTTCGGCTGGGTTCCCGTCGACCCCGCGGACGTGCGCAAGGTGGTACTCGAGGAGCCGCCGGGGAACCTCCCGCTCGGCGACGAGAAGGTGACGAAGGCGAGGGCGCGGCTCTTCGGCTCCTGGGAGATGAACTGGCTCGCCTACAACTTCGCGCACGACGTGGCGCTGCCGGGCTCGTCGAAGGGCGCCGTCCCGTTCTTCATGTATCCCCAGTGCGAGACGGCCGAGGGCCGCCTCGACAGCCTGGATCCGGACAACTTCAGGTACCAGATCACGGCGCGCGAGATTTGAGGGCGATGGGGGCGGCGGGCCACTTCCGCGCCGATTCCATGGGACACCGGGCGCGGCGACTCGCCCTGCTGGCGGCCTGCGCGTTCGCGCTGGCCGCGCAGGCGGCCCAGCCGCTTCAGCCCTGGAGCGGGGGCGCCACGCCGCCGCTCGCCCTGCGGACGCCGGCCGGCGAGACCGTCGACCTCGCCTCGCTTCGCGGGCGCGTGGTGCTCGTGAACTTCTGGGCGACGTGGTGCGCGCCCTGCGTGGAGGAGATGCCCGCCCTCGCGCGGCTTCGCGACCGCCTCGGCCCGCGCGGCCTCGAGGTGATCGCGGTGAACCAGGGCGAGATGCCCGAGCGCGTGAGCGCCTTCCTGCAGCGGTCGGGGCTCGACCTCCCCGTCCTGCTCGACCGCGACAAGGACGCGGCGAAGGCGTGGAAGGTGCGCGCGCTTCCCACCACGTTCGTCGTGGATGCCCGGGGGCGCATCCGGCTCCACGCGGAGGGAGAGCTCGACACGGGGCCGTCGCTGGAATCGGCGATCCTTCCGTTGCTGCCGCGCGATCGCCCTTCCAGCGCCTCGCGATGAAGGACGCCCCGGGACCGAAGCTCGTCAACCGCCTGGCCCCCGACCCGGCGGCGGAGCGGCGCGACGTCGTGGCAGGGTTGCTGCGCGAGCCGGCCTCGATCCCGCCGAAGTACTTCTACGACGAGCTGGGCTGCGCGCTCTACGGCGCGATCTGCCGGCTACCGGAGTACTACCCGACGCGCACCGAAGTGGACCTCTTCCAGTCCCGCCGGCTCGAGATGGCCGCCGCCATCGGGCAGGGCCGGCAGTTCGTCGACCTGGGCGCGGGCGACTGCTGCAAGGCCAAGGGCTGGCTGCCGTTCCTCTCGCCCTCGCGCTACGTGGCTGTCGACATCGCCCTGGAGGAGATCACGGGCGCCCTCACGCGCCTGGTGCCGGATTTCCCGGCGCTCGAGTGCGTGGGCCTCGCCACCGACTTCTCGCGGTCGCTGGAACTCGACGAGGTTCTCGACGGGACGCCCGCGCTCTTCTTCTATCCGGGTTCGAGCATCGGCAACTTCACGCCCGCCGAGGCCACGGACTTTCTCGCCGCGATCCGTCGTCACTGCACGGAACGCCCCGGAAGCTCCCTGCTCATCGGCGTCGACGGCAAGAAGGAGAAGGCGGTCCTCGACGCCGCCTACGACGACGCGCTTGGCGTCACCGCGGCGTTCAACCGCAACGCGCTGCGCCACCTGAACCGGAAGTTCGGCTTCGATTTCGACGTCGACGCGTTCGCCCATGCGGGCTTCTACGACGAGCGGGAGGGACGCATCGAGATGCACCTCGAGAGCGTTCGCGACCAGGTCGTGAGGATGGATGGGCACGAGCGGCGCTTCCGCAGGGGCGAGCGCATCCACACGGAAAATTCGTACAAGTACGCCCCGGCCGAGTTCGAGGCCGTCCTCGCGAACGCGGGATTCTCGGCGATCCGCCGGTGGGACGCGCCGGGCGTGGCCTACTACGTCTTCCACGCTGCCTGAGCGGCGGCGGTCAGTCGACGCGGACGCCGGGCTCGCCGGCCGAGATCTCCCCGATCACCGCGGCGTGGCCGAAGCCCTCGGCCGCGAACACGCGCATCACCTCGTCGACCGTATCGGGCCGGCACGACACGAGCAGCCCGCCGCTCGTCTGCGGATCGGTGAGCAGTGCCTTGCCCGCATCGTCGATGGAGGACGAGAGGGACACGAGGCTGCCGTAGCCGGTGAAGTTGCGCCGCGAGGCGCCCGTGGTGAATCCGGCACGGGCCAGCTCGAGGGCGCCGGGAAGCACCGGGAGCTGGTCCCAGGCCACGTGCGCGGCGACGGAGGAGCCCTTGCAGATCTCCAGGAGGTGGCCGAGCAGCCCGAAGCCCGTGACGTCCGTGAGGGCGTGGACTCCCGGAAGCTGCCCCAGCTTCGGGCCCGGGGTGTTGAGCTTCGTGGTGCTCTCGATCATGGCGGCGTAGCCCTCCTCGCCGAGCTTCCCGGCCTTGAGCGCGGCGCTGAAGATGCCGACGCCCAGCGGCTTGCCGAGGACGAGCTTGTCACCGGGCCTGGCGCCTGCGTTGCGCTTGAGGTTGCGCGGGTCGACGAGGCCGATCGCGACCAGGCCGTAGATGGGCTCGACCGAATCGATCGTGTGGCCGCCGGCGATCGGGATGCCCGCGCGGGCGCACACCGACTCGCCGCCTTCCAGGATGCGGCGGATCGTCTCGAGCGGCAGCTTGTCCACGGGCATGGCCACGAGCGCGAGGGCGAAGAGCGGCTGCCCGCCCATCGCGTAGACGTCCGAGATGGCGTTGGTCGCGGCGATGGCGCCGAAGTCGAACGGGTCGTCCACGATCGGCATGAAGAAGTCCGTCGTGGCCACGATGGCCTGCGTGTCGTTGACCTGGTAGACGGCGGCGTCGTCGGCCGTCTCGATGCCCACGAGGAGCTGTTTCGGCACCAGCCCGGGGGCCGACTTGGCGAGGATCTGCTCGAGCACGCCGGGCGCGATCTTGCATCCGCATCCGCCGCCGTGGCTGAACTGGGTGAGGCGCAACTGCATGTCCATCGTGGATCTCCTTGAGACTGCGTCGTTCGCCGGGATTCTAGCGTTACCCGCGGGCCAGCAACCGGCGGACGAGGTCGCGAATCGCCCGCCGCTCCCGGGCCGGCGAGAAAGCCGCGCGCCGCGCATCGCAGGCCTGCCGCAGCTCGCGCAGCTGCGATGGCTGCCGGGCCAGCGACTCGAGCAGGCGCGCGAGTCCCGCGGCGTCGCGGGGCTCGAAGTAGCCGGGATAGGACCGCCCCAGCATGCCCACGTTCCCCGACACGCGGCTCGCCACGACCGGCGTGCCCGCGGTGACCGCCTCGACGATCACGTTGGCCCCCCCTTCCATCGCGGAAGGATGGACGAGGAGGTGCGCCCGGCGGATCGCGGCGCGGGCGAGGCCGTGCGGAAGCGGCCCGCTCCACCGAAAGCGCGAGTCGCGGGCGGCGAGGGCGCGGGCCATTTCCCCGAGCGCCGGGTCGAGCGCGGCCCCGATGTGGCGCACGCGGATCGGCAGGCGCGGATCCACGAGCCCGAGCGCGTTCCAGAGCGTGCGCGGGTCCTTTTCCTCGCGCAGATGGCCCACGGCGACGCAATCGAGCCGGCCGCCGGGCTTGCGCGCCTTGGCAAGCGCCGTCGCAGACTGGTAGATCACCTCGCACTTGCCCCGATGCTCGCGCGGGACGTGCGAGAGGGCGTCCTCCTGGAGCGCGACGATGCGGTCGGCGAGCTCCAGCGAGCGGCGTGCCTCGGCGCTGGCGGGCAGGTCGCGGTAGAGATCGGTGCCGGAGAGCAACAGGGCGAGGGGCGTGCGCGGGCGCGACGCCTTCAGGCGCTCGATCGACGCGGCGCTACGGCGCGCGTGCAGGGCGATGACGACGTCGGCGGGCTCGCCGCCCCACTCCGTCTGTACAATCGGTTTCGCAAACCCGGCGAGGAAGCCCGCCCAGCGCCGGGCGGTGCGCCAATTGCCGTTGTTGGCCTCGCGCGTGCCGGGCGTCACGATGATGACCACGGGTGCGGACCGGGAAGACCTCGCCATGCTGAACGATATCGATGCGCTTGCCGCCGCCTTGCGGGAGTGCCGCGAGTATACGCTGTCGATCTACGGCCATCTCGAGGGCCCGCAGTGGGAGGTTCCCCTCCTGGAGGTCGTGAATCCGCCGATCTGGGAACTCGCGCACATCGGGTTCTTCCAGGAGTTCTTCTGCCGGCGCTGGCGGCCCGACGATCCCGCGGGAGAGCGCACGCCTTCGCGGCTCCCGGGCGCGGACGCCCTGTTCGATTCACGGACGGTCGGCCACGACTCGCGCTGGTCGCTCGCCTATCCGCCGCGCGGCGAGGTCTTCCGTTACCTCGAGGAGACGCTCGGGCAGACTCTCGACGACCTCCGGGCGAGCCGCGAGGACGACCGCCACCGCTTCCGCCTCGCGCTCTTCCACGAGGACATGCATGGCGAGGCGCTGCTCATGACGCTGCACACGCTGGGGTTTCCGCCGCCGCAACGCGAGCACCTCGCCATGCCTTCAGCGCCGGGCGACGCGCGGCGCGACGTGGCATTCGCGGGCGGCGATTTCCTGCAGGGCGCGCGCCGCGACGACGGCGAGCATGCCTTCGACAACGAGAAGTGGGCGCACCCGGTCCGGGTGGCGCCCTTCGCCATGGACTCGAGGCCGGTGACGAACGGCGAATTCCTCGCCTTCGTGGAGGACGCCGGCTATGCGCGCGACGACCTGTGGACGGCCGAGGGGCTGGCATGGCGGCGGGAGAGCGGCACGACGGCCCCGCGCAACTGGTCGCGCGGGGAGGGGGGCTGGACCATGCGCTGGTTCGACTCGCGCCTCGCGTTGCGCGACGAGGAGCCCCTGGTGCAGGTCACCCGCCACGAGGCCGAGGCCTGGTGCCGCTGGGCCGGCCGCCGGCTGCCGACCGAAAGCGAATGGGAGTTCGCGGCGCGAGGCGGCGGCCGCGACGTGCGTTATCCGTGGGGTGCGGACGTGCCGTCGTCGGCTCCGGGGCTCGACTACCGCCTCGAGCGCCCGGCCGTCGTCCCGGATCCCGCGCCATCGGCAGGCGGCCCGGGGATGATGATCGGCGGCGTCTGGGAATGGACTTCCTCGAACTTCGGGCCGTACCCGGGCTTCGAGAAGGACGCGTACGCGGAATACTCGGAGCCCTGGTTCCACGACCACGCGGTGCTGCGCGGCGGCTCGTTCGCCACCCGCTCGCGCCTGGTCCACAGCCGGTGGCGCAACTTCTACAAGCCCCATCGCGACGACGTCTTCGCCGGGTTCCGCACCTGCGCCGCTGGCGGCGCAGTCGATGTGCGATAATCCGTTCCGGCGGGCCTCCCCGCATTGAAGGGCGGCGAA
>JBBIJT010000160.1:0-6713 GCA_037445795.1 Betaproteobacteria bacterium | reverse complement strand
GCGGTGGTAGCCCACGAGCGTGGCCACGAAGAGCCAGACGCACACGAGCATGTAGATGCCCATCGGGATCGTCTGCGAGAAGAGGAAGTTCGTCATGACCAGCACGAACCCGAGGTGGATCGAGATGAGCACCTCGCGCGAGGTCTTCATCTCGAGGAGCTTCATCGCCGCCATCAGGACGAGGAGCGTCGTGCCCGCGTCGCGCCCGGTGATGCGCCGGAAGGCGACGAACGTCGCGACGATGGCGCCGACCGTGACGAGGAGGATGAGCCAGCGCGGCGGCATGCGGGCGGCGCGCCACGCGATCCAGGCGCGCCACGCGACGACCACGACGAGGAAGGCCGCCACCCACTCCGGCAGGCGCAGCGCGTGCGGCGCCATGACGAACGTCATCGAGGCGAGCAGCCACATGACGTTGCGCACGTCGAGGGCGGCGTTGGGCAGCGCGCCGCTCACGATTGCGTCCCGTCCCCGAAGAGGGCCAGCGCCTCGAGGCAGCGGGCGCGGTGCAGGTCCCCGCGGCCCGGGTCGATCCTGGCGCCGGGCAGGCGCAGGCCGTAGCTCTGGCCGAGCTTCTCTGTCTCGATCACCCAGTGCGCCAGGATCGAGAGCCTCGCCTCGACGTCGGCCGCGCGCGTGTCCTGCCAGTCGAGCCAGAGCTCGGGCGACGCGGTGGCCTGGAACTCCTTGGTGAGGAGATCCTCCCCCTTCGCCAGCGCCTTCCAGGCGATCTGGCGGGGCGGGTCGCCCGCCCGGTAGCCGCGCAGCAGGGCGAAGTCCTCGTCGCCGGGCACGGGGATGCCCTCGATGTCGTCGGACACCGCCTGCACCGGCGGCAGCCCCGCCGTGGGATCGGGCCGCGGGTAGACGACGACCGACAGGCCGAAGTCGACGTAGGACCACGCGTGGAAGAAGCCGACGGGATAGCGCGTGAAGACCTCGAGGCGGCCGCAGGCGAGCCGCCCGCGCCGGGGCGCGGCGACCGCGAGGGTCGCGACCGTGGGCTCCGCCACCCGCACGTCCGCGAACACCGGGTCCTCCGCCCGGCGCCGGATCGCCACGGCATAGCGCTCCCGCGCCGGCGACTCGAGAACGACGCGGAAGCGCGCCGTGTCGCCGGCGAAGACCGGGTCGCAGCGGCCGGGCCGCAGCTTCAGGTGCGCGAGGTTGCGCCACGTGTGCAGCATCGCGACGCCGCCCATCGCGGCCAGCAGGAACGTGAGCAGGAAGCCGAGGGACAGCGTGTAGTTGATGGAAGCGAGGAGCAGCACCAGCAGCACGACGCCGAATAGGTAGCCCTGCTTCGTGGGCAGGATGAAGATGCGCCGCTGGACGAGGGTGACCGGCGGCGCCTCGGGCGTCCTCGCCCGGAAGATCCAGTCCGAAACCGACTGCCTCAGGCCGGCGAACATCGTCCGCCGGCGGTCAGGGGATGGGGACCGAGGTGAGGAGGTCCGTGGCGGCGTCGAAGCCGCCCTTCTGCGACTCGCCCGTGCCGTGCAGCCGGTGGCCCACGACGGTGGGGAGGACCGCCTGCACGTCCTCCGGGAGCACCTGGCGGCGCCCCTGCATCATCGCCCACGCCTGCGCGGCCCGCAGCACGGCGAGCCCCGCGCGCGGCGACAGGCCCTGCGCGTACCTGGGGGACACGCGCGTGTGCGCGACCAGGGCCTGCACGTAGTCGAGGAGGGCCTCGGAGACCTGGGTGGCGGTCACGGCGCGCTGCAGCTCGACGAGCTGCGCGGCGGTGATGGCCGGCTCCAGGTGCGAGATGAGGTCGCGCCGCGCCTCGCCCTTGAGCAGCTCGCGCTCGGCCTTGGCGTCGGGGTAGCCCAGGCGAAGGCGCATGAGGAAGCGGTCGAGCTGCGACTCGGGCAGCGGGAAGGTGCCGACCTGGTGCAGCGGGTTCTGGGTGGCGATGACGAAGAAGGGCTCCGGCAGGGGCCGCGTCTCTCCCTCGGCCGTGACCTGGTGCTCCTCCATCGCCTCGAGCAGCGCGCTCTGCGCCTTGGGGCTGGCGCGGTTGATCTCGTCGGCCAGGATGATCTGCGAGAAGATCGGGCCGGGGTGGAAGCGGAAGGTCGAGCTCTCGCGGTCGAATATGGAGACGCCGATCACGTCGGCGGGCAGGAGGTCCGAGGTGAACTGGATCCGCTGGTAGTCGAGCCCGAGGAGCCGGGCGAGGGCCTGCGAAAGGGTGGTCTTGCCGACGCCGGGGACGTCCTCGATCAGCAGGTGGCCGCGCGCGAGGATGCAGGCCATCGCGAGGCGGATCTGCCGCTCCTTGCCGAGGATGACGCGCGAGGCCCGGGCGACCACGTCCTCGACGGGGTTGGGGGCAAGGCGGGCTCTGGCGTCGATGAGCATGGTCACGGAGGCACGGGAACCGTGCGGGGGTTTCCGGGTCGGACGGGGGTCGGAATCAGGATAGCATGGCGGATATGGCCCCCCGGGGCCCCGGCCCCGGCCCGCGGGTGCCGGACCTTGGAGAAACGGATGACTCGCTTGCGCAGCATGCTGGCCCTCGTCGCCGCCCTGGCCGCCCTCCAGGCGCAGGCGCAGGTGAGGCCCTTCACCGACTACACCGACATGTGGTGGAACGCGGGCGAATCGGGGTGGGGCATCAGCATCCGCCAGAAGCTCCCGGCGAACGCGACCTCCGGCATCGTCGATGCCCTGTTCGCCGTCTGGTACACCTACGATCCCCGGGCAACGGATCCCGCCTCCCCGGGAGGGACGGGCAACGTGCCGCTCTGGTTCGTGATGACGGAGGGCGCGTGGACCGCGTCGAACAGCTACACGGGCCGGATGTACGTCACCCTCGGCAACCCCTTCTCCCAGCCCTGGAACCCGCTGGCCTACGGCATCCAGGACGTGGGCTCCTTCCGGCTCACGTTCTCCGACGCCGGGCACGGCGTCTTCAGCTACACCGTGAACCCTCCCGCGGGCCTCCCGCCCACCAACCCGGCCGCGGGCCTTCCGGCGATGCAGGGCACGAAGAGCATCGTGCGGACCGCCTTCTAGGGGCTCGTTGGCCGTGTCCGTCGCGCTCGTCACCCATCCCCACTGCGTCCTCCACGAGATGGGGGCGCACCATCCCGAGTCGCCGGAGCGGCTGAAGGCGGTGCTCGACGCGCTCGACGCGTCCGGCTTCGGCGGGCAGCTCAGCGAGCACGAGGCCCCGGAGGCCGACGCGGAGCAGCTCGAGCGCGTTCACAGCGAGTCCCACGTCCGGCACGTGCGGCAGTCGGCGCCCGAGGACGAGTACGCCTACCTGGATCCCGACACGTCCATGAACGCCATGTCGCTCTCGGCGTCGCTGCGGGCGGCGGGAGCGGTCGTCCGCGCGATCGACCTGGTGATGGGCGGCACGCAGCAGCGCGCCTTCTGCGCCGTGCGCCCCCCGGGCCACCATGCCACGCCCGATCGCGCGATGGGCTTCTGCATCTTCAACAACGTGGCCGTGGGCGCCGCGCACGCCCTGGAGCGCCACGGGGTCGCGCGCGTGGCCATCCTCGACTTCGACGTCCACCACGGCAACGGGACGGAGGACATGTTCCGCGACGATGGCCGCGTCATGTTCTGCTCGACGTTCCAGCATCCCTACTATCCCTTCTGCGGCGCCGACTCGCGGGAGGAGAACATCGTGAACGTCCCCCTGCCTGCGATGACCGGCAGCCAGGGGTTCCGGGACGCGGTCGAGCGCCGCTGGCTCCCGGCGCTCGAGCGCTTCGAGCCCGAGCTCGTGATGGTCTCGGCGGGCTTCGACGCGCACCGCGAGGACCCTCTCGCGCACCTGCAGCTCACCGACGACGACTACCAATGGATCTCCGAGCGCATCGTCGAGGTCGCGGATCGCCACGCGAAGGGCCGGATCGTCTCGACGCTCGAGGGCGGCTACAACACCCGTGCCCTCGCGCGGAGCGTCGTGCGGCACGTGCGCGCGCTCGCGGGCTAGGTCCCCCGGTCGCCGGGCGCGGCCGGCAGGAGTGCCGTCTCCGGGTCTGCGCGGGCGCCAATCACCTCGAGGCGCTTCTCGCGCGACTTCTCCCCCGAGGCGAGCCGCACGTCCCGGCGCGCGACGCCCAGCCGCTCCGCGATGAACGCGAGGAGGGCGTCGTTCGCCTTGCCGTCGACGGCGCGGGCGGCGACGCGCACCTTGAGGGCCTCGCCATGCAGGCCGGCGACCTCCGTGCGCCTCGCGCCCGGCATCGCGTGAATGCAGATCACGAGGACGCCGCGGGCGTCGTCGCGGCGGAACCAGATGGGCAAGACGGAAGCGGGCTCAGGAGCCCGCGCTGGACCGGGCGCCGATCAGCTTCTGGAGGCCGAGGAGGCTCCAGTTGTGCGTCTCGATCGCGGTGTGGATGACGCCGCGGTATCGGAGCGCCTGGGAGTACGCCCAGGGCGACGCGAGGAAGTTGGCGTAGAGCTCTTCGTACGAGCCGGACGTGCAGTAGCCGGCGTAGGCGCAAGCCTGGAGCGCCTCGCGTTCGAAGGTGGGGCAGGTGGGCTGGAAGTCGCAGGCCACCAGGGAGAACGCGCCGACGAGGGAGGCCGGCTCGGGGACCTCGCCGGTCGGCCCGATGCGCAGTTCGCTGATCAGGCGGTGCTGCGCCAGGAGCTGGGCCACCGTCACGATGGCTTCGGCGTCGCGCGTCTCGAGCAGCCCGATGATCCGCTGGAAGTCGTCGTTGCTCACCGGCCGCGCGACCTCGGTGCCGCCCTTCGGGGCGGTGAGGCTGCGGTTCAGGTCGGCCACGAGCATGCGCGCCTGCGCGCGGGCGTCGCCGGCGTCGCCGGCGTCGCGGTAGAGGTCATCGACCTGCTTCTGGGCGATGCGCACGCCCTGGAAGCCCAGGCAACGCTGCGTCTCGTCGGCCGCGTCGTAGGCGGCGATGCGGCGCGCTGCGTCCGTGTCCGTGGCGGGAATGGAGGCGATGAACTGGCGCCGGCGCTTCTCGCTGGCGGCGGCAAGGTCGTCGTTGACCGAGGTCGCGAAGCTGCAGGTCTCCAGCGCCTTGGCGAGGTAGTAGCGTTCCTCGCGGTCGAGGCTGTCCTTGCGGGCGAGGAGGGCGTCGGCGAACGCCTTGAGGTCGCGCGTCTGGCGGAACTGCGTGGCCACGAGCGACAGGCGCGCCGCCTCGTGGGCCGCGGCCCGCTGCGGGGCCGCCTTGAAGGTGCGGGAAACGGAAGCGGGCTTGATCGAGCCGTTGCCTTGCAGCGGCATCGGGGCGGCCCGGTCGGTGGCCGAGAGGGTGGAAATGCCCGTCGGCGAAGCGGACGGAGCCCCCTCCCACTTGGCTGCGAGCAGCACCCCGTAGGCGACCAGGGAAGCGAGGCCGATGGCCGTCAGGCGATTCATGGAGGGAGAGTTTCGTCCGAAAATGACGATTAGTCAATGAGTTCCGATGGGTCGTCCCCCGCCGGGCAGGCAAGAAACGGGCCGGCGGGCGGGCTCAGTGGTGCAGGATCTTGGACAGGAAGGCCTGGGCCCGCCCGGAGCGCCGCGTGCCGAAGAACTCGTCCTTGGTGCAGTCCTCGACGATCTGGCCGTTGTCCATGAACACGACGCGGTGGGCGACCTTCCGGGCAAAGCCCATCTCGTGGGTGACGACCATCATCGTCATGCCCTCCTTGGCGAGCTGGACCATGACGTCGAGGACCTCGTTGATCATCTCGGGGTCGAGCGCCGAGGTGGGCTCGTCGAACAGCATCGCGATGGGGTCCATCGAGAGCGCGCGGGCGATCGCCACGCGCTGCTGCTGGCCGCCGGAGAGCTGGCCCGGGAACTTGTCCTTCTGGCCGAGCAGCCCCACCCGGTCGAGGAGCTTGAGGCCCTTCGCCTCGGCCTCCTCCCGGGTCCGCCGCAGCACCTTCACCTGCCCGATGGTGAGGTTCTCGGTGATGCTCATGTGGGGGAAGAGCTCGAAATTCTGGAAGACCATGCCGATGTGCGCGCGCAGCCGGGGCAGGTTCGTCTTCGGGTCGCCCACGGAGATGCCGTTCACCACGATCTCGCCCTTCTGGAAGGGCTCGAGCCCGTTGACGGTCTTGATGAGGGTCGACTTGCCGGAGCCGGACGGGCCGCAGACGACCACCACCTCGCCCTTCTCGACCTTCGTCGTGCAGCCGTCGAGGACCTGGAACGCCCCGTACCACTTGCTCACGTTCCTCATGTCGATCATCGGGCGGGGCGCGTCGGAGGTGCTCATGGAAGGGTCCTATCGGGAGACGGCGAGCCGCGCCTGGAGGCGCTTCACGGCCCAGGAGGCGGCGAAGCATATCGCGAAGAATACGACGGCCACGAACAGGTAGAGCTCGACGATGCGGCCGGTGAGCTGGCCGGCCTTGGAGGCCGCGCCGAGGAAGTCCTTGAGCGCGACCACGTAGACGAGGGAGGTGTCCTGGAAGAGGATCACCGCCTGCGTGAGCATCACGGGAAGCATGTTGCGGAACGCCTGCGGCAGCACCACGTGGCCCATCGACTGCCAGTAGTTCATCCCAAGCGCATAGGCCGCCCAGGGCTGGCCGCGCGGGATCGACTGGATGCCGGCCCGGACGATCTCGGAGTAGTAGGCGCTCTCGACCATGATGAAGGCGACCACGGCCGAGGTGAACGGGCCCACCGCCTCGCCCTGCTGGCCCGTGAACTTCGAGACGATCATGGGCGTGAGGAAGTAGAACCAGAAGATCGCCATGATGAAGGGGAT
>JBBIJT010000159.1:0-6849 GCA_037445795.1 Betaproteobacteria bacterium | reverse complement strand
GTGGTCGCCCCGATGCACTTGAGCGAGCCCGAGGAGAGCGCCGGCTTCAGGAGGTTGGAGGCGTCGAGCGTCCCGCCCGAGGCGCTCCCTGCCCCGATGAGCGTGTGGATCTCGTCGATGAAGAGGATGGCGTTGGGGTTCTCCACGAGCTGCTTGAGCACCGCCTTGAGGCGCTGCTCGAAATCGCCGCGGTACTTGGTGCCGGCGAGGAGCGCGCCCATGTCCAGCGCGTACACCTGCGCCTTGGCGAGGATCTCGGGCACCTGCCCGTCGTTGACGCGCTTGGCGAGCCCTTCCGCGATGGCCGTCTTGCCCACGCCGGCCTCGCCCACGAGAAGCGGGTTGTTCTTGCGGCGCCGGCAGAGGATCTGGATCACGCGCTCGAGCTCCAGCTCGCGGCCGATTAGCGGGTCGATCTTGCCGTCGATGGCGAGCTGGTTGAGGTTCTGGGTGAAGCTCTCGAGGGCGCCCCCGGCGCCCGGGGCCTCCTGGCCCTCCTCGGCACTCTCGCCCTCCTCCCGGGGCACGCCGGACTGGGGATTCTTGGTAATGCCGTGGGAGATGAAGTTCACCACGTCGAGGCGGGAGACGCCCTGCTGGTGCAGGAAGTAGACGGCGTGGGAATCCTTCTCGCCGTAGATGGCCACCAGGACGTTGGCGCCGGTGACCTCCTTCTTCCCGGAGGACTGGACGTGCAGGATGGCGCGCTGGATGACGCGCTGGAATCCGAGCGTGGGCTGGGTATCGACCTCGCCCGTCCCGGCGACCGTGGGAGTGTGCTGCATCACGAAGTCGGAGAGCGCCTTCTTCAGCTCGTCGATCTTGGCGGCGCACGCCTTCAGCACCTCCGACGCGGACGGGTTGTCGCACAGGGCGAGCAGCAGATGCTCCACGGTGATGAACTCGTGGCGCTTCTGGCGGGCCTCGACGAAGGCCATGTGCAGGCTGACTTCCAACTCCTGGGCGATCATGTTTCCTCCATCGCGCACTGCAGGGGATGCTGGTGCCGGCGCGAATATTGAACCACCTGCTCCACCTTCGTGGAGGCCACGTCGCGCGGGTACGTCCCGCAAACGCCGCGCCCCTCCGTATGCACTTTGAGCATCACCTGCGTCGCTTGTTCCCGGGGCAGCGAGAAGAACGTCTGCAGGACCTCGACAACGAATTCCATCGGCGTGAAGTCGTCGTTGTACATGACGACCTTGTACATCGGCGGCGGCTTCACCTTGGCCGCGCCGGGCTTGAGCATCGTGGAGCCGCTGGGCTTGCTGGGCATGCCTAGGACGCGTGAAGGGCGGCTGGCGCTGATCATGTGTTCCGTCCCGCCCAATATGGACAAAGGACCGGGGTTTTTCAAGACCCCCGCCCCCTCTATTGACTTGACCCGGCTACGGGCGTAAAAGGCGCGTTGGAGTTTGGTATCAAGGATTTCGCATCGCCTTCTCGACGTGCGGGCCTGGATCCGAACGATTTGCGGGCCTCCACCCGTACTTCCAAGAGGTATGCAAGCGAATGGCAACCGGTACCGTCAAGTGGTTCAACGATGCGAAGGGCTACGGGTTCATCACGCCGGACGACGGCAGCGAGGATCTCTTCGCCCACTTCTCCGCCATCCAGATGCAGGGTTTCAAGACCCTCAAGGAAGGCCAGAAGGTCTCCTTCGACGTGACGCAGGGCCCCAAGGGCAAGCAGGCGTCGAACATCCAGGCCGCCTAAGAGCCGACTCCCAAGTTTGAGAAGCCCCCGGGACTCGCGTCCCGGGGGCTTTTTTCTTCGCACTGCCGTGGTGCGCGCTCAGCCCATGCGGCGCTTGAGCTCGGCGTCCACCGCGTCCATGTAGCCTTCCGTGGTGAGGAAGGGCTGGTCGGGCCCGATGAGGAGCGCGAGGTCCTTGGTCATCTTGCCGGACTCGACCATGTCCACGCACACCTTCTCGAGCGTGAGCGCGAAGTTCACCACGTCCGGCGTGCCGTCCATCCTGCCGCGGTACTGCAGCCCGCGCGTCCACGCGTAGATGGAGGCGATCGGGTTGGTCGAGGTGGGCTTGCCCTGCTGGTGCATCCGGTAGTGCCGGGTCACCGTGCCGTGCGCCGCCTCCGCCTCGACGGTCTTGCCGTCCGGCGTCGTGAGCACCGAGGTCATGAGGCCGAGGGAGCCGTAGCCCTGGGCCACGGTGTCCGACTGGACGTCGCCGTCGTAGTTCTTGCAGGCCCACAGGTAGCCGCCGCTCCACTTGAGGTTGGACGCGACCATGTCGTCGATGAGGCGGTGCTCGTAGGTGAGGCCGGCAGCGTCGAATTTCGCCTTGAACTCGGCGTCGAACGTCTCCTGGAAGATGTTCTTGAAGCGCCCGTCGTAGACCTTGAGGATGGTGTTCTTGGTCGAGAGGTACACGGGGTAGTTGCGGTTGAGCGCGTAGTTGAAGCAGGCGCGCGCGAAGCCGCGGATCGAGTCGTCCAGGTTGTACATGGACATCGTGATGCCGGCGCCCGGCGCCTGGAAGACCTCCTTCTCGATCGGCGCCCCGCCCCCCTTCGGGATGAAGCTGAGCTTGATCGTGCCCGGTCCGTCGAACTTGATCTCGGTGGCCCGGTAGACGTCGCCGTAGCCGTGGCGCGCGACCACGACGGGCTTGTCCCAATGCGTCACGACACGCGGCACGTTGCGGCAGATGATCGGCTCGCGGAAGATCGTCCCGTCGAGGATGTTGCGGATCGTCCCATTGGGGCTCTTCCACATCTGCTTGAGGTTGAACTCCTTCACGCGCGCCTCGTCCGGCGTGATCGTCGCGCATTTCACCGCCACGCCGTATTCCCTGGTCGCGTTGGCGGAGTCGACGGTCACCTTGTCGTCGGTCGCGTCGCGGTTCTCGATCGCCAGGTCGTAGTACTTGAGGTCGATGTCGAGGTAGGGGAGGATCAGCTTCTCGCGGATCCGCTGCCAGATGATCCGCGTCATCTCGTCGCCATCCATCTCGACGACCGGGTTCTTGACCTTGATCTTGCTCATGCGTTCGACTCCTGTGGGGCGACTCGGTGGGGTCGGGCGGCGTGGTTCGCCCGCGGGCGCCATTTCGGCGCCGAAAACCGCGGAATTATAGCAAAGCCCCCATACCCCCCCTTCATGTCCCGGCTGATCCTCGTCAACAAGCCCTTCGGTTTCGTCTGCCAGTTCAGCCCCTCCGGGAGCCACGGCACGCTCGCGGACCTGGTTCCCGTTCCGGGCGTTTATCCCGCGGGCCGGCTGGATGCAGACAGCGAGGGGCTCGTCGTCCTCACCGACGATGGTCCCCTGCAGGCGAGGATCGCCGACCCGCGCCACAAGCTCGAGAAGGGGTACTGGGTGCAGGTCGAGGGCGTCCCGCGCGACGAGCAGCTGGAGGCGCTGCGGCGGGGCGTCGAGCTCGGCGGCTTCGTCACGCGCCCCGCTGCGGCGGAAGCGATTCCCGAGCCGCCCGGCCTCTGGCCCCGCGACCCGCCGATCCGCGTGCGCCGCGCCATCCCGACGTCGTGGCTCGACCTGCGCATCCGGGAGGGACGCAACCGCCAGGTCCGGCGAATGACCGCCCGGGTGGGCCTCCCTACCCTGCGCCTCGTCCGGTACCGGGTGGGCCCCTGGACCCTGGCGGGGCTCCCCCCGGGCCGGTGGCGGGAGGCCGCCGAGCGCCCCTGACCTCCCGCCCCGGGGAAAGGCGTCAACCGGTTGGGGGGACGGGCCGTTAAGTGGCCTGACGAGGCTGGCTTCCAGCGCAGTCGAAGCGAATCTCCCCTACTTCCCGCAAAAAAGGAACCGAAATGAAGAAGCTTTCCGCCCTGATCGCCGCCGTGTTCGCGACCGCCTCCCTCGGCGCGTTCGCCCAGGCGCCCGCCAAGCCTGCCGAGCCGGCCAAGCCGGCCGCCGCTGCAACGCCGGCCACTCCCGCCGCGCCTTCGGCGAAGGCCGAGGCCCCCGCCAAGGCCGACGTGAAGAAGGCCGAAGCCCCGAAGTCCACCGAAAAGGCCGCTTCGGGCGAGAAGTCCAAGAAGAAGTCCAGCAAGAAGAAGTCGTCCGCGAAGCCCGCCGACCAGGGATCGTCCACCGGCAAGTCGGCGGATGCCCCGAAGGCCAAGCCCGCCGAGCCCGCGAAGGCCAAGCCCGCCGAGCCCGCGAAGGCCGACGCGCCGAAGAAGTAATACCGGCAGCCCCGCAAGCCAAAAAGGCAGGGCGAAAGCCCTGCCTTTTTTTCGTTTCGCGCGGGCACGCCGCGCCTTGCCTCACAATAGCGTCCCATGAAGATCGTCGTGGGCCTCTCCGGAGGCGTCGATTCCGCCGTCTCCGCCCTGCTCCTGAAGCGCCAGGGCCATGAGGTCGTCGGCCTCTTCATGAAGAACTGGGAGGACGACGACGACGGCGAGTACTGCTCGACACGCGAGGACCTCGTCGACGCCGTCTCGGTGGCCGACAAGGTGGGCATCGAGGTCGAGGCCGTCAACTTCGCGGCCGAGTACCGCGAACGCGTCTTCGCGAGCTTCCTCGCCGAGTACCGCGCCGGCCGCACGCCGAACCCCGACGTGCTCTGCAACGCCGAGATCAAGTTCAAGGCTTTCCTGGACCACGCCATCGCCCTCGGCGCCGAGCGGATCGCCACGGGGCACTACGCACGCGTGGAGGAGCGCGACGGCGCCTTCGCCCTGCTGAAGGGCCTGGACCCCTCCAAGGACCAGTCGTACTTCCTCCACCGCCTGACCCAGGCACAGCTCTCGCGCGCGATGTTTCCCGTGGGGCACCTGCTCAAGTCGGAGGTGCGCCGCATCGCGCGCGAGGCGGGGCTGCCGAACCACGCCAAGAAGGACTCGACGGGCATCTGCTTCATCGGGGAGCGCCCCTTCCGCGAGTTCCTCTCGCGCTACCTGCCGCGGGAGCCGGGCCCCATCGTCACGCCTGGCGGCGAGCGCCTCGGCGAGCACCACGGGCTCATGTACTACACGCTCGGACAGCGGCAGGGGCTCGGCATCGGGGGGCGCCGCGAGGGGGACGGCGCCGCGTGGTACGTCGCGGCGAAGGACCTCGCGCGCAATGCCCTCGTGGTCGTCCAGGGGCACGACGACCCGCGGCTCTTCTCGTCGCGCCTGCTCGCCCAGGACGAGAGCTGGATCGCGGGCTCGCCCCCGGCCGGCGGCGCGGCGTTCGCCGCGAAGACCCGCTACCGGCAGGCGGACGCCCCCTGCATCTACTCCCGGGCCGACGGCGCCTTCTCGCTGGAGTTTCGCGATCCCCAGTGGGCCGTGACGCCGGGGCAGTCGGCGGTGCTGTACCGCGGCGAGGAGTGCCTCGGCGGCGGCGTGATCGCCTGACGGGGAGAGGCCGGAACCGGGCGCGGGAGCCTGGCCCCGCCCCGCTCGTAACTCAGGCCGGCGGCCGCGTGCCGGCGAACGAGGGGCGGGACTCGAGCCTCGCGATCCAGCGCTCGAGCTCGGCGTGGCGCGCGCGCCAGTCGATCTCGGGGAGCCGGAACTCGAGCCACAGCAGCGCGCAGGCGCACGCCACGTCCCCCAGCGAAATGGTGTCGCCGCGAAGGTAGGCCTTGCCTCCCAGCTCCCGCGCCAGCGCATCGATGCCCGCGTCCACCTTGCTCCTCTGGCGCGCGATCCACGCCGCGTCCTGGCGCGCGGCGTCGCGCTTCCTCTCGAGGAAGATCGCGATGCC
This sequence comes from Betaproteobacteria bacterium, assembly GCA_037445795.1. Classification (GTDB taxonomy): domain Bacteria; phylum Pseudomonadota; class Gammaproteobacteria; order Burkholderiales; family Usitatibacteraceae; genus FEB-7. Next base: position 1,164 of record JBBIJT010000159.1, on the reverse strand, counting down.
GGCGTCGGCGATCCCGTTGCCGAGCGCCTCGTCGCGCCGCACCAGCGCCCGCTCGATCCCCGAAGGCGGGATGAACGAAGGCGCGCCCAGCGGGTCGAGGTACTCCGCGATCACGCAGGAGTCGAAGAGGCAGTTGCCGTCGTCCGTCACGAGCACGGGGACCTTGTTGAGCGGGTTGTAGCGCGGAACAGTGGTGCCGGCATTCCACGCGCTCTCCTCCACCAGCTCGTAGGCGAGCTGCTTCTCGGCGAGGAGGACCCGGACCTTGCGTGCGTACGGGCTGGTCTTCGAGGCGACGAGCTTCATGGAGGTTCCCGGGGCGAGGGCCGCGCCGAGTATAGCATCGGGGTCGCCCCGGGCCTCGCGCCCCGGGCACGCATGCTAGAATCCGCGCACGGTTCTCGCCATGTCCCACGCCCTCACCGCCCTTTCGCCTCTCGACGGGCGTTACGCCTCCAAGACCCGCGCCCTGCAGGAGCACTTCAGCGAATTCGCGCTGGTCCGCCATCGCGTGCGCGTCGAGATCGCTTGGCTGAAGGCGCTTGCGGCGGAGCCCTCCTTCGAGTTCCTGCCCGCCTTCTCGGCGGCCACCGTCGAGGAGCTCGACCGCCTGGCGGCCGCCTTCAGCGTGGCCGACGCGGAGAGGGTGAAGGCCATCGAGGCCACCACCAACCACGACGTGAAGGCGGTCGAGTACTGGCTGCGCGAGCGCTTCCGCGCGAACGCGGAGGTCTCGGCCGCGGGCGAGTTCATCCACTTCGCCTGCACTTCCGAGGACATCAACAACCTCGCGCACGCCCTCATGGTGAAGGGCGGGCTGGAATCCGTCCTCCTGCCGGCGATCGACGCGATCGCCGCGCGGCTGGATGAGCTGGCCCGCGCCCACGCCGACGTCGCGATGCTCTCGCGCACCCACGGCCAGCCGGCCACGCCGACCACCCTCGGCAAGGAGATGGCGAACGTGGCCTGGCGGCTCAAGCGCGCCCGCCTCGCCGCCGCGGCCGTCGAGATGATGGGGAAGGTGAACGGGGCGACGGGCAACTTCAACGCCCACGTCGTCGCCGCCCCGTCAATGGACTGGCCGGCCTTCGCGCGGCGGTTCGTGACCGGGCTCGGCATCGCCTACAACCCCCTCACGATCCAGATCGAGCCGCACGACGCGCT
>JBBIJT010000158.1:0-6913 GCA_037445795.1 Betaproteobacteria bacterium | reverse complement strand
ATCTCGAGCGCCGAGCAGGCGATGGCGTTCACGACGCTCGGCAACGTGGTCTTCGACAAGATCGCGGCGCTGCCCTTTCCGACCCTCGCGATGATCCACGGCTTCTGCATGGGCGGGGGCACGGAGCTGGCGCTCGCCTGCCGCTACCGCATCGCCGACGACGGGCCGAAGACGCGAATGGCCCTGCCGGAGGTCCTCATCGGCATCGTGCCCGGCTGGGGTGGCGCCAGGCGCATGCCGCCGCTCATCGGCGCGGCCAATGCCCTCGACCTCATGCTCACGGGGCGCGGCGTCGATGGCCGGCGCGCGAAGAAGCTGGGCCTCGTCGACGCGGCCACGCCGCAGCGCCACTTCGCGAACGCGGTCCGCATGTTCCTCGCGAGCCCGCCGCCGCCGCACAGGCCGCCGCTCGCGGCGGCGATGACGGACTGGCCCGGGGTGCGCTCGCTGGTCGCCTCGATGTCCCGCAAGAAGGTGGCCGAGAAGGCGCGCCAGGACCATTACCCCGCGCCCTACGCGATCATCGACCTGTGGAAGGACTTCGGCGGGGACGTGCGCAACGTCCCCCTCGAGCATCCGGCCTCGATGGCGAGCCTCTTCGCGCACCCGACCACCCGCAACCTCATCCGCCTGTTCAAGCTGCAGGACCGAATGAAGGCCCTGGGGCGGGGGTCCCCGCCAAAGGAGGGGCAGGGCGAACAGTCGGGCGGCGAGCCCGTCCGGCATCTGCACGTGATCGGCGCGGGCGCCATGGGCGGCGACATCGCCGCCTGGGCGGCCCTCAAGGGCATCACGGTGACGCTGCAGGACCTCGCGCCCGACCGCATCTCGCCCGCCATCCAGCGCGCGCACGCGCTCTACAAGAAGCGGCTCAAGCAGCCTCACCTCGTGCAGGCGGCCTTCGACCGGCTCGTCCCCGACGTACAGGGCCACGGCGTGGCGAAGGCCGACCTCGTGATCGAGGCCATCGTCGAGAACGCGGAGGTGAAGCGCAAGCTCTTCGCCGGCATCGAGCCCCGCATGAAGGCGGAGGCCATCCTCGCCACCAACACCTCCAGCATCCCGCTGCAGGAGCTCTCCGGCGTCCTCGCGCGCCCCGAGCGCCTCGTGGGGCTGCACTTCTTCAACCCCGTCGCGATGATGATGCTGGTGGAGATCGTCGAGGGTCCGCAGACCTCGCCCGGGGTCATGCAGGCGGGCCAGGCCTTCGCCAGGCAGATCGACAAGCTGCCGCTGCCGTGCAAGAGCGCGCCCGGCTTCCTCGTGAACCGCGTGCTCTCGCCCTACCTCATGGAGGCGATGCTCATGCAGGACGAGGGGGTGCCGGGCGAGACGATCGACGCGGCGGCGAAGGACTTCGGCATGCCGATGGGCCCCATCGAGCTCGCGGACATGGTCGGTCTCGACATCTGCTGGGCCGTGGGCCAGGAGCTCGCGAAGCCCGGCACGCCGATCCCGAAGAGGCTGCAGGCCAACATCGAGGCGAAGAACCTCGGCAAGAAGACCGGCAAGGGCTTCTACACGTGGGTGAAGGGCAAGCCCCAGAAGGCGAGCGGCAGCGGGTCGGTCGACCTCAAGCCCATCGCGGACCGCCTCGTGCTGCCCGCCCTCAACGAGGCCGTGGCGTGCCTGCGCGAGAAGATCGTGACGGACGCGGACCTCTGCGACGCGGGGGTGATCTTCGGCACGGGCTTCGCGCCGCATCGCGGAGGGCCCATCTCGGCCATCAAGGAGCGCGGGAAGGAATCCTGGCTCCGGACCATGGCGGAGCTGCGGGCGAAGCACGGCGAGCGCTTCGTCCCCGACACCGGCTGGGACGCTCTCTAGCGTGAGCCCGGCGCTCGCGCTGTGGCGGCGCCTGGAGGGGCTGCCGATGGGCAAGGCGCTCTTTTCGCGCGCCATCTGCTGGAAGGCGCCGTACTTCGGGAGCATCCGGCCGCGCTTCGAGGAGTTCCGCCCGGGCTACGCCCGCGTGTCGATGCGCAAGCGCCGCGCCGTGACGAACCACATCGGCACCGTCCACGCGATCGCGATGTGCAACCTGGCGGAGCTCGCGGCCGGGATGACCACCGAGATCACCATCCCGGCCTCGATGCGCTGGCTGCCCAAGGGCATGGCCGTGGAGTACCTGCGCAAGGCAGAGACCGACGTGCAGGCCCACGCGAGCCTGCCCGAGGTGGCCGAGGGGCCCGGTCGCGACGTGCCGGTGAAAGTGGAAGTGAAGGACCGCGGCGGCGAGACCGTCTGCCGCGCCGTGATCACGATGTGGGTCTCGCCGCGGCGCAAGGCCTGAGCTTCCCATGGAGTTTCGCGACACGGCCCTTGCCGCCGACGGATACGAGCTCGCGGTGACCCGGTTCCCGGCGGAGGGCGAGGCGTGGGCCACGCTCCTCGTCGCGGGGGCCATGGGCGTCCGGCAGGACTTCTACGAGCCCCTGGCGCGCTTCCTGGCCGAGAACGGCGTGAACGCGCTCACCTTCGACTATCGCGGCATGGGCTCCTCGCGCGACGGTCCCCTGCGGGGCTTGCGCGCGGACGTGACCACCTGGGCGCAGTCGGACCTCGACGCGATGCTGGGGGAGGCCCGGGCGATGGCGCCGGGACTGCCGGCCCTGGCGCTGGGGCACAGCCTGGGCGGGCAGCTCTTCGGGGGCGTGCCCCGGGTCGCGGCCCTCGACGCGTTCGTGACGGTGACCGCCGGATCCGGCTGGTACGGGCACAACGAGCGCATGCGCCTGCAGGTGCGCTTCTTCTGGTTCGTGGCGATCCCGGTGCTCACGCCGCTCTTCGGCTATTTTCCGGGCAAGGCGCTTCGCATGGTGGGCGACCTTCCCGCCGGGGTGGCCTGGCAGTGGCGGCGCTGGTGCACCCACCGCGACTACCTGCTGTGCGAGGGCGAGGCGATGCGGCGGCGCTACGAGCGCATCACCGCTCCCGTGCTGGGCTATTCCTTCGAGGACGACGCGATGCTCACGAAGCGCTCCATCGACGAACTGCACGGCTTCTACCGCAACGCGCGCGTCGAGCGCCGCCACGTCGCGCCCGCCGAGGCGGGACGGGGCCGCATCGGGCACATGGGCTATTTCCTGCCGGAAAGCCGCGACAACCTCTGGCGGGACACGCTCGCGTGGCTGCGCAAGGCGGCGGGCCGATGAGCGTCGAGGTGCGGGACGCGCTTCCCTCGGACATTCCCGGGATCGCCGCGATCTACGGCTGGCACGTGCGCACGGGACTCGGCTCCTTCGAGACCGAGCCGCCCGGCGACGCGGAGCTTCGCGACCGCTTCGAGGCGGTGCGCGGGAAGGGCTTCCCGTACCTCGCCTGCGAGGTCGACGGGCGGCTCGCGGGCTTCGCCTACGCGAGCCTCTACCGCACGCGTCCCGCCTACCGGTTCACGCTCGAGGACTCGATCTACGTGCACCCGGACTTCGCCCGGCGGGGCGTCGGGCGCGCGCTCCTCGAGGCCCTCATCGGGCGGTGCGAGGCGATCGGCTGCCGGAACCTCGTCGCCGTCATCGGCGACAGCGCCAATGCCGCTTCCATCGGCCTGCATTCGGCGCTAGGCTTCAGGGAGGCCGGAATCCTGCGCGCCATCGGCTTCAAGCACGGGCGATGGGTGGACAGCGTGCTCATGCAGCGCGCCCTGGGCGACGGCGACGCCACGATTCCGGACGAATAGAACCGCCGCACGAACTCCCTGCCCGCATCCGGCTTGCGCACCGTGTCCGCCCGACAAAAGCATTACGTGCCCGTGACCGCGGAGGACACCCTCGCGACGGCGTTCGCGAAGCGCGTGGCGATGACGCCCGACGCCGTCGCCTACCGCGAGTTCGACGCCGCAATCGGCCAGTGGAGGGGATTCACCTGGGCGGACACGGCGCGCATGGCCGGCCTCGCCCGCGCGGCCCTCGCTGCCGAGGGCCTCGCCCCCGGCGACCGCGTGGCCATCATGCTGCGCAACGGCAGGGAGTGGGTCTGGTTCGACCAGGCAGCCGCCGCGCAGGGGCTCGTCACGGTGCCGGTCTACGTCGACGATCGCCCCGACAACATCGCCTACTGCCTCAACGACGCGGGCGCGAAGCTCCTGTTCGTGGAGGGCGAGGACCACCTCAGGCATCTGGCGCCGGCGCGCGCCCAGATGCCGCGCGTGGCGAGGATCGTCTCGGTGAAGACGGTGGACGCGAAGGACGACCCGGCCGTCCGCTCGCTGGCCGACTGGCTGCCTGCCTCGCCGCTCGCCGAAGCGCCGGTCGCGGTGCCGGGCGACTCGCTCGCGACCATCGTCTACACCTCGGGCACGACGGGGCGGCCCAAGGGCGTGATGCTCTCGCACCAGAACATGCTGCAGAACGTCCTGTCGGGCCTCGGCGGGATCGACGTGTACACGGACGACGTGTTCCTCTCGTTCCTGCCGCTCTCGCACATGTTCGAGCGAACCGTGGGCTACTACCTCACCGTGGTGTCCGGCTCCCAGGTGGCCTTCGCGCGCTCCATCCCGCAGCTCGCCGAGGACTTCCGCGCGGTGCGCCCGACCGCGATCGTGTCGGTGCCGCGCATCTACGAGCGACTGCACGCCGCGATCCAGGCCCAGCTCGAGGGAGCGTCCGGCGCCAGGCGCAGCCTCTTCGAGTTCGCCCGCCGCACGGGCTGGGCGCTCTTCGAATGGCGCCAGGGGCGGGGTGCCTGGCGCTCCTCGTTCCTGCTGTGGCCGGTCCTGCGCAGGCTGGTGGCCGCGAAGCTGCTCGAGCGGCTGGGCGGCCGGCTTCGCATCGCGGTGAGCGGCGGCGCGGCCCTCAACCCGCAGATCGCGCAGACCTTCATCGGGCTGGGGCTTCCCATCGTGCAGGGCTACGGCCTCACGGAGGCCTCGCCCGTCGTGTCGGTGAACCGGCTCGAGAGGAACGACCCCGCCTCCATCGGAGCCGTCCTCCCCGGGATCGAGGTGTCCTTCGGCGAGAACGGGGTGCTGCGGGTGCGCGGCCCCAACGTGATGATGGGCTACTGGAACAACCCGGAGGCGACCGCCGGGGTGAAGGACGCCGCGGGCTGGCTCGACACGGGCGACCAGGCGAAGCTCGAGAACGGCATGCTCTACATCACCGGGCGCATCAAGGAGATCATCGTGATGGCCAACGGCGAGAAGGTGCCGCCCGTGGACATGGAGCTCGCCATCCAGCTCGATCCCCTCCTCGAGCAGGCGCTCGTCGTCGGCGAGGGCAAGCCGTTCCTGGGTGCCCTTGTCGCCCTCAACATGGACGAGTGGCCCAGGGTGGCCGAGGCGGAGGGCCTGGGCGCGGACCCCAACGGCGAAGGCCGCGAGCGCGCCGAGAAGCTCGTCCTGTCGCGCATCGCCCGCCAGGTGCGCGAGTTCCCGGGCTACGCGCAGGTGCGGCGCGTGGCGCTCCTCACCGAGAAGTGGACGGTGGACAACGGGCTGCTCACCCCGACGCTCAAGCCGAAGCGCGCCAAGATCGTCGAGCGCTACCTGGAGCGGCTGTCCGAGATCTACCGGGGCCACGGCTCGTGAGGCCGCGCGGGTTTGCCTGCGCCGACGTCCCGCTGCCACAATGCCGCTGCAACCATTCTCCCGGAGGCTTCTTGCGCAATTCCCCGCGTCTCTACCCGTTGCTCGCCGCGCTGCTCGTCGCGTCCAGCGCCCCGGCGTTCGCCCAGAAGGTCAACGTGAAGCCGGGGCTGTGGGATGCGCGGCCCGAAGGCGCCGCCGCCCCGGTCAAGGTGTGCTTCCCGAAGGAAGTCCTGGGCGATGCCCGGGTCTTCATGGCGGTGTTCATGGGGCCCACCTGCACGATCGAGGTGAAGGAGGCCACGCCGAAGGTGGTCGTGACACGCACGGTGTGCAAGAGCCCCCTGGCCGTCGAGGACGAGACGCGGCTCGAGACGCCCAACCCGGACACGATGCTGCGCCGCTCGAAGGGAGTCATCACGACGGGCGGCAAGAGGCAGGAGGTCAAGGACGCCGCGGATTTCAAGTGGGTCCGCGCGGATTGCGGCGACGTGAAGCCGCTCGGCGGCGGCGCGCCGAAGAAATAGCGGCGTCCGGCCGGCCGCTCGGGCCGCGGCCGACCTTCGGCCGCAATTGCGATAGAATTCAAACGAGCGTTTGAATCCCGCCATGCGTGCCACTCTCCCCCGGGGCGAACAGCCCGTCCTGCGCATCATCCCCATGCCGGCGGATACCAACGCCCACGGCACGATCTTCGGCGGCTGGGTGATGGCGCAGGTCGACCTCGCGGGGAGCGTCCCCGCTTTCGAGCGCGCGCAGGGCCCCATCGTGACGGTCGCCGTGAACTCGTTCCTGTTCAAGGAGCCCGTGTTCGTGGGAGACCTGGTGAGCTTCTACGCCCGCGTCGGGCGGGTGGGCCGCACCTCGATCACGGTCGACGTCGAGGTCTTCGCCCAGCGCGGGCGCGACGGCAGGGCGGACACCGTCAAGGTGACCGAGGCGCAGCTCACCTATGTCGCCATCGACGCGAACCGGCACCCCAGGCCCATCCCCGCCGCGACCGACAAGGCCTGACCTAATCCCATTGAAGCCCGCCCCGCGGGCCCGTTCCAGGAGAAGCCACGTGTCGAAATTCCTCGTCCGCAATGCCGCCGTCCTCGGCGCCGGCGTCATGGGCGCGCAGATCGCCGCCCACCTCGCCAATGCCGGTGTCCAGCCGATCCTCTTCGAGCTCGCCGCCGAGGGGCGCGACAAGAACGCCAACGTGAGGAAGGCGCTCGAGGGGCTCGCGAAGCTCGAGCCCAGCCCGCTCGCCACCAAGGCGGTCGTCGAGCGCATCACGCCCGCGAACTACGACGAGCACCTCGCGCTGCTCGCGGAATGCGACCTCGTGATCGAGGCGATCAGCGAGCGCATGGACTGGAAGAAGGCGCTCTTCGACAAGGTGGC
>JBBIJT010000157.1:0-6973 GCA_037445795.1 Betaproteobacteria bacterium | reverse complement strand
CGAAGTGGTTCGCGGGCCACGTCGCCTACACGATCTCGAAGTACGGCATGAGCCAGTGCACGCTGGGCATGGCCGAGGAACTGCGCGGCGACGGCATCGCCGTGAACTCCCTCTGGCCCGCGACCACGATCGCGACGGCCGCGGTGGAGTTCAACTTCCCACCGGAGATCCTCGCCGCGAGCCGCCAGCCGGCCATCATGGCGGAAGCGGCCCACGCCATCCTCACGAGCCCGAGCCGCGAGACCACCGGCCACTTCTTCCTCGACGAGGAAGTGCTGCGCTCCCGCGGCGTGACCGATTTCGACCGCTATGCCGTGAAGCCGGGCGTTCCGCTCTTCAAGGACCTGTACGTCGACTGACGGTCGCTTGCGGCGGCCGCCGCCGCCGCGCTACCATTCGCGCTCACCGGGAATTCGCAGGCTCCCGACGCCCTCCCGGGCGAAGACGGTGTCCCGTCCAAGTTCTGCGTTCCTGCTCCCTTCGAGGACGACCATGGACACCGTATCCGCATCCGTATCCCCTGCCTCCCTGCTTGCGACCCTCGGGTCGGGCGCCGCGCCGCTGGTCGTGGACGTGCGCCGCCGCCCCGCGTTCGAGTCGGATGACGCGATGATCGCCGGGGCCACCTGGCGTGACCCGTTCGCGATTCCCGACTGGGAGAAGTACCTGCCCCGCCATCGACCTGTCGTCGCCTACTGCGTGCACGGCCACCAGATCAGCCGGAATGCCGCCGAGGCGCTGCGCGCCGCCGGCCTCGACGCCGGTCATCTCGAAGGCGGATTCGAGGCCTGGCGAGCGATCGGCGCGCCCACGGTCCGGCGCTGCGCCGATCCGGCCATCCCCTCCGTTCCCGGGGCGCCGTCCGTGTGGGTGACTCGCCAGCGCCCCAAGATCGACCGCATCGCCTGCCCGTGGCTCGTGCGCCGCTTCATCGATCCCCTGGCCGAGTTCCATTACGTCCCGGAGCCGCTCGTGCGGTCCCACGCCGAGGCGCACGGAGGGACGGCCTACGACGTTCCCTGCGTCCGCTTCACGCACCGCGGCGAGCGCTGCTCGTTCGATGCGCTCGTCGAGGACTTCGACCTGCGCGACGAGGCCCTCGCGAGCCTCGCGACGATCGTGCGCGGTGCGGACACGGCGAGGCTCGATCTCGCGCCCGAATGCGCGGGGCTGCTGGCCGTGTCGCTCGGCCTGGGGAAGCTGTGCACGGACGACCTCGTCCTGCTCGAGAAGGGCCTGCTCGTCTACGATGCCCTGTACGCCGCCTGCCGGGCCCGGGTCGAGGGACGCGCCGAGCGCCACAACTGGAATTACCCCGCATGACACGCCCTGCCCACGGCATCTCCTTCGGCGAGGCGCTGCGCTTCTGGCTCAAGCTCGGCTTCGTGAGCTTCGGCGGCCCCGCGGGGCAGATCGCCATCATGCACCGCGAGCTCGTCGAGACGAAGCGCTGGATCTCGGAGCGGCGGTTCCTGCACGCGCTCAACTACTGCATGGTCCTGCCGGGCCCCGAGGCGCAGCAGCTCGCGACCTACATCGGCTGGCTCCTGCACGGCACATGGGGTGGCATCGTGGCCGGCGCGCTCTTCGTGCTGCCTTCCCTCGCCCTCCTCGTCGCGCTCTCGTGGGTCTACGTCACGCTCGGGACGACGCCGCTCGTCGCCGCGATCCTCGCCGGCGTGAAGCCCGCGGTGGTGGCCATCGTCGCCGCGGCGACCTACCGCATCGGCTCCAGGGCGCTGCGGGGGCCATTCCAGGTCGCGATCGCCGTCGCGGCATTCGCGGCGTTGGCCGTGTTCTCGGTCCCCTTTCCGCTGGTGATCGCCGCGGCGGCCATCGCCGGCCTCGCCGGACGGCGATTCGCGCCCCGGGGCTCGCACCACGCAGCCGCCGCCGGCAGCACGCACGAGCCGGCCATCATCGACGACGATACGCCGCCGCCGGAACACGCGAAGGCTTCTCCGGGCCACCTCGCCGCCGTCCTGGCCGTCGGCCTCGCGGCCTGGGCGATCCCGTTCGCGGCGCTCGTGGCCCTGCTGGGCGACTCGAGCGACTTCGCGGCCATGGCGCGGTTCTTCACGCAGGCGGCCCTCGTCACCTTCGGCGGCGCCTACGCGGTGCTGCCGTACGTCGTCGACAGCGCGGTGAACCAGCATGGGTGGGCCACGATGGCCCAGATGATCGACGGACTCGCGCTAGGCGAGACCACGCCCGGCCCGCTCATCATGATCGTGGCCTTCGTGGGGTTCGTGGGCGGCTGGACGAAGGCGGCGCTCGGCCCCGACGCGCTCCTGGCCGCCGGCGCCCTGGGCGCCTGCGTGGCCACGTGGTTCACCTTCCTGCCGTCGTTTGTGTTCATCCTCGCGGGAGGGCCCTACGTGGAGCGAAACCGCGACGACGTCCACCTGGAGGGCCCGCTATCAGCCATCACGTCGGCCGTCGTGGGCGTGATCGCGAGCCTCGCCATGTTCTTCGCCTGGCACGTGTTCTGGCCCGGCGCGAGCGCCGCCGTGCCGTTCCCGGGGATGATTTCCCTGCCCGCGGTCGCGATCTGCGCGGTGGCCCTCTGGGCTCTCGCCCGCAATCGCGCGGGCGTCATCACGGTGATCGCGGGATCGGCCCTCGCGGGAGTGGCCCTGATGGCCGCCGGCGCGTAATCGCGCCCGTCAGGTCGCGGCGTAGCGCCCCGACTTCCCGCCTTCCTTCTCGAGGAGGCGGATGTCACCGATCGTCATGCCGCGGTCCACCGCCTTGCACATGTCGTAAATGGTCAGGAGCCCGGCGCTCACGGCCGTGAGCGCCTCCATCTCGACGCCAGTGCGGCCGCGGCACTCGGCCATCGCGCGGCAGGCCACGCGCGCGCCGCCCTCGTCGATCTCGAAATGGACCTCGAGAGCCGTGAGGGCAATGGGGTGGCACAACGGGATGAGCTCCCATGTTCGCTTGGCCGCCTGGATGGCCGCGATTCGCGCCACGCCCAGCACATCGCCCTTCTTCGCGGTGCCGGACTTCACCAGCGCAAGCGTCCCCGGAAGCATCCGGATCGACCCGGCCGCGACGGCACGCCGGGCCGACTCGTCCTTGGCGCCGACGTCCACCATCCAGGCTTGGCCGCCCTCGTCGAAATGGGTGAGCTTTTCGTTCATAATCAGGGACTCCCGAACGGCGAACCATTGCCGTCGCCGCGTGTCCCAGAGTATCCACGATTTCACTTTCGCACGCTCCACCGTCCCGAAACATGTTCCGTCGCCTCGTCGCCCTCGCCGTCTGCGCCGCCCTCCTGCCGGCGCATGGACAGGTCCTGCCGGATCTCGGCGACGCCTCCGAGTCGGTCCTCTCCGACAAGCAGGAGGGCACCATCGGCAACCGGGTGATGCGCGAGGTGCGCATCGATCCCGCCTTCGTGGACGACCCCGAGATCTCCGAGTACGTGGCCTCGCTGGGCAACCGGCTCCTCTCGGCCGCGGATCCTCCCCGGCGCCCCATCGAGTTCTTCGTGGTTCGCGACGACACGATCAACGCGTTCGCGCTGATCGGGGGCCACGTCGGCATGCACACGGGCCTCATCCTCCTCACGCGCAACGAGTCGGAGCTCGCCGGCGTGATGGCCCACGAAATCGCGCACATCCTCCAGCGCCACCAGACCCGTCTCTACCAGGGCCAGGGGAAGTACCAGCTCGCCTCCCTCGCGGCGCTGGCTCTCGCCATCATCGCCTCCCGCGGCAGCGGCTCGCAGAGCAGCCAGGTCACCGAGGCCGCGCTCACCGGCGCGAGCGCGATCATGATCCAGGGCCAGCTCGACTACACGCGCGAGCACGAGCGGGAGGCGGACCGCGTGGGCGTCACCCTCCTCGACCGGGCCGGCTACGATCCCCGCGGCATGGTCACCTTCTTCGAGCGCATGCAGCGCGCCAACCGGCTCAACGAGTTCAAGAGCGCCCCCTCCTACCTGCGCACGCACCCGCTCACCGTCGAGCGCATCGCCGACATGCAGGGCCGGGTCGAGATGATGCCGCCGCGCCTGGTGCCGGACAGCTTCGAGTACCGGCTCGCGCGCGCCAAGATCCGGGCCGCTTCGGGGTCGGCGTCGGACGCGATAAAGTTCTTCCGCACCCAGCTCGAGGACCGCACGGTGCTCCGCGCCCGCGAGGATGTCTACGGCCTCGCCATCGCCCTTCGCCGCGAGCGCAACTTCGCCGAGGCGGAGAAGGAGGTCTCGACCATCCGCGGGGGCGACGCGGCCCACCCCGCGTTCGAATGGCTGGCCGCGCAGCTCCAGGCCGACCAGGGCCGCCGCGACGCCGCGCTCGCGACCTACAGGGCGGCCCTCAAGACCTATCCCCAGTACCGCGGCCTCGTGTATGGCCAGACGGAGCTCCTGCTCGAGATGGGGCGCACGCCGGAGGCGATCGCGCTCCTCGAGGAGAGGGTGCGGAACTCGCCGGAGGACGCGAGGCTCTACGAGCTCCAGTCGAAGGCCTACGCCGCCGCGGGCAACAACCTTGCCCAGCACCGCGCGCAGGCCGAGGCCTACTACCGGCGCGGCAATCTCGCGGCGGCGGTGAACCAGCTCGAGCTCGCCACGAAGGTGCGCGGGTCCGACTTCTACGAGATGTCGATCACCGAGGCGCGCCTGCGCGAGCTGCGCTCCCTGCTCGCCAACGAGCGCGAGGCCGAGAAGGCCCTCAAGCTGGGCTGATGCGGCTCACGACGATCCTCGTGGCCGCCGCGGCGGCGCTCAACGCCGGCGGCGCCTGGGCGCAGGCCTCCCAGGGGCGCGAGCTCTTCATCCGGCCGGACAAGGGCAACTGCATCGCCTGCCACCAGGTGCCCGAGGGCTCGGGGCCCGCCGTCCGGTCCGACGTGGGCCCACGCCTCGACGCCGCGCGCCTCAAGGGCTGGGACCGCGAGCGGCTTCGCGGCCTGCTCGAGGACCCGATGCGGGCCAACCCGGGCACCGTCATGCCCCCCTACGGCCGCCATCGCCTCCTCGAGTCGCGGGAGATCGAACGCGTGATCGACTACCTCCATGCGCTTCCTTGACCGTCCGCGCGCGGCCGCGGTGCTGCTCGCGCTTTCGCTTCCGCTCCAGGCCGCCGATGGCGCGGAGGCGGTCCGCAACGACATCGTTTCCTCGATGCGCGCGCGCTTTCCCTCCCTCGCCCCGGCCGACTACGTCGCGGGGTCCGCGGCATTCGACCCGGTGCGCCAGTCGGAGGCGGCGGCCAACCGTCCCGCGCCCGGCGCCGCGGAGGCCATCGAGGCCGGGCGCCGCCTGTGGACGACGAAGTTCGCGAACGGCCGTTCCCTCGCGGGATGCTTCCCCAACGGCGGCCGGCGGATCGCCGCGGCCTACCCCCAGTACGACCGCCGCGTGAAGCGCCTGGTCAGCCTCGAGACGGCGATCAACCAGTGCCTCAAGACCCACGGCCAGCCGCTCCTCGAAGCCGGCGACCCGGCGACGATGGGCGCGGTGCTCGCCTACCTGCGGTCCCTCTCGGACGGCCAGAAGATCGCCGTGCGCACAGGCTCCGCGCCGGCCGAGGAGCGCTTCGAGGAGGGGCGCAGGATCTACTTCGCCCGCATGGGCCAGCAGAACTACTCGTGCGCCTCCTGCCACGTCGACCACGCGGGCAACTACTTCGGCGACAACGCCATCCCCGCGCCCCTGGGCAGCGCCGCGGCCTGGCCCTTCATCCGCGAAGGCAGGCCCGTGACGATGCAGATGCGCATCCGCGAATGCCTCGACCGGATGGGCGCCGCGCCGTTTCCCGCCGGATCCGACGAGCTCGCGCACCTCGAGTACTTCCTCGCCTACCTCTCCAACGGCATCGCGATCCGCCCGAACGCCTGGCGCCCCCGGTGACCCGGCGCAATTGCAACCAATCGTAAGCGGCCGGCGCGCCTGGGGCCGCCCTCCACTAGAATGGGCGGAAAAGGAAGAAACCGCCGTCCCATGATCTCCCGCATCCTTCGTCCGCGCATCGTCGTTCCCTTCCTCCTTCTCGCCGCCGCGGCGGCGGGAGGCTATTACTGGTGGCAGGAGGGCTCGCAGCCCTCGCCGGCCGAGCGCTGGCGGCTCGAGGGCGTGGACAAGGGCGACGTCGTGCAGGTGATCTCCGCGAACGGCACCGTCAACCCGGTGACCTCGGTGAACGTCGGCACGCAGGTTTCGGGAACGATCATCCGCCTGCACGCCGACTACAACAGCGTCGTGAAGGAAGGGCAGCTCCTCGTCGAACTCGACCCCGCCCTCTTCAACGCGGCCCTCGCGCAGAGCGTCGCCAACCTGAACGCCGCCCAGGCGGCCCTGCGGCTCGCGGAGACCAAGGAGGCGCGCAACCGCTCCCTCGTGGCCAAGGGATTCATCTCGCAGGCGGAGCTCGACACCGCCGTGAAGGAGCTCGAGGCGGCGCAGGCCCAGGTCGAGCTCGTGAAGGCGCAGGTGGCGCGCGACAAGACCAACCTCGCCTACACGGTGATCCGCTCGCCCATCAACGGCGTCGTCGTTGCGCGCAATGTCGACCTCGGCCAGACGGTGGCTGCGAGCTTCAACACGCCCACGCTCTTCCAGATCGCGCGCGACCTCTCGCAAATGCAGATCGAGACGAGCGTCGCCGAGGCCGACATCGGAGGCGTCCGCGAGGGGCTCCAGGCGCGCTTCCGCGTCGACGCCTTCCCGGGCCAGTTCTTCCGCGGCACGGTGAACCAGGTGCGGCTCAATCCCACGATCCAGTCGAACGTGGTGAGCTACACGGTCGTCGTGGCCGCGAGCAATCCCGAGGGCAAGCTGAGGCCCGGCATGACGGCCTTCGTCCAGATCACCGCGAACCGGCGCGAGGGGGTGCTGCGCGTTCCCAACGCCGCGCTTCGCTTCCGGCCGCCGGCCGATCCCGCGCAGCCCGACAAGTCAGGCGGTGCCCGCCCGGGCGGCGGGTCCGGCGCCGGCGGCAGCCCCGCGGCGGGCGGTGGC
>JBBIJT010000156.1:0-7137 GCA_037445795.1 Betaproteobacteria bacterium | reverse complement strand
CGAGGAGTGGGTGCGCAAGGACGTGGGCACCACGTTCGTGATGAATTTCGAGTGGGCGCTGAACGCCTGGATCGGCGCGGGCTCCCCCATCTGCATCTTCTCGAAGACCTGCGGGCGCGCCGTCGCCATCGAGCACGACGGCAGCGTCTACGCCTGCGACCACTACGTCTATCCCGAGTACAAGCTGGGCAACGTCCTCGACGGCAAGCTGGGCGAGATGGTCGAGCGCTCGGTGGCCGGCGGTTTCGGGCCGCACAAGGAATCGACCCTCCCGAAATACTGCCGCGAGTGCGAGGTGAAGGAGGCGTGCTGGGGCGGGTGTCCCAAGCACCGCTTCGCCACCACGCCCGACGGCGAGCCGGGCCTGCACTACCTGTGCGCGGGCTACAAGAAGTTCTTCCGCCACATCCGCAAGTACCTGCGCGCGATGGCCACGCTGCTTGAGAACGACCTGCCGGTCGCAACCGTGATGCAGGCGATCGACGGGCCGCTTATCGTCACTCGCACGAACCCCAACACTACGCCCACTGGAAAGCCGAAATGAACCGCACCGCACTCGCTCTTGCCGCAACCGTCCTTTGCCTGTCCCTGCCCGGCTGGGCCGCCTCGAAAGAGGAAAGGCAGGCCGAAGTCCGCCAGACCGCCCAGCAGACGCTCGAGCGGCTCTACAGGATCCAGCCGAAGGCGAAGGCCGCGATCGAGAAGGCTGCCGGATATGCCGTCTTCAGCAATTTCGGCATGAAGCTGCTCGCTGCGGGTGGCGGCACCGGTTCGGGCGTCGCGGTGGAGCGCACGTCGAAGCGGGAAGTGTTCATGAAGATGGTCGAGGTCCAGGCCGGGCTCGGCTTCGGCGTGAAGAAGTTCCAGCTGGTGTGGATCTTCGAGACGCAGAAGGCTTTCAACGACTTCGTGGCCAGCGGCTGGGAAATCGGCGCGCAGGCCAACGCCACTGCCATGCGCGGCGACCAGGGCGCCTGGGCCTCGGGGGCCGCCTCGGTCTCGCCCGGCGTCTGGCTCTACCAGCTCGCAGGCGACGGCCTGGCGCTGGAGTTGACGGCAAAGGGGACGAAGTACTTCCGGGACGACACCCTTAACTGACGCTCGCCCGCCGCTGCACCGCTGGCCCATCGGAGAGGACCCGCATCGTGATCCACGTTCGCAAGCCCGCCGCCCTCGGGACGACCCTGCGCGCTGCCGCCTTGCTGTTCGCCGTGCTCGCGGGGGGCTGCACGACCATGGGCCCGGCGACTATTCCCCGCGACCGCTTCGATTACGCCGCCGCCATCTCCGACTCGTGGAAGAACCAGATGTTGCTCAACCTGGTGAAGGCCCGTTACGCAGAGGCGCCGGTGTTCCTCGACATCGCCTCCGCGATCAACTCCTACTCGATGGAGACGGAGGGCAGCGTGGGGGCCGATTTCCAGACGCCGCTCGCGAGCAACGCCAACACGCTGAGCCTGGGCGCGACCAGGAAGTACACGGACCGGCCCACCATCACCTACAGCCCCCTGATCGGCGAGAAGTTCAGCAAGAGCCTGATGACGCCGATCCCGCCGGCTGCGCTGCTGGGGTTGCTGCAGGCGGGGTGGAATGCGGAGATGCTGCTGCGTTGCTGCGTGCATTCCATCAATGGCCACCGGAATTACAGCCAGCGCGGCGTGATCGGTCACGCTCCCGATCCGGAGTTCATCCGGCTGATGCAGGTGCTGGGCCGCATTCAGAAGGCGGGCGGGCTGGGCATGCGCGTGGTGCGCGAAAAGGAGGCGAGCGGGACGGTGCTGTTCTTCCCGCCCAAGTTCGGCGGGCCGGGCGCCGCCGACGTCGCCGAGGTCGAGCGGTTGCTGGGCATCAAGGTCGCGGCCGGCGCGGAATTCAAGGTGACCTACGGCTCCGTTGCCCGGAATGACCGGGAGATCGCCTTCCTGACTCGCTCGATGCTCGAGACCCTGCTCGACATGGCCTCTTACATCGATGTGCCGCCGGCCCATGTCGCCGAGAACCGCGCGTCGCCGGGTTTTGCGGAAGCAGGTGCGGCCGCGAGCGGACTGCAGCCCCTGATCCGCGTGCGAAGCGGGGTCGAGAAGCCGGGCGACGCCTTCGTCGCGATCCGTTACCGCGACCTGTGGTTCTGGATCGACGATCGCGACCTCACCTCGAAGGGGATGTTCTCGTTCCTGATGTTCCTGTTCACGCTGACCGAAAGCGGCGGCGGGAGCGTCTCCCCGGTGCTGACTGTTCCTGCCGGCTGATCGCGCGGCGGCGAGTTTTACCGGGGTTCCCCGGCCATGGCGGCCTCCGGCATCGCGAGCACGATCTTGCCCAGGTGGCGATTGGCCTCCATGTGCGCCCGTGCGGCCGCCAGCTCGCCGAAGGCGAAGACGCGATCAACCAGCGGCCGGATGCGCCCGGCCGCGATTCCCGGCAGGAGGTCCGCCACGAAGCCCGGGACGCCCGCGGCGCGCTGCTCCGCGCTGCGCAGCTTGTTCGAAACGCCGAAGAGCGTGAGCCGCCTGGCGTGCAGCGCCTGGAGGTCGATCTCCGCCTTCAGCACGCCATCCACGTAGCCCACCATCGCGAGCCTTCCCTGGAACGCCATCGAGCGCACGCATTCGGCGAACACCGTGCCGCCGACCGTGTTGACGACGAGGTCCGCGCCCTTGCCGCCGGTGGCCTGCATCACCGCCTCGTGGAAGTCGCCGCCGCGGGTGCACAGGCCCACGTCCAGTCCTTCCGCCTTCAGCCGGTCGAGCTTCGCCTGCGAGCCCGAGGTGCCGATCACCTTGGCGCCGCGCTCCCTGGCCGCCTGCAGGGAGGCCACGCCCACGCCCGACGAGATGCCGGTCACCAGCACGCACTGGCCGGGCTCGAGTCGGCCCTGCGCGAAGAGAATGTCGTGCACGACGAGGAAGGTGAGGGGGATCGCGGCGGCCTCCTCCCAGGAGAGCCGGTCGGGAACCGCCATCGCCTCCCGCGCATCCATGAGCGCGTACTCGGAAAACGCGCCGGCGCAGCGCCCCATCACGCGGCTCCCGGGCCGCGGGCCCGTCACGCCGGCGCCCAGCGAGACGACCTCGCCCGCGCCCTCCATGCCGATGGGCTTCACCGTGCCGGCCTTGGCGAGCCCGTGGCCGATGATGAACTCGCCGCGGTTGAGGGCCGCCGCCCGCATCCTCACCAGGAGCTGCCCCGCGCCGGGCGCGGGCAGAGCCGCCTCGCCCAGCTCGATCGTGCCCGCGTCGGCCGTCGCCCGCATCGTGTAGGACTTCACGCGTCCCTCCCTTCCCTACTGCGGGGTGATGCCCGCGTCCCGGACGACCTTCGTCCAGCGGGCGTTCTCCGCCCGCATGTGGCTGCCGAAATCGGCCGGCGACATCGCGCGGATCTCGGCGCCCTCGTTGAGGAGCCGCTGGCGGATCACCGGGTCGGCGAGGACGGCCGCCACGGCGGCGTGCATCTTCTGCACCACCTCGGGGGGCAGGCCCTTCGGCCCCACGAATCCCGTCCACGTGCCGACATCGAAGTCGGCGAGCCCCTGCTCGATGAGCGTGGGCGAGTCGGGAACGGCCGGATTGCGCTCGCGCGAGGCGATCGCGACGCCCCGCACCTTGCCGCCGCGGATCTGGGGCACCACGGCCGGCAGGGTGGCAAACGACAGCTGCGCCTCGCCCGACATGACGGCCAGCACCGAGGGCGAGCCCCCCTTGTAGGGAACGTGCGTGATGTTCGCGCCCAGGGCGCGCACCAGCAGCTCGCCGGCCAGGTGGCCCGGCGAGCCGATGCCCGAGGACGCGTAGAACACCGGCGACTTCGCGGCAAGCTCCTTCAGCTCCGCGGGCGTGCGGAACTCCGTCTGCGGCGAGCCGATGAGCATCATGGGATAGGAGGCGATCATCGCGATCGGCGTGAAGTCGTCGATCGGGTGGAACTTGCGGGTCTTGTACAGGCCCGGGTTGATGGCGTGCACGGCCACCGTGGTCATCATGAGCGTGTAGCCGTCGGCCGGCGCCTGCAGCATGAGCTCGGCCGCGAGGTCGCCCGCGCCGCCGGGCTTGTTCTCGATGACGATGGGCTGGCCGAGGCGCTCGCCGAGCTTCGGCGAGAGCAGGCGCCCGATCACGTCCGTCGAGCCGCCGGCGGCGTAGCCGATGTAGACCTTCACGGGCTTCTCCGGCCACGCCGCAAGGGCGGGAGCCGTGGACGCGAGCAGGGCGGCGAGGGCGGCGATGGCGCTTCGGATGCGGTCGGTCACGAGTCTGTCTCCCCGGGCGTTGTCGGTGCGTGGGTCACTTGCCCTTGAACACGGGCTTGCGCTTCTCCATGAACGCGGTGCGGCCCTCGGCGTAGTCCTCGCTCTCGAAGCACTCGAGGATGAGGCGGCGGCACAGGTCCATGTCGACGTCGGCGTCGGCCTTGAGGACCTCGCGCATGATGCGCTTGCCCGCCTTCATCGTGAGGGGCGCGCCGGTCGAGATCATCTGCACGTACTCGGCGACGAGCGCCTCGAGCCCCTCCGCAGGCACCACGCGGTTCAGGAGGCCGATGGCGAGCGCCTCGGCCGCGTCGAGGCGGCGCGCGGTGAAGAAGATGTCCTTGGCGCGGCCGGGCCCCACCAGGTCCACGAGGTTCTTGAGCGCCGAGAAGCGGTAGCCGAGGCCGAGCCGCGTGGCCGGCACCGCGAACACCGAGTCCGACGAGGCGAGGCGGATGTCGCAGCTGATCGCCACGTTCACGCCGCCGCCGATGCAGTAGCCGCGGATGGCGGCGACGGTGGGCTTCGCGAAGTCGTGGATGCCCATGAGCGCCATCTCGGCCATCTGCTCGTAGCGCTTCACGGCCTCCTTGGCGGCGCGGTGGTCCTCGAACTGCGAGATGTCGGCGCCGGAGACGAAGGACTTCGTTCCCTCGCCGGAGAAGACGACGAGGCGCACGGCGGGGTCGGCCTCGGCCCGCGCGAGCAGCGGCGGCACCGCCTCCCACATGTCGACCGAGAGCGCGTTGTGCTTCGCGGGGTTGTTGAACCGGATGTGCAGGGCGGGCCCGTCGAGCCACGCCTTCACGCGCTCCGTGGGGGAACCGTAGGCGGGGGCGGCATCGTTCATCAGCAGACTCCTTCGTTCTTCAGCCGGGCGAGATCCTCCGGGCCGTAGCCGGCCTCGGCGAGGATCTCCTCCGTGTGCTCGCCGCGGCGCGGCGCCGCGCGGACGATTTCCGAGGGCGTGCGCTCGAGGTTGACGGGCTGGCGCATGAGGCGCTGCTCGCCGAGCCATTTCGAGGTGACATTCCTCAGCATCCCGAGGTGCTGCACCTGCGGCTCCTCGAAGGTCTCGCGGATGTCGTTGATGCGCCCGCAGGCGACCCCGGCGGCGTTGAGCTTCCCGATCCAGTGGTCGCTGGTCTCGAGCGCGAGGCGCTTTTCGATCTCGGCATTGAGCCAGTCGCGGTTCACGCTCCGCACGGCCTTCGACTTCGAGCGCTCGTCCCCGATCCACTCGGGCGCGCCGAGGGCCTCGCAGAAGCGCTCCCAGATCTTGCCACCGAACACGGCGATGTTGATGTGGCCGTCCTTCGTCCGGTAGACGCCCGTCGGGATGCTCGTGGGGTGGAAGTTGCCGGCCTGGCCCGGCACCTCGTGGTCGATGCTCCAGCGCGAGGTCTGGAAATCCATCATGTAGATCATCGCCTCCAGGAGGGAGGTGTGCACCCATTGGCCCTTGCCGGAGACCTCGCGCTCCAGCAGCGCCACCGTGACGCCGTAGGCGGCGAAGATGCCGCCGCACAGGTCCGCGATGGGGATGCCTACGCGCATCGGCCCCTGCCCGGGCATGCCGGTGACCGACATGAGGCCGCCCATGCCCTGGGCGATCTGGTCGAAGCCGGGGCGCTGGGCGTAGGGGCCCGTCTGCCCGAAGCCCGAGATGCTCGCGTAGACGAGGCGGGGGTTGATCGCGGAGAGGGCCTCGTAGTCGATGCCGAGCCGCGACTTCACGTCGGGCCGGAAGTTCTCGAGCAGCACGTCGGCCTCTTCGACCAGCTTCTTGAGCACCGCGATGCCCTCGGGCGCCTTGAGGTTGAGCGTGATCGAGCGCTTGTTGCGGTGGGTGTACTGGTAGTCGGACCCGTCCTGGCCGCCGAGCGTGTCGTCGCCGCGCATGCTCTCGGGCATCTGCACCTGGATCACGTCGGCGCCCCAGTCGGCCAGCTGGCGCGCGGCGGTGGGCCCGGCGCGCACCTGGGTCATGTCGACGACGCGGAAGCGCGCCAGCGCCTGCGAAGCGGGTTGGTGGGGCATCGGGAAATCTCCTCCTGGTTGGCGGGGGCGCTCTGCCGGCGCCCCTCGCGCGGCCGGACCGCGGGAATCCGGATTATGGCGCGTTTCCGGCGGCAGTCTCGATCGCCGCCATCAGCTCCGCGTAGTCGCGGGTCACGGGGAACTGCGGGAACTCGCCCGCGATGCCGGCCGGCGGGCGGAAGAAGATGCCGGCGTGCGCCGCGCCCAGCATCGCGGTGTCGTTGTAGGAGTCGCCCGCGGCGATGACCTGGAAGTTGAGCGCACGGAAGGCGTTCACGGCCGCGCGCTTCTGGTCGGGCATTCGCAGGTGGTAATCGCGCACGAACCCCGCCTCGTCCACCTCCAGCCGGTGGCAGAAGAGCGTGGGCCGCCCCAGCTGCTCCATGAGGGGGCGGGCGAACTCGTAGAAAGTGTCGGAGAGGATCACCACCTGGAAGCGCGAGCGCAGCTCGTCGAGGAACTCGCGCGCGCCCGGCATCGGGCCCATGCCGCCGATGACCGCCTGGATGTCCGGAAGCCCCAGCCTGCGCTTCTCCAGCAGATCCAGCCGGAAACGCATCAGCTTGTCGTAGTCCGGCTCGTCGCGGGTGGTGCGCGAAAGCTCGGGGATGCCGGTCCGTTTCGAGAATTCGATCCAGATTTCCGGGACGAGGACCCCTTCGAGGTCGAGGCAGACGATTTGCAAGGCCTTCTCCGTGGCGGCGAGGCGGGTATCGCGCGCCGGTGACACGCTATTATCCCGTGTTTCGTCCCTCCCTTCGCTTCCATGGAACACCCGTCCCTCGACATCGCCTTCGTCTCCGACGTCGCCTGCCCCTGGTGCGCCATCGGCCTCGCTTCCTTCGAGC
>JBBIJT010000155.1:0-7279 GCA_037445795.1 Betaproteobacteria bacterium | reverse complement strand
GCTAGCGAACGATGCGGCGGCGCTCGGCGAAGTCGGGGCGGACGATCACCGCGGAATTGTCGCGGCGCGCGGGCGCGCCCGCGGGGCGCGCGATGGGGGAGGGCACCCCGAAGATCCAGCCCTGGGCGAGCGGCACGCCGTAGCTCCTCAGGATGTCCAGGGTGTGCTCGTCCTCCACGCTCTCGGCCACCACCTGCTTGCCGAAACCGCGCGCGATGTCGAGCATGGCGCGCACGAACACCTGGTTGTCGCGCTCGCGAGCGAGGTTGCGAACGAAGAGCCCGTCGATCTTGATCACGTCGACGGGCAGCTGCTTGATGTAGGCAAAGGTCGAGAAGCCGGCGCCGAAGTCGTCGAGGCAGACCTTGCAGCCGGTGTCGTGCAGGTCGAGGATGAAGCGCTGCGCGTCGCGCATGTCGCGGATGGCCGCGGTCTCCGTGATCTCGACGTAGAAGCGCGCCGGGTCGACGTCGCGGGCCGAGAGCTGGCCGCGGATGAAGTCGATCATCCCGGGCTCGTCGATGGAGCGGCCGGAGATGTTCACCGCCACGGGCTCGAGGTCCGGGTCGGCGGCCAGCGCGTCGATCACGTGGGCCACCACCCAGCGGTCGAGGTCGATGATGAGGTTGGACTTCTCCGCGAAGCCGATGAAGGCGCCCGGGTTGAGGATCTTCCCGTCCGTGTCGCGCATGCGGATGAGGGCCTCGTGGTGGCGGCACTCCCGCGTCGTGGTGTCGAAGATGCCCTGAAGGTGCACCTCGAAGCCCTCGTTGCGGAGCGCGTGGCGGAT
The DNA here is from genome assembly GCA_037445795.1 of Betaproteobacteria bacterium. Classification (GTDB taxonomy): domain Bacteria; phylum Pseudomonadota; class Gammaproteobacteria; order Burkholderiales; family Usitatibacteraceae; genus FEB-7. The sequence continues at coordinate 6,489 of JBBIJT010000155.1, read as the reverse complement.
GCGGTCGTTCCAGGTGACGAGCGAGCGCTGGCGAAGCGTGGCGGAGTGGTCGGCGCGGTAGACGCGCCAGGTGTTCTTGCCGGCGTCCTTGGCCTGGTACATGGCGGCGTCGGCATGGGCGATGAGCTCCTGCGGCGTCGACGCGTGCCCGGGGAAGAGGGCCACGCCCAGGCTGGAGGTGAGCGACAGGCGGACCTCGCCCAGGGCGAAGCTCATCGAGCCCACCACCCGCATCAGGCGGTCGGCGAGGGAGTGCAGCTGGTCGTCGCTCGCGTAGCCCACCAGCAGCGCGAACTCGTCGCCGCCGATGCGCGCGAAGAACTCGTTGCGGCGCAGGTGCGAGCGGATCTCGCCGGCCACCTGCAGGAGCACGGTGTCCCCCATCCGGTGGCCGAACATGTCGTTCACGCTCTTGAACTCGTCGAGGTCGAAGAGCAGCAGCGCCAGGCGCTTGCTGTCGCGCGCGGCCGCGTCCATGCGGTCGGCCAGCTCGCGCTCGAAGCGGCGGCGGTTGTAGAGGCCCGTGAGCGGGTCGCGCTCGGCGAGGAACGCGAGCTGCTGCTCGCTCTCGCGGGCGAGCGTGATGTCCTCGTGGATGAGCACCGAGCCCAGGCTCCCGCCGCCCTCGTCGTGCACCGGGCACACGCGCAGCCGCAGGATCCTCCCGGACACGAGCTTCAGCTCCTGCGCGGGCGAGACGTGGCGGCTCGCGAGCAGCTCCGGCAGCGCCGAGGTGAAGGCCCCCAGGTCCGAGACCACGTCCTCGGCGAGCTCGAGGGCGTCGAAGAGGCTCAGGCCCAGGAGCGCCTCCGCGCGCGGGATCGACCACACCTCCGCGAAGGCGGGGTTCGAGTAGACGATGCGGCTCGAGGGGTCGATCAGCACCACGCCGAAGTTCATCGCCGAAAGCACCGACAGGAGCCGCGAGCGCTCCGTGCGCAGGCTCTCGGAGGTCATCGCCTGAAGCGCGTTCGCGTCCTCGAGCCTGGCGAGCGTGGAGCGAAGGCTCATCTCCGTGTCCTTCAGCGCCTGGATGGAGTTCAGGCTCGCGCGAAGGCCGAGGAACGCGCCGTCGGCGTCGTAGATCGGCTGCCAGGAGTTGGTCGCCCATTCCACGCCGCCGTCCTTCTTCACGATGCGGAACTCGAAGTCGGAGCCCGTGGACTGCGCGGCCAGCGCCGCGATGCTCCGCTCGTAGGCGGCCTCGCGGTCGTCGGGATGGATGTGGGAGAAGGGGAACTCGCGGTCGGCCAGGCACTCCTCGACGGTGAAGCCCGTGAGCCGCTCGACGGACTTGTTGATCCACAGCAGCCGCCCCGTCGGGCCGAACCACAGCTCGACGTCGTAGGTGTAGTCGGCGATGAGGTGGAAGCGGTTCTCGCTCGCCTTGAGCTCGTGCATGCGCGACTGCACCTGGCCCGCCATGACGTTGAAGGCGCGCGCGAGAAGGCCCACGTCGTCGCGGTCGCCCTCGGGGATGCGCGTGGCGTAGTCGCCGGAGGCGATCTTCTCCGAGGCCCCGCGCAGCCGCTCGAGCCGCCTCGCGAGGGGATTCACGACGACGAGGAAGAGCAGCACCGACATGAAGAACGCGCTCGTCGCCTTGAAGACGGAGTCGTCCAGCTGGCGGTTGATCGCCTCGCGCCACGGCACGACCGAGAGGCCGGCGTGCACGGTGCCGACGCCCCGTGCGCCCAGGCTGAGCGGGATGATGGTGTCGAAGCGGCCGTCGTCGAGGGAGCTCTCGAGGGTCGCGTCGACCTTCGGCAGCTCCTGGCGGAGATCCCATCCTTTCGCCGACACCACGTGGCCGGCGGCATCCTTGGCGACCAGGTAGACGATGCCGCGCGTGTCGCGAACGAGCTCCATCACCTTGGCGATCTGGAGGGCGTCGCTGCCCGCCATCGCGGGGGCGAGCGCAGCGTTGGCGAGCGTGCGCACTTGCGTCACGGACGACTGGAACTCTTCCTCCGCCCGCGCGATGCCGAGCTGGCGGCCCTGCCACACGAGGAGCGCGAGGCCCAGGGCCTCCGCGAGGAGAAGTAGGGTGACGAACTTCGCGCGAAGCGAGAGCGAGGCGAGGGCGCGAAGCGGTCGGGTCATCGGTGTTGTCCGTCTCTGCTAAATCGGCGAGCCCGGACCGGGGGCCCGGCCCGGGCTACGCCAAGTGCGCGCTTGCGGGGTTGTTCACTGCTTGTGGCCCCACTATCGCCTCGCGCTCCCGCGACCGTTGTGATGCACTTCACAGGGCGAATTTCACCTGAAATATTGGGCTATAGTCGCGGCACCCATGGAACGCATCGGCATCGACCTCGGCGGCACCAAGATCGAGATCGCCGTCCTCGACGCGAGCGGCGCGGAGGCTCTGCGCCGGCGCGTCGCCTCGCCGGCCGCCGACTACGACGCGATCCTGCGCACCGTCGTCGACCTCGTCGCCGAGGCGGAGCGCAGCCGCGGCGCGCGCTGCACCGTGGGCATCTCCATGCCCGGGGCGCTCTCGCTCGCCACGGGGCTCGTGAAGAACTCCAATTCCACCTGCCTCAACGGGCGCCCCTTCAAGCAGGACGTCGAGGCGCGCCTCGGCCGCGAGGTGCGGGTGGCGAACGACGCCAACTGCTTCGCGCTCTCGGAGGCCGTCGACGGCGCCGGCCGCGGCGCCTCGATCGTCTTCGGCGTGATCCTCGGCACGGGCGTGGGCGGCGGCCTCGTCGTGGACGGGCGCGTCCTCACCGGCGCCAACGCCATCGCGGGGGAATGGGGCCACAATCCGCTTCCGCTCGCCGGCGACGAGGGCCTGCCCCTGCCGCGCTGCTACTGCGGGCGCGCCGGCTGCGTGGAGGCGTTCCTGTCCGGCCCGGCCCTGGCGGCGGACCACCTGCGCGCCACGGGCGAGCGCCTGGACCCCGCGGCCATCGCGAGCCGCGCGCAAGCGGGCGACGCGGCGTGCGAGGCGACGCTCGCGCGCTACGAGGCGAGGCTCGCGAGGGCGCTCGCCATCGTCATGAACATCGTCGACCCGGACGTGATCGTCCTGGGCGGCGGGCTCTCCTACCTGCGCCGTCTCTACGAGCGCGTGCCGCGGCTTTGGGGCCCGGGCGTGTTCTCCGACGAGGTGCGCACGCGGCTCGTGCCGCCGGTGCACGGGGACTCGGGCGGCGTGCGCGGCGGGGCGTGGCTGTGGGGCGGGCCATGAGGATCGCGCGCGGCCGGGAATTCGCGCCCGCCGGCGCGGTCGAACCGCCTTCCGGAAGACGCGACAGGAGAACGGCATGAGACACCTGAAGACCCTCGCGGCCCTCGCCGCGGTCGCGGCCGCCCTGGCCGGGCACGCGCAGGCCGCCACGGAACGGGCGACCTTCGCCGGCGGCTGCTTCTGGTGCATGGAGCCGCCCTTCGACGCCCTTCCCGGCGTGATCTCGACCACCTCCGGCTACATCGGCGGGCGCACGATCAAGCCCACCTACGAGCAGGTGTCCTCCGGCGGAACCGGGCACGCGGAGGCCGTGCAGGTCGTCTACGACCCGGCGAAGGTCACCTACGAGAAGCTCCTCGAGGCCTTCTGGGTGAACATCGACCCCACGGTGCGCGACCGCCAGTTCTGCGACTCGGGCTCGCAGTACCGCACGGGGATCTTCTATCACAACGACGCGCAGCGTAAGGCGGCCGAGGCCTCGCGCGCCGCGCTGGAGAAGTCGAAGCCCTTCAAGGAGCCGATCGTGACCCCGGTCGAGATGGCGGGCGTCTTCTACCCGGCCGAGGACTACCACCAGGACTACTACCTGAAGAACCCGGTGCGCTACAAGTTCTACCGCAACGGCTGCGGGCGCGACGCGAGGCTCCGGGAGCTCTGGGGCGACAGGGCCGGCAAGTGACGCGGGCCGCCGCGATCCTCGCCTGCGCCGCCCTGCCGGCCCTCGCGGCCCCCGAGGAGTTCGTGGTCGACCCGGGGCACACGTTCCCGACCTTCGCGGTTGCCCACCTCGGCATCTCGACGCAGAAGGGGCGGTTCGACCGGACCTCGGGGCGCATCGTGATCGACCGCGACGCGGGCACGGGCTCGATCGACATCGCGATCGACGCGCGCTCGGCGAGCACCGGCAATGCCGCGCTCGACGCGGTCGTGCGCGGCGAGGACTTCCTGGACGCCGCGGCCCATCCCGCGATCACGTTCCGCTCCCGCTCGATCCTCTTCGAGGAGGGCGTCCCCAGGCGGGCCACGGGCGAGCTCACGATGGCGGGCGCCACCCGCTCCGTGGAGCTTCGCGTCGTGCGCTTCGGCTGCACGCGGCTGCCTTTCCTCGTCCGCCTGACGTGCGGCGCCGACGTCGCGGCGAGCGTGAAGCGCTCCGACTTCGGGCTCAAGGCGTTCTCGGGCCTCGTCGGCGACGAGGTCGCGATCGAGGTCCAGGTCGAGGCGGTGAGGCAGGAGCCCCCGCCGCAACCGCAGCCGTCGGGCGGATAATCCGGCATCGGACGGGAGGGTGCCGGCATGCAGATGAAGCGCCTCAACGCCACGGGCCTCAGGGCCGCGGGCTACGACGAGAGGGACCGCAAGCTGGTGGTGGAGACCACCGCCGGCACCTTCGAGTACTCCAACGTGCCACCGGAGGTCTACCGCCGCCTCATGAACTCGCCTTCGCCGGCGAGCTACTACCGCGAGTCGATCGAGGAAGAGGACTTCACGCGCCGGCGCATCTCCGGCCCGGGCTCTGGCGGCCTCCGGCCCGACGACGTCTTCAAGTAGGCGCGCCTGTTCCGCTCAGGCGGCCCTGGGCGCCGCCCGCGGATGCGCCTCGCGGATCGGGATGTTCACCACCGCGGCGGCGGCCGCAAGCGCGATGTCGGCGTACCACATCCAGTCGTAGCTGCCCGTGTGCTGGATCGCGAGGCCGCCCAGCCACGCGCCGAAGAAGCCGCCGATCTGGTGCGACAGCAGCGTGAGCCCGAACAGGGTCGCGAGGAACCGCGTGCCGAAGAGCTTGCCCACGAGCCCCGCGGTCGGCGGGACGGTCGCGAGCCAGGTGAGCCCCAGCACCGCCGCGAAGGCGTAGAACGTCGTGGCCGTGCGCGGCATCAGCAGGTAGGCGCCCACCGCCAGGGCGCGCGTGCCGTACATCCAGAAGAGGATCCACTTCATGCGGTGCGACTGGCCCAGCCAGCCGGCGCCGAGGCTGCCGGCGATGTTGGCCAGCCCGATGATCGCGAGCGAGGCCGCCGATACGGAGGCGGGCAGGCCGCAGAGGTCGACCTCTCCCGGCAGGTGCGTCACCAGGAAGGCGATGTGGAAGCCGCAGGTGAAGAAGCCCGCGTGCAGGCACCAGTAGCTCGGGTCGCGGAAGGCCTGCGCGATCTGGCCCGACAGCGTGAGGCCCGGCGCCGAGTGGCCGTGCGCCGGCTCGTCGCGGCGCTCGCGGAACGCGGCGGCGATCGGCAGCGTGGCGAGCGCCGCGGCGGCGAGCGCCCATAGCGCGGCGACCCAGCCGGCCGCCGCGATCAGCGCCTGCGAGAGCGGCGCGAACACGAACTGGCCGAACGAGCCCCCGGCATTGATGAAGCCGGAGGCGAAGGCGCGCCGCTCCGGCGGGATGCGGTTGGCCGCCGCGCCGATGAGGATCGAGAAGCTGCCCGCGCCCGCGCCCGCGGCGGACACCACGCCCAGGAAGAACACGAGGCCGATCGTCGATCCCATGAAGGGGGTGGCGGCGAGGCCCAGCGCGAGGAGGATTCCGCCCGCCACCATCACGCGAACCGGGCCCACGCGGTCGGCGATGGCCCCGAAGACGGGCTGCGCCGCGCCCCACACGAACTGGCCCACGGCGAGCGCGAAGCTCACGGTGACGATGCCCAGGCCCGTCGACGTGTTGAGCGGCGACACGAAGAGGCCCAGCGACTGGCGGATCCCCATCGTGATGGCGAGGATCGCCGCGCCGGCGATGGCGAGGCTCCAGTACGGGCGGGGGTTCGGCATGCGCGGAGACTACCATCCCCGCGCCGGCCGCCCATTCAGCCGCCCGACCCCTGGTCGGGCGCGCGGGGAGGCTTCTCCACGGGGCGCGCCGGCGCGTCGGAACCCTTGGCGGGACGCTCGGGCGCGGGCTTTGCGACAGGTGCGGGTTTCGCGACTGGCGCGGGTTTCGCGGCCTGCGCGGGCTTCGCCTCCGGCGCCGGCTTCGGGGCCTGCGGCTGCGCCGAGGGGTACTGCGTCGACGGTTGCGATGGCGTTGCAGCCGGCACGGTCCGCTCGCCCGCTCGCGGCCCGCGTGATTCGGCGGGCACGCGAGGCTCGTAAGGTGCGGGCCGCGCAACCTGGCCGGAGCGGGGCGGAAGCGAGGCCGGTTCCGCCGCGACGGGGTCGGCGGGTTTCGGGCGCGATGCGGCGGGTGCCTGACGCGCGGCGGGCGCGGCCTCGGCAGGCTTCGCCCTCACCGTGGGTTCCGCGGGCGCCGTTCGCGACGACGGCTCGACGGGAACCGGGCGCACGACGCGCGA
>JBBIJT010000154.1:0-7331 GCA_037445795.1 Betaproteobacteria bacterium | reverse complement strand
GCCCGGCTCCGCGAGGACGCGAAGGCGCGTCGGCCTCGCGCCGCGCGCGGCCGCCTCGTCGATCGCGATGCGCACGGCGAGGGGAGGCTCGCTGCCCGCGGGCCTGTCGAAGGCCGCCGCGTGGCCGTCGCCTTCCACGAGGAAGCTGCGCGATTGCCCCAGCAGGGCATGCCATTCGTCGCCCGCGGCGGGCAGCAATGCGCTCTCGCACCAGGCGCGCGACGGCGCGAGCCCGGCGCCCGCGAGGCTGTCGACCGCGGCCGCGAGCCACTCGCGGTCCACCACCGCGACGAGCGTCTCGCCGGCGGCGTTCGTTCCGCCCGGCACGGCGTGGATCTGCGCGGGGTCGGCCAGCAGCCGGTCCTCCACCGCGAAGGGCAGCAGCTCGCGCAGCGTGGCCGTGCCCACCTTCGGCAGCCGCAGCCGCGCGAACAGCACGCGGGACACGGGCAGCACCGCCTCGACCGTGTCCGCGCGCGGCACGTCCGCGAGCGGGGTCGTGCCCTCGCGAAGCGCCCCGCCGCGCGCGTCCGAGAGCGACCACGACCACGGCGTGTCGGTGCCGGGGCGGTCGGCGGGAGGAACGAGGATGCGCAGGAGCATGGCGGGCGGGATCCGCTAGTAGAGCGGGCGGCGCCAGATTATAGCCGTCGCAGGGCTCGCGCCCGGCAGGGCGCGAGCCACGAGCGCCTCGGTGGCGACCTGCACGTCGTCCTGCATCACGCCCACCTGCACGAGGAAATGGTCGCTCTTCACGTCGAGGCTCGCCTCGACGACGGTTGACGGGGCCTTCTTCGCGCGCTCGACGAAGTCGGCGCGGTCCTTGAACGGCCGCGCGCGGCGCGAGGCGAGGAGCGCCTGGAGGTCGTCGCGCGAGAGCTCGGGCAGGATCGCCGCGAGCACCACGGCCGGCGCGGTGTTCGCGTTGACGGGCGTGCGCGCCGGCAGCGCGGTCACGTAGGGGCGCAGCTTCGCCACCGCCTGCGCGTCGAAGCCGCGGATCGCATAGAGCTCCTCGACCTGCACGATCGGCCTGTTGGCCGAGCGGCGGGGACGCGGGAGCGAGAGGTAGTAGGAGTCCTCGGCGCCGGCGTTGCCGGAGACGTCCTGGTCGGCGTCCACCCAGTCCAGCACGGCGTCGGCGAGCCCCGTGTCGAGGCCGACCGACTCGAGGAGCCGCGCGAGGATCTTCACGTCGGCGTCGCTGCGCTTGCCGTCCCTCGCCACGTTGTTCAGGTTGAAGCGCGACTGCATGTCGGCGATGGCGCCGCTCACCAGGGCGCGCTCGACGGGCAGCCCCGCGAGCGGCTGCGCCCAGGCTTCCGCGGGCGTGTCGATCGAGCTCGAGCGCGCGTCCTCGGCGAGGATGCCGCGCGCCCAGTCGATTCCCGCCTGCGCGTACTGGTCGGCCTGCGCCCTCGAGGCGACGAGCGCCGTCTGGTTGAGCGTCGCCGACTGCTGCGACAGCATGTACGCCGCGGCGGAGGCCGCCACCGCCACGACGAGGATGGCGGTCACCACGGCCACGCCGCGCTGGCGCGAGCGCCTCATCGCGGCAGCTCCACGATGCGCACGATCTTCTCGCCGCCGGCCAGCTCGACCGTCATCTCGACGGCGAGCGGCAGGCCCTGCGTGGCGGGCACGGCCCACTCGCGCCGCCACTCGAAGGTGCGGTCCATGAACCGGAAGGCGAGGGAGCGCACGTCCGCCAGCACCGGCAGCACCGCCACCTCGGCGCGCGGGCCGGAGTCCACCGAGGGCCAGGCGAGGCGCTCCACGCGGCCCTCGGCATACCGGTAGCCCACGCGCTGGGGCGCGGCGAGCTCGTTGGCGTAGAGCGAGGCGCCGGCGCGCGAGACGGCGAGGCCCGTCGCCGTGGCGCCGCCCAGGTCGAGCACGGACGTGAGGGGCGGCTGGGTGGTGCCGGAGGGACCCACGGCGGGGCGGTCGAGGGCCGCCTGCACGTCGCGCTCGAAGCGCCCGACGAAGAGCGCGAGGTCGCGCCAGCGGCGCGAGTCCCGCTCGAGGGCCTCGCGGCTGTCGAGCAGCACCGCGAGGCCGCGGTAGGCGAAGGCCGAGACGAGCGCGAAGATCGCGAGCGCGACGAGCAGCTCGACGAGGGTGAAGGCGCCCTGGGGCCCGCGCCTCATGGGCGCACCAGGAAGGCGACCTGCGTCGCGAGCACGCGGGAGGGGTCCGCGGCGTCGGACACGGCGAGCTCGACGCGGCGGATGGAAGGGTTGGGGGTGTCGGCCACCGTCTCGCGGACCACGAGGGAGAGGCCGCCCTGCTCGACGGCGGCGCTCACCGTCGAGGGGCCGGGAAAGAGCCGGCGCGCGCGCATCTCCGCCACGCGGTTGGAGGCCGCCCAGGTGGCGAGGAGCCGCGAGCGCGTCTCGCGCGCGCCATCCGTCGCGAGGCTGCCGGCCCGCATCGTGGCGGCGAGCGCCACCGCCAGGATCGCGACGGCGACCAGGATCTCGACGAGGGTGAAGGCGAGGGCGCGCCTCATGGCGCCGGCGTCCGGATGGTGCCGGCGGCGTCGCCCTCGATCGCGCGAGGCAGCCCGCGCATCGTGAGCGCCACGCGGAACGGCACGCCCACGCCGTCCGGCAGGAAGACGATGACCTCGCCCGTGGCGACGGGGCGCCCGTCGACGGAGAGCGAGTCGATCCGCATGGAATCGGGGAGGCGCCGCTCGCGGCCGGGGACGGGCGACCAGCTGCGGCCGGAGGCGAGGCGCATCACGCTCAGGCGGCCGCCGGCCAGCGACACCGCGGTGGGTCGCCCGCCGAACCAGGCGTCGTCGCGCGCGGCCTCGAGGTCGAGCGCGAGGAGCGAGGTCTCGCGGCGCGCCACCTCCTCGTCGCTCGGGAACAGGTTCACCGCCGCCACGGCGAGCACGACGCCCGCGATGGCGACCACCACGAGGATCTCGATGAGGGTGAAGCCCCTATTCCCAGTTGCCGATATCCGCGCCACTGCCTTCGCCTCCGCGCGCGCGGTCGGCCCCGAGGCTGAAGACGTCGATCTCGCCCTTCACGCCCGGCTGGAGGTACTGGTAGTCGCTTCCCCACGGGTCCTTCGGGAGCCGCTCGAGGTAGCCGCCCTGCTTCCAGTTGCCCGGCGCCGGGGTGGAGGCGGGCCTCTGCACCAGGGCGACGAGGCCCTGGTCGGTCGTGGGGTAGAAGCCGTTGTCGAGGCGGTAGAGCTTGAGCGACTGCACGATGGCCGCGATGTCGGCCTTCGCCGCGACGCGCTTGGCCTCGTCGGGGCGGTCCATGACGCGCGGCACCACGATGGCGGCGAGGATCCCGAGGATCGCGACGACGACGAGGATCTCGATGAGGGTGAAGGCGGATTGGCGTTTCATCGGCCGACCAGTTGGTTGAGGTTGAAGATGGGCATGAGGATCGCGAGCACGATGGCGAGCACGAGCACGCCCATCGCGACGATGAGCGCGGGCTCGAAGACCGCCACGGCGGCGGCGAGCCGCGTCGAGAGCTCCGCCTGCTGCTGGCGCGCGGCGCGCTCGAGCGCCTCGTCCAGGCGCCCCGTGGCCTCGCCCCCGGCGATGAGGTGCACCATCACCGGCGGGAAGGCGGCCGTGGCCGCGAGCGAGCGCGCGAGCGGCATGCCCTCGCGCACGCCCCGCGCCGCGGTGACGAGCGCTTCGCGCATCGGGACCAGGGTCATCACGCCCTCGCCCGCCTCCAGCGCCGCCAGGATGGGCACGCGGCTGCCGACGAGGATCGAGAGCGTGGCGGCGAGCCGCGTCGCGTCGAGCTGGCGAAGGGCCTTGCCGACCACCGGCGTGGCGAGGAGCGCGCGGTGGATGCGGGCGCGCGGGCGGGGGCGGCCGAGCGCGACGCGCAGGCCCGCGAAGGCGGCGACCGCGAGCACGATCCACGCGGGCCAGGTCGCCTGCAGGAAGGCGGAGAGCGCGATGAGCGCGCGCGTGAGCAGCGGCAGCGCCTGCTTCGCGTGGGCGTACACCCCGACCACCTGCGGAACGACGTAGGCGAGGAGGGCGACCATCACGGCGAGCGACACGCCGGCCACGATGGCCGGGTAGACGAGGGCGAGCGCGAGGCGGCCGCGAAGCTGCTGGCGCTCCTCGAGGTAGTCGGCGAGCTTCGCGAGGACGCGCGGCAGCTGCCCGGAGGCCTCGCCCGCGGCGACGAGCGTGCGGTAGAGCTCGGGGAAGACGCCGGGGAAGCCCTCGAGGGCCTTGGCGATGGAGGAGCCCGCCATCACCTCGCCGCGCAGCGCCGCGAGCACCTGCCGCTCGCGCTCCGTTTCCGCCTGCTCGATGAGCGCGTTGAAGGCCTGCTCGACGGTGAGGCCCGCCTCGATGAGCGAGGCGAGGCCGCGCGTGAGGCGGGTGAGCTCGGAGGACGAGAGCGCCAGCGCGCGGAATCGCCGCCCGCCGCCCGGATCGTTGGCCGCGATGACCTCGACCTTCCAGGGCGTGAGGCCCTGGTCGCGAAGGAGCGAGCGCGCCTGGCGCGCGCTGTCGGCCTCCAGCACGCCGCGGTGCAGCCGCCCTTCGATCGAGTAAGCCTGGTAGCGGAAGCCTGGCATATGAATGAAATCCCCTCACCCCAGCCCTCTCCCTTGGGAGAGGGAGCACCGTCTCCCCCCTCCTTCGGGAGAGGGGCCGGGGGCGAGGCCGGTTATGTCCTCGTCACCCTCAGCACTTCGTCCAGCGACGTCGTGCCGTCCCGCACCCAGCGCAGCCCGTCCTCGCGCAGGCGCACCATCCCGCGCGCCAGCGCCTGCTCGCGGATGTCGCGCTCGGCCGAGGTGTCGTGGACGAGCCGGCGCAGGTCGTCGTCCACCGTGAGCAGCTCGTAGATGCCGGTGCGGCCCTTGAAGCCGCTGAAGTTGCAGAGGGCGCAGCCGACGGCGCGGTAGAGGCGCTCCGGCGCGTTCTCGCGGAAGGCGCTCTTCTCGGTGGCGACGGGCTCGTAGGGCGTCTTGCAGGCGGGGCAGAGCTTGCGCACGAGGCGCTGCGCCAGCACGCCCGCGAGCGTCGAGGAAAGGAGGTAGGGCTCGATGCCCATGTCCGCGAGGCGCGTCACGGCGCCGGGCGCGTCGTTGGTGTGCAGCGTGGCGAGCACGAGGTGGCCGGTGAGGGAGGCCTGCACCGCGATCTGCGCGGTCTCGAGGTCGCGGATCTCGCCGATCATCACCACGTCGGGGTCCTGGCGCAGGATGGCGCGCAGCGCCCGGGCGAACGTCATGTCGATCTTGGGGTTCACCGGCGTCTGGCCGATGCCGTCCAGCTCGTACTCGACCGGGTCCTCGACGGTGAGGATGTTGCGGGTCTTGCGGTCCAGGCGGGCGAGCGCCGCGTAGAGGGTGGTCGTCTTGCCGGAGCCGGTGGGCCCGGTCACGAGGAAGATGCCGTGCGGCTGCTGCACGAGCGCGTCCACGGCGTCGCGCGTGGCGGCGCCCATGCCGAGGGCGTCCAGCGTGAGGCGCCCGGCCTGCTTGTCGAGGAGGCGCAGCACGACGCGCTCGCCGTTGGCGGTCGGGATGGTGGAGACGCGCACGTCGATGGGGCGGCCGGCCACGCGCAGCGCGATGCGCCCGTCCTGCGGCAGGCGCTTCTCCGCGATGTCGAGCGAGGCCATGACCTTGATGCGCGAGACCATGGCGGGGTGCAGCCCGCGGCGCGGCTCGACCACGTCGCGGAGCGAGCCGTCGACGCGGAAGCGCACCAGGGCGCGGCCCTCGAAGATCTCGAGGTGCACGTCGGAGGCGCCCTCGCGCACGGCCTGCGTGAGAAGCGCGTTGATGAGCTTGATGATGGGCGCGTCGTTCTCGGCCTCGAGGAGGTCTGCGACTTCCGGCAGGGCCTCGGTGAGCTTGGCCAGGTCGAGCGACTCGCCCATGTCCTCGACGATGGTCTCGGCCGCGTTGGGCTCGCGCGTGTAGGCGAGGGCCAGGCAGTGCTCGAACTCGTCGGCGGTGAGGAGCACCTCCTGGAGGGGCCGGCCGGCCATGCGCCGCACCTCGGCCAGCGTGGCGGCCTGCGGCGTGCCGCGCAGCCACACCTCGAGCGCGCCGCCTACCATGCGCGCCGCGATGGCGCCCTTCGCCTTGGCGAAGGCGTAGGGCAGCAGCCGGACGGTGGCGGGATCCAGGTCCTGGGGGTTCACGGTTCGTTCAAGCGGCGCTGTCATTGCGGCACCAGGGGCTTGCCCTTGGTGGCCTCGATCGGCGGCAGCTCCGTGGCCTTGGTCGCGGGAAGCAGCACGTTCGCCGGCAGGTCCATGCCCTTCTGCAGGTTGCGGATGTATTCGTAGCGGTCCGAGGTGAGCGAGGCGGCGGACTTCTCGTCGCGCAGCACCACGGGGCGCAGGAACACCATGAGGTTGGTGCGCTTGCGGTTCCTCGATTCGTACTTGAAGAGGCTGCCGATCCAGGGGATGTCGCCCAGCAGCGGCACCTTGTCGACGGAGGCCCCCTGGTCGTCCTGGATGAGGCCGCCCAGCACGACGATCTGGCCGTCGTCCACGAGGACGGTGGATTCCAGCGAGCGCTTGTTGGTGATGAGGTCGGCCGACTTCACCAGCTGCGCGTCGCGCGTGACGCTCGAGACCTCCTGGAAGATCTTGAGCTTCACCGCGCCGGCTTCCGCGACCTGCGGCGTGACCTTGAGGGTGAGGCCGATGTCCTTGCGCTCGATGGTCTGGAACGGGTTGGTGGCGCTGCCGGCCGTCGGCGTGTAGCTGCCCGTGATGAAAGGCACGTTCTGGCCGACGATGATCTGCGCCTGCTCGTTGTCGAGCGTGAGGATGTTCGGGGTCGACAGCACGTTCGCGCCGGAATCGGCCTCGAGCGCGCGGGCCAGCACCTGCAGGTTCAGCACCTCGATGTCCGTGCCCGGGATCTTGAGCGTGCCGTTGATGAGGCCCAGGTTGAGGCCCCCGCCGAGCGTGCGCGGGTCGATGGCCGCGTTGATGATGTTGGTGCCGAGGCCCCCGGAGACGCCCGTGTTGAAGTTGGTGCCGCCGAAGACCGACTGGCCGTTGCCGACGTTGCGCGCCGACTGCCACTGCACGCCGAACTCGCTCGCGATGCCCGTGGAGACCTCGACGATGAGCGCCTCGACGTAGACCTGCGCGCGCCTGGCGTCCAGCTTGTCGATCACCGTGCGCAGGCTGCGGTAGACGTTCTCGGGCGCGATGATGATGATCGAGTTGGTCGGCGGGAAGGCCTGGATGATCGAATTCGGCGCCGACGCCTGGCCCGCACCCTGGATCGTCGAGGCGGTGGTCTGGGTCGCCGTGTTGCCGGAGGGAAGCGTCGTCGTGGTCGTG
>JBBIJT010000153.1:0-7382 GCA_037445795.1 Betaproteobacteria bacterium | reverse complement strand
GTGGCGCGTGGGCGACAAGGTCCGCGTCGACAACGGCAAGCTCCTTCGCCGCTGATCGGGCGAGGGGAACGGGAAACGGGCCGGGAGACCGGCCCGTTTTCGCTTCTAGCGCTGCGGCGCGGGCTCGCCCGGCTGCCCGGGCGCCGGCGGGGCGACGAAGTTGAGCGACCCGGCGGAGCCGTCGAGCCGCATGGTGTTTCCCGTCACCTTCACGCTCGTCGACGAGCGGAGCACGCCCATCATGCGGTCCTCGATGGCCATCAGGTGGTCCTCGCACATGCGCTTGGAGGCGCCGATGGTGGAGAAGACGATCGCGCCCGCGCCGATCGAATCCTGCATGTAGCGCCCCATGATGCGGTTGCATCCCGAGAAGCCCGTCACCGCCCCGTCGCCGAACTCGAGCCAGGGCTGCTCGCCGGCGAGCTTGCGCTCGGTGACCAGCGACCACTTCGTCCCGGTGAAGGGCAGCGGCGGCGGCTCGCGGACGGCGGGGGCGTTGGCGCACGAGGCGAGGAGCGCGGCGGCCAGGGCAAGCCTCGCGGCGCGGGGGGTCTCTGCGATCTTCATTCGGATTTCCTTCGTCATCGGAACAGCACGCTGATTCCCTCCACCACGAGGTCGACCAGCACCGGCGCGGGCTGCGCCGGCGAGATCTCCCGCGTCCAGAGGCTTTCGCGCCGGGGCGCCTTGTGGGTGGCGAGCAGCGAATCGAACGCGGCGGAGAGCTCTTCGCGGCCGGGCGCGGTGCGCTTGCGGTCGGCCTCGGTGAACGCCGCGAGGGCCTTGTCGACGGCCTCCGCGTCCAGCACCGAGATGGGCGAGCGGCAGTAGCTGCACGCGGACTCCCGGGAAAGGTCCACCGAGGCTCCGCAGCCGGAGCAGCGGACCTGCTTCACGGTCGCCTTGAGCCCTTCGATCTCCGGCTTCGACAGCGATCGCACGAACTGCTTCTCGCGCAGGAACTGGAAGAACGTGGTGAGCCGCCCGTGCGCGTTGGGGCAGCGGTAGTAGTTGATGCGGTTGGTGCGCTGGATGTCCTGCGTGAAGGCGAGCTTCGCGTGGCATAGCGGGCAGGGCATGCTGTCGGCAAGCGTGCGCGCGGGCTTGTCCCGGTTGTCGTGGATGAGCCTGAACAGCTCGATCACCGAGCGCGGCGCGAGCGACGTGCTCTCGTACTGGTCGAACCACAGGGCGTGGCAGTCCCAGCAGACGTCGATGATCACCTCGCCGACGGGCTGGCGCCCGAAGGTGCGCTTCTCCATCGGCGAACGGCAGCTCGGGCAGGCGATCGGCTTGGGCATGGGCTCGCGCAAAGGGTACCGGCCCGTGGGGAGCGCGGCAACCCTGTGCAATACTGGCCGCCATGTGCAGCCGCTACTTCCTCGACGCCGACGGCAACGTGATCGCCTACACGTTCAACGTGCCGGTGCACGACCGCATCCGCAAGCGCTTCAACATCGCGCCCACGCAGGAGGCGCCCGTCGTGCGCGTGAACGCGGAAGGCGAGCGCGAGGTGGCGATGCTGCGCTGGGGGCTCGTGCCCTTCTGGGCCCTGGACCCGTCCATCGGCAACCGCATGATCAACGCGCGAAGCGAGACCGTCGCCGAGAAGCCCTCGTTCCGCAATGCGTTCAAGGCCCGCCGCTGCATCGTCCCGGCCTCGGGGTTCTTCGAGTGGAAGGGCGAGCCGGGGCGCAAGCAGCCCTACGCGATCACGGCGGCGGACCAGCCCCTCTTCGCCTTCGCGGGCCTGTGGGAGAGCTGGCGAGACAAGTCGCAGCCCGATGCGCCCGCCGTCGAGACCTTCACGATCCTCACCACCGACGCGAACGAGGCGGTGGCGGCCATCCACGACCGCATGCCGGTGATCCTGCCGGCCGACCGTCTCCAGGACTGGCTCGCCGGGCCGCCTGCGCAAGCGCAGGCGCTTCTCGCCCCTTACGCGGGCCCCGTGAAGATTCGCGCCATCTCGAAGGCCGTGGGAAACCCCCGGAACGACACTCCGGAAATTCTCGCGGACGCGTGAGTCGGGGCCTAGGGCTCGCGCGCCGTCGAGCGAACGAACCCGTAGGTCGCGAGGGCGACCCGGGCGATGACCAAGGCGCGGCCGGCAAGCGCGAGCATCCGCGCCACGCGCCCGCTGCCGAGGCCGGAGACCAGCAGGCCCAGGGCCAGTTCGCGCCCGGTGCCCGAGCCGGCAAGCGCGGCGCCCATGCGCCCGGGCGACACCATGTCGCGCACCCGCGCCACGTCGCGGCCGACCTTCAGCCGGCAAAGCGCGGTCCTCGCGACCAGCAGCTCCTTGCGAAGCGCGAGGACTTCGTCCGATTCCTTCATTCGGATCCCCTGAGGATGTCGACGTCGCGCTCGAACTCGGCGATCGTCGCGCCGAACGGCGGCGGGCTGTTCTGCACGACGTCACGCAGGCGCACGAGCGCCCACCCGCCGATCGCGAGGTAGGCCGCCGTGACCGCCGCGATGGCCGCCAGCCGGTGGGTTTCCCAGAACAGGACCACGACGAGCACCGCCGCGCACAGGAGCCCCGCGGCGAGGAAGAGCGCGGAAGCGAGCGCGAGCCACAGCATCCGCTTCTGCCGCCGCGACGCCTCCTCCAGCTCGACCGCAAGGAGCTCGATGCGCACGCGAGCGAGCGCCAACGCATCGGCGCCCAGCTCGCGCAGCGACTCCTTCACCCCCTGCAGGGGAGAACCCGACATCGGCCTGCCCGCCCGCCGCGGCTAGCGGCGGTTCAGCAGCATGCCGACCGCGAGGCCTACGAGCACCCCGACGCCGGCCGTGATTCCGATGGCCTGCCAGGGCTTCTCGTGGACGTACGCGTCCGTCGCCTGGGCGCCTGCCTTGGCCTTGTCGGCGACGGTGTGCTCGATCTGGACGATCTTCTCCTTCGCGGCCTTCAGGTTCTGCTCGACGCCCGCGCGCCAATGGGCGGCCTTCTCGCCGCTGACGGCGGCGGTATCGCGCAGCAATTGCTCGGTTTCCGCGACGACCGCGTTGAGGTCCTGAAGCAGCTTCTCTTTCGTGACATTGACGGCGACGGTATCCATGGCTTGCTCCTTCGGATACGCCCGTTGGGAGCCCGGCTCCCGGGTGTTCCTAGGGAAAAGCGTGAACCCTCGCTGGCGCGGCCGTTTTGACTCGAGTCAACGAGCCTAGCGAATGGGCCGCGCGCGGCCGGGATGCTCCTCCAGCCAGCGCCGCAGCACCTTGAGGATGTCGGGGTCGAACTCCGGAAGGCGCCGCGTGGCGGCCAGCGCCGCCAGCTCGTCTTCGTCGCGCGCCGTGCCGAGGTGGCGCCAGCGGTCGACGACGTGCGCCTCCTCGACGCCGCGCGTCGCGTCGCGCTCGAGGATCGCGACGGGACCGTCGAAGGGCCAGTCGGGAATGCGCCTGGCTTCCAGCGCCGTGGCGAGCCGCAGGTTGTGGACCTCGGGCGTCTCCTCGCCGACGCACGCGCCGCGGCACTTCCTCACCTGCCGCGCGAAGCAGGGGCCGCCGCGCTTCTCCCACCCGAGGAGCCGCCAGCAAAGGCCCTCCTCGGCCGCGATGGCCTCCAGCAGGTCGCGCGCGGCGCGCGGCGAGGCGAACGGGCCGTAGAGGGGCTCGGCGCCGGGGCCGCGCTCGTCCCAGTCGATCTCGTCCATCTTCACGTACTCGGGCGCCTCGCGCAGCGACGGCAGCCGCAGCACCCCCAGCGTGCGGCGCCGGCGCAGCAGCGCGTTGTGCAGCGGGACCACCTCCTTCACCAGCCGCGATTCCAGCAGCAGCGCGCCCAGCTCCCCCGCGGTCTCGATCCAGTCGAGGCGGCGGATCTCCGCCGAGAGCCGCTGGTCGTTGGAATTGCGGTAGTCGGAGGTGAAGTGGGAGCGCACGCGGTCGCGCAGGTTCACGCTCTTGCCGATGTAGAGGGGCAGGTCGTTCACGCCGAAGAAGCGGTAGACGCCCGGGCATTCGGGCACGCCCTCCAGCGCGTCCGGGGGCAGCTGCGGCGGCAGGCTCGGGATCTTGAGGATGCGCCTCACCGCCGCGTCGATCTCCTCCGCGGTCTTCTCGCGCTCGATCACCTTCACGAAGCGCCACAGCGCGCGGGCGTCGCCCAGCGCCGAGTGCCGGCCCGTTCGCGCCGCGGGGTCGACGGCGTCGAAGGGATCCGCGAGCCCGTGCCGCGCGATGAGCGCGTCGAGCCCGTGGCCTACGGCCTGCGGGTACAGGCGCCGCGACAGGCGCACCGTGCACAGCACGTCGGCCGCGAAGGGCATCTCGAGCCGCGCGAACTCGTTCTTGAGGAACCCGTAGTCGAAGCGGGCGTTGTGGGCGACGAAGAGGTGCCCCTCCAGGCGTCCCAGCACCTCGTGACGGACGTCGGCGAAGGTGGGCGCCCCGCGCACCATCTCGTTCGTGATGCCCGTGAGGACCTGGATGTCCGGCGGGATCGTGCACTCCGGGTCCACGAGCGTGGACCACTCCTCCACCAGCTCGCCTTCCACGACGCGCACGATGGCGACCTCGGTCACCCGGTCCCCGGTGGCCGAGGTGCCGGTCGTCTCGAGGTCGACGAAGGCGACGGCGGGCGCCAGCATGGCCCTAGCGCCGCCGCTTCGCCACGCGCCACGGCGCGCCCGCGAACCGCTCGAGGAGGAAGTCGACGAGGGCGGCCACGCGCGGCGAGCGGTGGCGCCCGTGCGGGAAGACCGCGTAGAGCGGCAGCGGCTCCACGTGGTGCACGTCCGCGAGCACGGGCTTCAGGAGCCCCTTCGCGATGGCGTTGCCCACGATCACGTCCGCGAGGCGGATGATGCCGAGCCCCGTCGTCGCGAGCTGCACCAGCGTCTCGGCATTGCTTGCCGTGACGTTGCCCTTCACCTCCACGTTCCGGGTGCCGTCGGGGAAATCGAAGGGCCAGAGGTGGAACTGCGGCGTGGCCGCGAGCACGAGGCAGTTGTGGCGCTCGAGATCCGCGGGCGACTTCGGCGTGCCGTGCCGGCGCAGGTACGCGGGCGAGGCGCAGATCACGCGCTCCATGTCGCAGATGCGCCGCGCCACCAGCGATGAATCGGTGAGCTCGCCGGAGCGGATGCCCACGTCGGCGCCCTCCTCGATCAGGTCCACGATGCGGTCGGTCATCGTGATCTCGACCTCGATCTCGGGGTAGCGCGCGAGGAACTCGGGAAGCGCCGGCACGAACTGGTAGCCCCCGAAGGCCGTGCCCACGTTGATGCGCAGCTTGCCTCGGGGCCGCTCGCGGAAGCGGGTGACCTCGTTCTCCGCCTCCTCGATGTCCGCGAGGATGCGCTGCGCGCGATGGAAGAAGGCCTCGCCCTCGGGCGTGAGGGCGAGCCGGCGCGTGGTCCGGTTGAGCAGGCGCACGGCCAGCCGGTCCTCCATGCGCGTCACCAGCTTCGAGATCGCCGAGGGTGTGAGCCCGAGCTCGCGCGCCGCCGCGGAGAAGCCTCCGCGCTCGACTGCGCGCACGAATGCGGCCATGTCCGTCGGGATTCTCACCGTACTTGTGCCTTCATTTCATTAATCATGTTCCGTTGCCACGGATTGTATCGCAACGGATGAGCAATTACATTGGCTGCATGAGCGCCGAGTGGCGGCGCCCCAGGAAAGGGAGAAGGCAATGTCGAGACTTCCCGAATCCTTCGAATCGGCGATCGACCGCAACGCGCACGAGCTTCGCCGCCGCGAGATGCTTCACTCCGTGGAGGACGCCCTCAAGGCGATTCTCGGCTGGGGCTCGCATCGAGGGAGTGCTTCTTCAGCACGTCCAGCGGCACGAGGTCCAGCGCGCGCTCGTGGGTAGCCTCGAGGACGACGGGCGGGGCCACCCCCGCCTCCAGCGCCTCCAGCCAGCGCAGCGCGCAGACGCACCACCGGTCGCCCGGCCGCAGCCCGCGGAAGCGCAGTTCCGGGCGCGGCGTGACGAGGTCGTTGCCGCGCGCGAGGCTGAAGGCCAGGAACTCCTCCGTGACGCGCGCGCACAGCACGTGCGTGCCGGCGTCGTCCTCCGAGTCCCGGCAGGAGCCGTCGCGGTAGTAGCCCGTCAGGGGATCGAAGCAGCAGGCGCGCAGTTCGCCGCCCAGCACGTTCACGGAATGGGGCATTTGGCCGGCCCGGGGTCTTGACCAGCCGCAATGATAAAATAGCTGCCCGAAGAATCGTCGCCGCGGGCGGTTTCCCGTCCCGCTTGCCTCCATGGCCCGCACCCGAAGCAAGACCGCGCCCCGACTCACCCGGGACGCCGAACGACTCATCGCCCTGGCCAACGGCCTGCACACCTCCGGCAGCCTCACCGAGGACCGGTTCTGGGAGGGCGAGATCCGCACGCTCGTGGAGAAGCTGCTGGACCACGGCAACGACGTGCCGCTCGACGGCGCGCTCGACCACCTGTGGCAGACCAATTCCGGCGCCTACGACGTGCTCATCGAGCGCGCCGAGGGCATCGCCGAATCGGTGACCGCGATGCAGGGCGACTTCGCCTGGGAGACCCTCCTCGTGGCGGCGCCGGTCGTCGCGTGGTCGAAGTACGCGATTCCCTCCGGCCCCGTGGCGCGCGAGGACGCGCAGGCGCTCAAGGTGCAGCTCCAGGCCCACGTCATGGCTGCCGAGACGCGCCTCGCCCTCGTTCCCTACCTCTATTCGATCGACCAGCTGCCGCGGCACTTCTCGGAGCTGAGGCGCCTCGCCTCGAAGCTGGGCGACGCCGCCGTCAGCGGCGAGATCCCGCGCATCGACTTCGGGCGCATGCCGGAGACGGCGCAGCTGCTTTCCGACTCGCGCTTCCTCGTCGCCTCCGTGGCCGCGCCGCGGGGCAAGCCCCACTTCCGCTGGCAGGAGGACGGCAGCGGCCACACGGGCCGCACCACGAGCCTCGAGCAGTGGATCGCGCAGGCGCGCCCCACCATCGCCAAGCTGCTGCCCGGCTGCGTGTTCGAGTGCCTGCTGCCCGACGCCTACTACGTGAACTGCCGCGAGGCCGACCGGCGCGTGCGTCCCTACGGGATCCGCGCGGGCGTCGCCTTCCTCGAGAACGCGCTCCAGGTCGACGCCGCGCAGCTGCGGGCCGTCATCGCGGGCTTCGGCGAGGAGCGCGTGGACGAGTACCGCGTCGGCTTCACCGTGAACGGCGACAGCCACGTGGCCCACGGCGTCGTGTGGCCGCTCTACGGCCGCGAGGACGAGAGCACCCGCCCCGGCCCCATCGAGGACCTCGTCGCCGAGCTGGCACAGGTCGGCGTCACCGAGGTGAAGAAGCTCACCGGCACCTTCCAGCCCGAGTACTGCGAGGACTGCGGCGCGCCCCTCTTCGCCAACCCCGAGGGCGAGATCGTCCACGCCGAGCTGCCCGAGGAAGCCGACTC
>JBBIJT010000152.1:0-7408 GCA_037445795.1 Betaproteobacteria bacterium | reverse complement strand
TTGGTGGCCTGGGGCGGAATTGAACCACCGACACAAGGATTTTCAGTCCTCTGCTCTACCAACTGAGCTACCAGGCCGTGTTCCCGGCCTGTCGCTCAGCAAAGTATTGTTGGTTGCCCCAGCAAGCTGGGGACCCCCGCAACTGAGCTGCCAGGCCAAGGGATACTGCGGAAAGCCGTGGATTATAGCGTCCCTGACCCCCTGAAGCCAACCTGCCCGAAGGGGCGAGCTAGAAGCGCGCGAGGAAGAAGGCCGGCACGATCGCGATCAGGATCGAGCCCGCCAGGCACAGCAGGCTCGCGCCCATGGCGATGCCGCGCGAGGGCGCGTGCCCGGTGGCGGCCGCCGCCGGGCTCATGAACATGTACTGGATCACGCGCAGGTAGAAGTAGATGCCGAGGTAGCTGCCGACGAGGCCCAGCACGGCCCACGTGGTGTACCCCGCGGCCATCACGTTCTTGAAGATGAGGAACTTGCCGATGAAGCCCGGGAGCGGCGGGATGCCGGCGAGCGAGAGCATGGCCATGCCGATGAGAAGCGCGGCGAAGGGGTGCGTGTGGAAGAGGCCCTTCAGGTTCTCCAGCCGGTCGCGCTCGACGTCGCTCGGGTTCGACGGCAGGGCGGCGAAGGCGAGGACGTTCATGAACCCGTAGGCGGCCAGGTAGAACATCACCGCCTGGAAGCGGCCCGGCCCGTCGCCGAGGAACGCGAAGAAGAGGTAGCCCGCGTGGGCGATCGACGAGTACGCGATCATCCGGCGAAGCCCCGGCTGGCGCATCGCCGTGAGGTTGCCCCACACGATGGAGACGAGCGGCAGGAGGGCGAGGAGGCCCGCCAGCGGCTCGGCCACGTGAGCGGTGCCGAAGACGCGCGCCGCGGCGATGAGCGCGCCCGCCTTCACGATGACCGCCATGTAGGCGGTGGACGGGATGCTCGCGGCCTCGTAGGCGTCCGGCGCCCAGCCGTGGAACGGCACGATCGCGGCCTTCAGGAAGAACGCCGACACCACCATCACGACCGCCGTGCGGGCGAGGAGGTCGGTCGACGAGAGCGCCGCGCCGAAGCTCGCGAGCGAGAGCGAGCCGGTGGAGCCGTACATGAGGGAGGCACCCATCAGGAACGCCGCGCTCGCCGTCCCCGAGAGGACGAGGTACTTGAGCGCCGCCTCCGCGCTCTCGGGCCTGCGGAAGCCCATGAGCACGAGGACGTAGACCGGGATCGACATGAGCTCGATGCCCAGGAAGAGCGTAAGGAAGCTCTCGGCGGAGGCGATGAGGCACACCCCGTAGAGCGACGACAGCACCAGGGGGTAGAAGTCCCCCTCGCCGAAGTCGTCCTTCGAGAAGAGGATCACGGGCACCGCCATGGCGAGCACGATCGCCTTGGCGAACGCCGTGGGCGGCGTGAGGACGAACTGCCCCGGGAAGGGGGCGCCCGTCCAGCCCGAGAACCCCAGCCAGGCGGCGGCGCAGGCGGCAGCGCCGGTGAACACCACGGCGAGCGGCAGCGCCGCGTGCGACTTCTCCGAGACGATCTCGAGGACGAGCAGCGCCACGATGCCCGCGAGCAGCAGGTGCTCGGGGGCCATGGCGATCGAAACGGCCGTGAAGTTCATCGCACCGCCTCCGCCGGGACTTCGCCGGTGAGCCTGGTCGCCGCCGGCGCGCGCTTGGCGGCCACCAGCTCCTGGTATTCGCGCGCCGCGAGCTCGGTGCGCTTCATCGCCCCGTCGGGGAAGAGGCCGAGCCAGAACACCGCCGCCACGAGGATCGCGAGTATCGACACCTCCCGCGCGTTGAGGTCCGCGACGGGCCCGTGGGGAACGCGCTCGGCCCCGAAGAGGAAGCGCTGCGCGAACCACAGCATGTAGAGTGCGCCGAGGACCACGCCGGAGACCGCGACCGCCGCCACCCACACGGGGATGCCGGGCGTGCCCGCCAGGGGCTTCCACGCCGCGTTGAAGGCGCCGATGAGCACGAGGAACTCGCCGGTGAAGCCGCTCGTCGTGGGCAGGCCCACCGAGGCGAGCGTGAGGATGAGGAAGAACACCGAGTACACGGGCAGCACCTTGGCGAGCCCGCCGTAGGCCGCGAGCTCCCGCGTGTGGCAGCGCTCGTAGATCATGCCCACCATGAGGAAGAGCCCGCCGGCGACGAGGCCGTGGCTCACCATCTGCATGATGGCGCCCTGGATGCCCAGCAGGTCCAGGCTCACGAGGCCCAGCATCACGTAGCCCAGGTGGCTGATGGACGAGTAGGCGATGATCTTCTTGATGTCGGTCTGCACGAGCGCGAGGCAGGCGCCGTACACGATGGAGAGCACCGAGAGCATCGCGATGAGGGGCGTGGCGAGGCGCGTGGCTTCCGGGAAGAGCGGGAAGCCCAGCTTCATGAAGCCGTACGTCCCCATCTTGAGCAGCACGCCCGCGAGGATCACGGAGCCGGCGGTGGGCGCCTCGACGTGCGCGTCGGGCAGCCACGTGTGGAACGGCACCATCGGCACCTTGATGGCGAAGGACAGCGCGAAGGCGGCGAGGAGCCACTGCTGCGCCTCGAGGGGCAGCCGCGCCTTGTAGAGGTCGGCGAAGGCGAACGACGCCACCCCCGTCGTCTGCCACAGCGACCACACGAGGTAGATGACCGCGGCGAGCATCAGGATGCTGCCGAAGGCCGTGTACAGGAAGAACTTGACCGTCGCGTAGATGCGCCGCTCGCCGCCCCAGATGCCGATGATGAGGAACATCGGGATCAGCATCGTCTCCCAGAACAGGTAGAACAGGAACAGGTCCTGGGCGACGAAGGTGCCCAGCATCGCGAACTGGATGAGGAACACCATCGCGTAGAAGAGCTTCACCTGCTTCGCGATGGCGCTGAAGGCGCCGGCCGTGACAAGCGGCCCCAGGAACGTCGTGAGGATCACGAGCAGCACGTTGTAGCCGTCCAGCCCGATCACGTAGTTCACGCCCCAGTCGGGGATCCACGGCACGCGGGTCGCGGCCTGCAGCCCCGGCACCGCCGGGTCGAAGTGCGCGTAGAGGATGAGCGACAGCAGGAACTGCAGGACCATCACGGCGAGCGTGAAGGCCCGCACGACGCCGTCGCGCCCCGCGGGCAGCGCCGCGATGGCGAGCATCCCGGCCACCGGGAGGTAGAGCACCAGGGAGAGGATCGTCGCGTCAGCCATGGCGCCACATCCAGACGAGGCTCGCCACCATGCCGACGAGCACGAGGAACGCGTACTTGTGCAGGCTTCCCGTCTGCACGCGCGAGAGCCGCCCCGCCGCGCGCTGCGCCACCGAGGCGAGCCCGTTGAGGGTGCCGTCGATGAGGAAGCGGTCGCCGACCCTGAGGAAGATCGCGTCCGAGATCCACAGCAGCGGCCGGTTGATCACGCGGTCGTAGAGCTCGTCCACGTAGTACTTGTTGCTGAGCACGCGATAGACCCCCGTGAACCCGGCCTTGACGGCCGCGGCGCGCGAGGCGTCGCCGCCGAAGAAGTACGCGGCCGCGCCGAGGCCCACCGCGGCGATGGCGACGGAGCCGCCCACCACCCAGTAGTGGTACGCGTCCATGCCCGGCCGCACGCCCGGCAACGCCACCATCGGCTCGAGGAAGTGGGGGATCGAGAGGAACCCGCCCACGGCCGAGAGCACGGCGAGGACCATGAGCACGCCCGTCATCGACAGGGGCGACTCGTGGACGTGGTGCTCCACCTCCTTCAGCATGCGGGGCTTGCCGAAGAACGTGAGCCAGAGCAGCCGGAACATGTAGAAGGCGGTGAGCAGCGCCGTGAACGCCATCACGAGGACCAGGAGCACGGAGCCGCCGCGGTCGCTCGCCAGCGCGAACCAGAGGATCTCGTCCTTGGAGAAGAAGCCGGCCAGCGGCGGCACGCCCGCGATGGCCGCCGTGGCGATGGCGAAGGTGACGAACGTGATGGGGATCTTCCTCGCGAGCCCGCCCATCTTCTTGATGTCCTGCTCGCCCGACATGGCGTGGATGACGCTGCCGGCGCCGAGGAAGAGGCAGGCCTTGAAGAACGCGTGCGTGTAGACGTGGAAGACCGCGACGCCGTAGGCGCCCACGCCCGCCGCCACGAACATGAACCCGAGCTGCGAGACCGTCGAGTAGGCGAGAACCTTCTTGATGTCGTCCTGGGCGAGCGCGATGGTGGCCGCCATGAGCGCCGTGAGCGCGCCCACCGCCGCGATGACCGAGGAGGCCTCCGGGGCGTGCAGGTAGATGCCGGACATCCTCGCCACGAGGTACACGCCCGCCGTCACCATCGTCGCCGCGTGGATGAGGGCCGAGACCGGCGTCGGGCCCGCCATCGCGTCCGGGAGCCAGACGTAGAGGGGGATCTGCGCCGACTTGCCGCAGGCGCCGATGAACAGGAGGATCCCCACGAGGCTCGCCGACACGGCCGGCACCGGCGTGCCCATGAACGCCGCGTTGATCTTCGGCATGTCGAGGGTGCCGACCGCCGAGTAGAGGACGAACATCCCCAGCAGGAAGCCGGCGTCGCCGATGCGGTTCACGATGAAGGCCTTCTTGCCGGCGGCAGCCTTCTCCATGTCGCCGAACCAGAAGCCGATGAGGAGGTAGGAAGCGAGGCCCACGCCCTCCCAGCCCACGAAGAGGACGAGGAGCGACTTGCCCAGCACCAGCAGCAGCATGAAGAAGAGGAACAGGTTCAGGTACGCGAAGTAGCGCGCGTAGCTCTTGTCCTCGTGCATGTAGCCGGTGGAATAGATGTGGATGAGGGTGCCCACGCCGGTCACGATGAGCGCCATCACCGCGGTGAGCCGGTCGAACCAGAAGGCCACCTCGAAGGTGTCCTGCCCCACCATCGTCCAGACGTAGGCGACCTCGGAGAGCGGCGCCCAGCCCCCGCCCTTCAGGTCCAGGAAGCACTTGATCGTCACCGCGAACGCGATCGCCGGCATGCCGCAGCCGACCGCCGTCACGAAGCCCTTGCCCAGGCGGTTGCCCAGGAGCCCGTTCAGCAGGAACCCGGCGAGCGGGAGGAGGACGATGAGGGTGAGGAGTCCCATGGCCGCTCTAGCCCTTCAGGTCCGTGTAGGTCTCGATGTCCAGCGTGCGCTTGCGGCGCACGAGGAGCAGCACGATGGGGATGGCGATGGCGATCTCGGCGGCCGCCACCACGAAGATCAGGAACACCAGCACGGCGCCGACCGCGGAGCCCATGTTGTGGGCGAACGTGGCGAGGCTCAGGTTCACGCCGTTCAGCATGAGCTCCATGCACATCAGCATCACGAGCACGTTGCGCCGGATGATCACGCCGGTGAGCCCGAGGGCGAAGAGCGAGGCCGCGAGGACCTGCAGCATCTGGACCTTATCCACGGTCGTGCCTCCGGTTTTCCCTGATCACCGCGAGCGCGGCCACCACCGCCGCCACCAGCAGCACCGAGGTGAGCTCGAAGTGCAGCCAGTACTCCGAGAGGAACGCTTCCGAGAAGCGCAGGATGTCGAACGGCTCGCCTGCGGCGCCGCGCGGGGCGTGCGGCAGGTCGTTCCAGTAGCCCACCGCGAGGGCCTCGGCCAGCAGCGCGAAGCCGATGATCCCCGCCCAGAAGAGCTTCGAGTACTTGTGCGCCCCGGACGACTCGTCGCGCGGGTCGAGCAGCATGATGGCGTAGACCATGAACACCATCACCGCGCCCACGTAGATGAGCACCTGGAAGGCGGCGATGAAGTGCAGGCCCAGGAGGCCGTACACGCCGCCCAGGAACACCATGCAGGAGACGAGGGCGATCGCCACGCGCATGGGCCGGCGGAGCACGAGCATGAGGGAAGCGCTCACGAAGGCGCACCCGGCGAATGCCCAGATGAGCAGCGTGTCGAGGTGGGCGAGGAATTCGCGGATCATGGCCGGCCTCCGGCACCCGGGCGCGGCGGGTAGGGCTTGGCGACGTCGGACTGCGGCTGCCAGTCGAGGAGCTCCTCGCGGCCGAGCCACATCGCCCAGCGGTCCTCCGACGGAAGGCCGGGCGTCTCCTTGGCCATGCGGATGGCGTCCTCGGGGCACGCTTCCACGCAAAGGCCGCAGAACACGCAGCGCGAGTAGTCGATCTCGAAGCGCACCGGGAACTTCGGGTGCGCCGCGTCGGCCGGGTCGAATCCCGCCTCGATCTCGATCACCTTGGCCGGGCAGACCGTCGCGCACATGTTGCACGCGATGCACTGCGGCGAGCCGTCGGGCCGCCGCGTGAGGACGTGCTTGCCGCGATTGGCCTGCGCGTAGTCCCAGCGCGTCTCCTCGGGGTAGTAGGTGGTGAGCGCGCCCTTGCGGCCCGTCACCCACTTGCCCATGTTGCGCAGGAACACCATGCCCGTGATCCAGAGGCCGCGCAGGATCTCGGGCAGGTACGCCTTCTCCCACAGGCCCATCTCGGGCTCGTTCCAGTACTGCTTGCGGACGTAGGGCTTCCTGCTCATGACCGCACCGCCCAGACGACCACCGCGGTCACGCACAGGTTGGCGAGCGCCAGCGGGAACATGAACTTCCAGGCGAACATGAGCACCTGGTCGTAGCGGAAGCGCGGCAGGGTCCAGCGGATGAGGATCTGGAAGCTGCACACGAGGAAGACCTTGAGGAGGAACGTGGCGAGCTGCGTAACGACGACCGCCCCGTGCGGCATGGCGACCGAGGCGCCGCCGGGCAGCGCGAAGCCCGCGTCGTTCATGTACGGCAGGTTGTAGCCGCCGAGGAAGAGCGTCGTGAAGAGGGCGCCCACGATCGCGATCTCGATGAACTCGGCGAACATGAAGAGTCCCATCTTCATCGCGCTGTACTCGGTGTAGAAGCCCGCGATGAGCTCGCTCTCCGCCTCGGGAAGGTCGAACGGGATGCGCTTGTTCTCGGCGATGGCGGCGGCGAGGAAGAGGGTCGCGGCGAAGGGCTGGTAGACGATGCCCCACGCGGGCAGGAACCCGAGCACGGTGCCCGACTGGTGGCGCACCATGGCGTCCAGGTTCACCGAGCCGTAGATGAGGATGAGGCCCAGCACCGTGAGGCCCAGCACGAGCTCGTAGGAGATCATCTGCGAGCCGGCCCGGAGCGCCCCCAGCAGCGAGAACTTGTTGGACGACGACCACCCGGCGAGCATCGTGCCGATGATGGTGAGGCCGCTGAAGGCGAAGATGATGAGGATCCCCGCGTCCAGCGTGGCGATCTGCATCGGCCAGGACTTGTCGCCGAAGAACTGGGCGAGCGGCGCCCAGAGCTTGGCGGGCGTGAGCGTGCCGCCGAACGGGATCACGGCGAAGACGAGGAGCACCGGCGTGAACACGACCCACGGCGCCACCGCGTAGGCGTACCAGTCGTAGGTGCGCGGCTTGAAGTCCTCCTTGAGCAGCATCTTCAGGCCGTCGGCCATGCCGTGGAA
>JBBIJT010000151.1:0-7431 GCA_037445795.1 Betaproteobacteria bacterium | reverse complement strand
CGTGCCCCGCCGGCACGACCACGCAGTGGTGCCACTGGTAGCAGGGGATCGACACCAGCTCGTCGTATTCCGCCAGCGCCTCGGTGGCGATCGCGATGTCGGCCTCGCGCTCGACGACGAGCCGCGCGAGCTGGTGGGGGCTGCCCTGCAGCACCTTGAGGCGGACCTCGGGAAAGCGCTTCTTGAACTCCGTCACCACCCGGGGCAGCGCATAGCGCGCCTGCGTGTGCGTGACCGCCACCGTGAGGCTGCCCTTGCCGTGGTGCGCGTACTCCTCTCCCACGGACCGGAGCGTCGCGATCTCCGCGAGGATGCGGTCGATGCCCGCGAGCACTTCGCGCCCGGCGTCCGTGATCGCGACGAGCCGGCGCCCCTGGCGCACGAACAGCTCGACGCCCAGCTCCTCCTCCAGGGCACGCAACTGCTTGGACACGCCCGGCTGGGACGTGTGCAGCGCGGCCGCGGCCTCCGACACGTTGAGGCCCCGGCGCGCGATCTCCGCGGCGTAGCGCAGTTGCTGGAGGTTCATCGCCGATTTATATAGCCTAAAGTTATCAATATATCACTATCAAGTATTTTTCAAGAATATACGGGCACCCTACGATTCGCGGTTCACGAACTGCCAGCCCGAGAGGGAAGGAAGCCCATGCACAGACACGACCTCTTCGACGTCGCCGCCGCGCGCGGCACCGCCGCCGGCCTCCCCTACGCCGGCGCCCTGACCCCAACCGAGGCGCACCAGCTCTTCTCCGAAGGCGCCGCCGCGATCGTCGACGTGCGCACCCGCCCGGAGTGGGAATTCGTCGGTCACGTCGAGGATGCGCCGCTCATCGAGTGGCGCGCCTACGGCGCCAGGGCTCCCGATCCGGCGTTCGTGGACAAGCTGGCCGCGCGATTCCCGCGCGACGCGGCGATCCTCCTCCTGTGCAGGAGCGGTGTACGCTCGCACCATGCAGCGACGGCCGCCGCCTTGGCCGGCTTCACCCGCGTCTACAACGTGCTCGAGGGCTTCGAGGGCGACCAGGACGAGGAAGGCCGGCGCGGCACGACCGGCGGCTGGCGCCTTGCCGGCCTGCCCTGGACACAGCACTGACCGCGACGGAGCATCCGGAATGACCTGGTTCGCCGACAACACTCTTTCGATCGGGCGAACGCCCCTGGTGCGCCTCAACCGCGTCACCGACGGCGCCGCCGCCACGGTGCTCGCCAAGATCGAGGGCCGCAACCCGGCCTACTCCGTGAAATGCCGCATCGGCGCGGCCATGGTGTGGGACGCCGAGAAGCGCGGGCTTCTTGGTGCCGGCAAGGAGATCGTCGAGCCCACGAGCGGCAATACCGGCATCGCGCTCGCCTTCGTGGCCGCGGCGCGGGGCATTCCCATCACGCTCACCATGCCCGAGACGATGAGCGTCGAGCGCCGCAAGCTCCTCGTGGCCTACGGCGCGAAGCTCGTCCTCACCGAAGGCGCCAAGGGCATGGCCGGCGCCGTCGCGAAGGCGGAGGAGATCGCCGCGTCCGACCCGGGCCGCTTCGTCCTGCTTCAGCAGTTCAGGAACCCCGCCAACCCCGCGATCCACGAGGCGACCACGGGCCCCGAGATCTGGGAGGACACGGGCGGCGCGATCGACATCTTTGTCGCGGGCGTGGGCACGGGCGGCACCCTCACGGGCGTCTCCCGCTACATCAAGGGCGCCAAGGGCAAGGCCATCGAATCGGTGGCCGTCGAGCCGGCCGCGAGCCCGCTCATCTCCCAGAGGCGGGCCGGGGAGGCGCTCAAGCCCGCCGGCCACAAGATCCAGGGCATCGGCGCGAACTTCATCCCCGAGGTGCTGGACCTCACGCTCGTCGACGCGGTCGAGACGGTGACCAACGAGGAGGCCATCGAGATGGCCCGGCGCCTCGCCCGCGAGGAAGGGATCCTGTCCGGCATCTCGTGCGGGGCGGCCGCCGCCGTGGCCATCCGGCTGGCGAGGCGGCCCGCGAACGCGCGCAAGACGATCGTGACGGTGCTTCCGGATTCCGGCGAGCGCTACCTCTCGACGGCGCTCTTCGAGGGCCTCTTCGACGCCGAGGGGCGCTCCGCCTAGCCCCGTCGCGGCGACGGGCGGGCTGCTAAAGTAGCGGCCCGTGATCCCCTTCCTGCGCCCGAGCGACCCCTTCCCGCCCGTCTCGAAGGCGCTCCGCTCGCCCAACGGGCTCCTCTGCGCCGGCGCGGACCTCTCGCCGTCGCGCATCCTCGACGCCTACTCGAAGGGAATCTTCCCGTGGTTCTCGGAAGGCGACCCGATCCTGTGGTGGTCGCCGCACCCGCGCATGGTGCTGTTCCCCGGCGAGTTCAAGGTGTCGCGGTCGCTGCGCAAGGCCGTGGCGCGGGCGACCTTCGAGACGCGCTACGACACCGCGTTCGAGCGGGTGATGCGCGAATGCGCGGCGCCGCGCGAGGGCCAGGCGGGCACCTGGATCATGCCGGAGATGGTCGCGGCCTACACGCGGCTGCACGAGATGGGGTTCGCGCACTCGGTCGAGTCGTGGAAGGATGGCGAGCTCGCGGGCGGCCTCTACGGCATCCTCCTCGGCCACGTCTTCTTCGGCGAGTCGATGTTCTCGCGCGAGACGGACGCCTCGAAGGTCGCCCTGGTGAAGCTCGTCGAGCGCGTGAGGAGCCTTGGCGTGCGCGTCATCGATTGCCAGCAGGCCACGCGCCACCTCGCCTCGCTGGGCGCCCGCGAGATCCCGCGGCGGGACTTCACGCACCTGCTGTCCGAGTCGATACAATACCCCCCGAACGGCCGCCGCTGGCCGGCCACCGAGGACGCATGGCCAAGCTGAACGACCTTCCGATCGCGAACCTGCAGTTCTACGCGACCGCGCCGTACCCCTGCAGCTACCTGCCGGGGCGGCTCGCGCGCTCGCAGGTGGCCACGCCCAGCTACCTCATCGACACCGAGACCTACGGCGCGCTCGTCTCGGCCGGCTTCCGCCGCTCGGGTGCCTTCACCTACCGCCCCTACTGCGACCACTGCCAGGCCTGCGTCCCGGTGCGCGTGGTGGCGCGCGAATTCGAGCCGAGCCGCTCGCAGCGGCGCGCGTGGAAGCGCCACGCGAACCTCGAGGCGCGCCGCGGCGAGCTCAAGTTCAGCCCCGAGCACTACGCCCTCTACCGTAGCTACCAGGGCGAGCGCCACCGCGGCGGCGGCATGGACCACGACAGCCGCGAGCAGTACGCGCACTTCCTGCTGCAGTCGAACGTCGCCACGCGGCTCATCGAGTTCCGCGAGGACGGGAAGCTGCGCATGGTGTCCATCGTCGACGAGCTGGCCGACGGGCTGTCCTCCGTCTACACCTTCTTCGACCCGCTGGTGGAGAAGGCGAGCTTCGGCACCTGGAACGTCCTCTGGCAGGTCGAGGAGGCGCGCCAGCGCGGGCTCGCGTACGTCTACCTCGGCTACTGGATCGCGCAGAGCCGCAAGATGGCCTACAAGAGCGACTTTCGGCCCATCGAGGGGCTCGCGCGCGGGGAGTGGAAGCGCCTGCGATAATGGCGGTCCTGGAAGCCCCGGACCCCCGATGCTCTACCGCCTCGCCCGCAGCGCCCTCTTCCGCCTGGACCCCGAGACCGCGCACGAGCTCGCGCTGAAGTCGATGTGCGCCCTCGGGCCGGCCGTCGCCCTCCTCGGGGCGGGCGCCGACAAGGGGGAGGAGCGCACCGTCATGGGCATCCGCTTCCCCAACCCCGTCGGGCTCGCCGCGGGCATGGACAAGAACGGCGAGTACCTCGACCCGCTCGCGGCCCTGGGCTTCGGTTCGCTCGAGATCGGCACCGTGACCCCGCGCCCGCAGCCGGGCAACCCCAGGCCGCGGCTCTTCCGGCTCGTGGAGCACGAGGCAATCATCAACCGCATGGGCTTCAACAACGTGGGCGTGGAGCGGCTGCTGCGCAACGTCGAGAAGTCCTCGTTCCGCGGCGTGCTGGGCATCAACATCGGCAAGAACTTCGACACGCCCATCGAGCGCGCCGCCGACGACTACCTCGCCTGCCTCGACGCCGTGTACGACCGCGCCACCTACGTCGCGGTCAACATCTCGTCGCCCAACACGAAGAACCTGCGCGACCTGCAGTCCCGGGAGAAGCTGGACGAGCTGCTGGCCGCCATCATGGCGCGCCGGGACGCGCTCGCCGCGAAGGCCGGCCGCGCCAAGCCGCTCGCGGTGAAGATCGCGCCCGACCTCGACGACGAGCAGGTCGAGGCTGTCGCGGAGCTGGCGGTGAAGCACCGCATCGACGCGCTCATCGCCACCAACACCACGATCGGGCGCGCCGGCGTCGAGGGCCACCGCCATGCGCAGGAGGCGGGCGGGCTCTCGGGTCGCCCCGTCTTCGCGCTGTCCACCGAGGTGCTCGCCAAGCTCTCGCGGCTCCTCGCGGGGCGCGTCCCCCTCATCGGCGTCGGCGGCATCCTGGCCGGCGCGGACGCGAAGGCGAAGATCGACGCGGGCGCGAGCCTCGTGCAGATCTACACGGGATTCATCTTCCGCGGGCCGGACCTCATCGCCGAGGCGCGACGCGCGCTGAAGGGCTGAGCGGGCCGGCGGCTTCCATGCGCATCGGCATCCCCCACGAATCGAAGGAAGGCGAGCGCCGCGTCGGGCTCGAACCGGCCGCGGCCGGCGCCCTCGCGCGCGACGGTCACGAGGTCCGCGTGGCCTGGGGCGCGGGCCTCGGCATCGGCGCCACCGATGGCGACTATCGCGCGGCGGGCGCCACCGTCGTCGCGCCTGCCGCGGCCTGGGATGCCGAACTGGTGGTGAAGGTGAAGGAGATCCAGCCGGGCGAATGGCATTCGCTCGTCGCCGGCTCGACGGTCTTCTCGTTCCATCACCTGGTGGGCGAGCCGGATCTCGCCCGCGCCGTGGCCGACCGCGGCGTGACGGCCATCGCCTACGAGATGGTCCGCGACGCTTCCGGCGGATTCCCGCTTCTCGCCCCCATGTCCGTCATCGCCGGGCGCCTCGCGGTCCAGGTGGGCGCGCAACTGCTCACCTTGCCCGCGGGCGGCAGCGGGACGCTCCTCGCGGGCTGCCCGGGTGCGGCGCCGGCGCGCGTGCTGGTGCTGGGCGCCGGGCATGCGGGCACGAACGCCGCTTCGCTCGCGGCCGCGATGGGTGCGCAGGTCGCCTTGCTCACGCGTTCGCCCGCCACCCGCGAGGCGGCGGCCGCCCGCCTCGGCTCCTCCATCGAGACGGGCCTCGCGACGCCGAAGGCGGTCGAGCGCCACGCCCTGGCGGCCGATCTCGTGGTGGGCGCCGTGTTCGTGCCGGGCGCACCGACGCCCAAGCTGCTTTCGCGCTCGCTCGTCGCGCGCATGAAGCCGGGCTCGGTGATCGTGGACATCTCGATCGACGCGGGCGGCATCGCGGAGACCTCGAGGCCGACCACCCTCGCAAGGCCGACGTACGTCGAGCAGGGGGTCGTGCACTACTGCGTCCCCAACATGCCGGCGGCGGTGGCGCGCGCCGGCGCGGCAGCGCTCTCCTCGGCTGCGCTGCCCTACGCCCGGTCGCTCGCGGGCAAGGGCATCGCGCGCGCGCTCCGCGAGGACGACGGCCTTCGCTCCGGCGTGCTCGTCTGGCGCGGCCGCTTCGTCCACGAAGGCATCGCGGCCGAGGCCGGGCGGCCCTTCGCCCCGCTCTCCGTCCGAGACCTCGCATGAACGCGATTGCCGAGCGCATCGACGCCCTGCTTCCGCAGACGCAGTGCACGAAGTGCGGATACCCCGGCTGCCGCCCCTATGCCGAGGCGATCGCGGCCGGAGAGGCGGACATCGACCAGTGCCCCCCGGGTGGGGACGAGGGGATCGCGAAGCTCGCGACCCTCCTCGACCGCGCCGTGAAGCCGCTCAACCCGGCCACCGGAGCCTGGCGGCCGCCGCAGGTGGCCTTCATCGACGAGGCGCTCTGCATCGGCTGCGTGAAGTGCATCCACGCCTGCCCCGTGGACGCCATCGTCGGCGCCTCGAAGGCGATGCACACGGTGATCGCGGACTGGTGCACGGGCTGCGAGCTGTGCCTGCCGCCCTGCCCCGTCGACTGCATCTCGCTCGAGCCCGTGGCCGCGCTGCCTGATCCGGCCCTCTCGCGACGGCGGCACGATTTCCGCGAGGCGCGCCTCGCGCGCGACGTCGCCGAGCGCGCGGCGAAAATGGAGGCCTACGAGTGAAGGCGGGCGGGGCGACGGGCAAGCCGATGTCCCCGGCGGCGCGCCGGGAGTTCTTCCGCATCCTGCGCGACGCGAACCCCGAGCCCCGGAGCGAGCTCGAGTACGGCACGCCCTACCAGCTGCTCGTGGCGGTCGTGCTCTCGGCGCAGGCCACGGACAAGAGCGTGAACCTCGCCACCCGGAAGCTCTTCCCGGTGGCCGGCACCCCGCAGGCGATCGCCGCTTTGGGAGAGGCGGGGCTCGAGGAGTACGTGAGGACCATCGGCCTCTTCCGCACCAAGGCGAAGAACGTGGTCGCCCTTTCGCGCATCCTCCTGGAGGAGCACGGGGGCGAGGTGCCGCGCACGCGCGAGGCGCTGGAGAAGCTGCCGGGCGTGGGCCGGAAGACCGCCAACGTGGTGCTGAACGTCGCGTTCGGCGAGCCCACCATGGCCGTGGACACGCACATCTTCCGCGTCTCGAACCGCACCGGCCTCGCCCCGGGCAAGGATCCGCTCGCGGTGGAGCTCAGGCTCCTCGAGGTGGTGCCGGAGGAGTTCCGCCAGCACGCGCACCACTGGCTCATCCTGCACGGGCGCTACACCTGCCTCGCGCGCTCGCCGCAGTGCGGCAAGTGCCTGGTGTACGGGCCCTGCGGGTACCGTGACAAGGCCGCCGTCGCCGCACCTCCGGCGCCCCGCAAGTCGCGCCTGCCGAAGTGAGCCTCTTCAACCCCTCCCGCGACCAGGTGCGCGAGTTTTTCTTCGCGCTGTGGGCGAAGTCGAAGGCGGGCGAGGCCCTCACGCCGCTGGAGTCGATGGCGCTCGCGCTCGTGATGGAGCATCCGGAGTACCACGCCGTGCTCTCGGACCCGGAACGAAACCGCGAGCGGGAATGGCGGCCGGAAGGCGGCGAGACGAATCCCTTCCTGCACCTGTCGATGCACCTCGCCATCGAGGAGCAGATCTCCATCGACCAGCCGCCCGGGATCCGCGAGGCGGTGAGGCGGCTCGCCGCGAAGCACGACTCGCAGCACGAGGCCCGCCACGCCGTCATGGATTGCCTGGCGGAGATCCTCTGGCAGGCGCAGCGCAACGGCGTCGCCTTCGACAACGCCGCCTACCTCGACTGCCTCGCCCGCCGCTAGGTACCAGGTACAGAAAGGAAAAAGCCCGGCAAGGCAGACTGTGTGAGAAGTCTGCCGGCCGGCCCGAAGTCAGACACCCCGAGGCGAC
>JBBIJT010000150.1:0-7436 GCA_037445795.1 Betaproteobacteria bacterium | reverse complement strand
AGGAGGAAGTTCCAGCTCGCGTGGACGAGGGCGGAGGCGAGGACGAGGGCGAGCGCGAAGCCGGTCATCGTCGCGCGGGCCCGGGCCCCGGTGCCGCGGCGCTCATGGCCGCAGCAGGCGCACGAGATCGAGGTACTGCGGGTCCTCGGGCGCGAGCACGCCGTTGCGCAGCAGCGCGTCGACGGTGACGGCGCCCGCGTCGAGGGTGAACTCGCCGGCGAGGATCGCGTCGATCACCTCGGGAATCGTGAGGCAGTAGAGGCGCGCCACCTCGCCGTCCTGGTTCTGCGGGCGGAAGTCCTCCGGCAGCCAGGCGTCGTGGGCGAAGAGGATCTCGCGGTGCAGGCCCTCGGGCACCGAGTACTCCACGCGCACGACGGAGGCGCACGACACGCCCGCGAGCAGGGCGGCCGGGATGCCAGCCTCCTCCCAGGCCTCCTTGCGGATCGTCTCGTCCACGGTGTAGCCGCTCGCGATGCGCCCGCCCACCAGGTTGTCGAGCCGGTCGGGGTCGACGGCCTTGGTGGAGGCGCGGCGGGCGATCCAGAGGCAGGGCTCGCCGTGGCGGCGCGTGAAGCCGTTCAGGTGCGCGCCGTAGGCCATCATGCCGAAGTGGCGCGTCGCGGCGCGCTCGATCTCCAGCAGCTCCGGGGCCGCGTAGTGGTGCGACACGCTCACGCGCTCGTCGCGCCAGCCGCGGATCACGCCGTCCCTCTCCAGCGCCTTCGTCACGTCGGCCAGCGCCGCCGTGCGGCCGTGGACCGTATCGGGCGTGGCCTTGAGCGCCACGAAGGCGCCGGTGACCTCGAACACGTGCGGCCAGCGCCGCAGCAGGTCGGCGAACGACGGCCGCAGCCAGCCGAGCGCGTGGCTGCGCACGTAGAACGGCACGAGCGGCACCTCGCGGTCCAGGTGCGAGGCGTGCGTGCAGGCGGCGCGGACGAAGGCGGTGAGATCCGCGTAGAGGCGCGTCTTCATTCGTTGACAAGTCTAGGGCATTTTCCTATAGTCCGAGCCAACTCCGGGAGGAGAAGCGGGCGAGG
This sequence comes from Betaproteobacteria bacterium, assembly GCA_037445795.1. Lineage (GTDB taxonomy): Bacteria > Pseudomonadota > Gammaproteobacteria > Burkholderiales > Usitatibacteraceae > FEB-7. The sequence goes on along the minus strand of JBBIJT010000150.1, from coordinate 6,393 downwards.
GGAGAAGCGCGGCATCGGGCGCCTCTCCCCTTGTCCGTTTCGGAATCCCGAAAACTCCATGAAAGTCATCGTCCTCGGCGCCGGCGTCGTCGGCACGGCCACCGCCTGGTATCTCGCGCGATCGGGTCACGACGTCGAAGTCGTGGACCGGCGCGAGGGTCCGGGCCTCGAGACCTCGTTCGCGAATGGCGGCCAGATCTCGGTGTGCCACGCGGAGCCCTGGGCCAACCCCGGCGCGCCGCTCAAGATCGCGCGCTGGCTCATGCGCGAGGATGCGCCGCTCCTCTTTCGCCTCAGGATGGACCCCGCGCAATGGGCGTGGGGCCTGCGCTTCCTCCACGAGTGCACCGCGTGGCGCACGCGCGAGAACACCGCGCAGATCCTCGCGATGGCGTTCCACGGCCGCCGCAAGCTCCAGGAGCTGCGCGCGGAGACGGGCATCGCCTACGACCAGTCGACGCGCGGCATCCTCCACTACTACACGCAGCGGGCGGAATTCGAGGCCGCGTGCGAGGCGGCCGTATTCATGCGCCGCCACGGCCTCGACCGGACGGTGAAGACGGTGGAGGAGGCGGTCGCCATCGAGCCCGCGCTCGCCGCCTGCGCCGCGCGGATCGTGGGCGCCACCTACACGCCGTCCGACGAGTCGGGCGACGCCTATCTCTTCACCGTCGAGCTCGCGAAGCGCGCCGAGGCGCGGGGCGCGCGATTTCGCGCCGGCCTCGAGATTCGGGGGCTGAGCGCCACCGGCGAGGGCGTCACGGGCGTGGTGGTTTCCGGGCCGGCCGGCGAGGAGACGATTCCCGGCGACGCGTTCGTGGTGGCGCTTGGCGCCTACAGCCCGCTCCTCGTGCGCCCCCTCGGCATCGACCTGCCCGTCTACCCCGCCAAGGGCTACTCGGCCACGCTGGCGGTCGCGGACGCGGACAAGGCGCCGCGCGTGAGCCTCACCGACGACGAGGCCAAGATCGTCATCTCGCGGCTGGGCGAGCGGCTTCGCATCGCGGGCACGGCCGAGATCTCGGGCTGGTCCACGGACCTGAACCCCGTTCGCTGCGAGGCGCTGGTGCGGCGGGTCGAAACCCTCTTCCCCGACGCCTGCGACTGGGAGCGCCCGGAATACTGGGCCGGCCTGCGCCCCTCCACGCCGTCCAACGTGCCGCTGGTCGGCGCCACCCGCATTCCCAATCTCTGGCTGAACACCGGCCATGGCACCCTCGGCTGGACCATGGCCTGCGGCTCCGGCGCCGCGCTCGCCGACCTCATGTCGGGCCGCGACCCGGGCGTCGATTTCGCCTTCACGCGGCCCTGAGCCCCGCGGAAATCGCGGACAATAGCGCCATGACGGTGACGATCGACGACATCCGGGCCGCCGCCGCCGTGCTGGAGGGCCAGGTGGTGGACACCCCCTGCCTGCACTCGCGCACGCTCTCGGAGATCACGGGCGCCGAGATCTTCCTCAAGTTCGAGAACCACCAGTTCACGGCGTCGTTCAAGGAGCGCGGGGCGCTCAACAAGCTCGCCTCGCTCGACGCGCGGTCCGCCGGCAAGGGCGTGATCGCCTGCTCGGCGGGCAACCACGCGCAGGGCGTGGCCTACCACGCCGCGCGCCTCGGCATCCCGGCGGTGATCGTGATGCCGCGATACACGCCGTTCGTGAAGGTCGAGCACACGCGCAAGCACGGCGCCGAGGTGATCCTCCACGGCGAGAACTTCGACGAGGCCAAGGCGCACGCCATGGCGCTCGCCGCCTCCCGCGGGCTCACGCTCGTGCACCCCTACGACGACGAGAAGATCATCGCGGGGCAGGGCACCATCGCCCTGGAGATGCTCGCGGCCCACCCGGAGCTCGACACGCTCGTGGTCGCGATCGGCGGCGGCGGGCTCGTCGCGGGCATCGCCACGGCGGCCAAGGCCCTCGACTCCTCGATCGAGGTGATCGGGGTGGAGACGACGCGCTTTCCCTCGATGTACCACGCCCTGCGCGGCACTCGCCCCGACTTCGGCGCCTCGACGATCGCCGACGGCATCGCGGTGAAGGAGCCGGGGCGCCTCACGAAAGAGGTGGCCGCGCGGCTCGTCTCCGACATCGTGCTCGTGGACGAGGGCGACATCGAGCAGGCGATCGTGATGCTGCTCGAGATCGAGAAGACGGTCGTGGAAGGCGCGGGCGCCGCGAGCCTCGCGGCGGTCCTGCGACAGCCGGAGCGCTTCCGCGGCCGCAGGGTGGGCCTGGTCCTCTGCGGCGGCAACATCGACCCTCTGGTGCTCGCGGCCATCATCGAGCGCGGCATGGTCCGCGCCGGGAGGCTCGCGCGGGTGCGCGTGGAGGTGCGCGACCTCCCCGGCTCGCTCGCGCGCGTGACCGCATGCCTCGCCGAGCAGAACGCGAACATCGACGAGGTCCACCACCAGCGCGCCTTCACCCACCTCGCCGTGCAGAACGCGGAGGTGGACCTCGTGCTCAAGACGCGCAACCACGACCACGTGCGCGAGATCGTGGCCGCCCTCGGCCGGGCCGGCTTCGCGGCGCGCGTGCGCACCTTCGACGACTGACCCGTTCCCCGACGAACCCAAGACAGGAGAAACCATGACGATCCAGCGACACCACGTGGCCAAGCGCCTTTCCGAGATGGTCGTGCACAACGGCACGATCTACCTCGCCGGCCAGGTGGCGGCCGACATGACCAAGGACATCATCGGGCAGACGGAGGAGGTGCTCGCCTCCATCGACCGCCTGCTGGGCGAGGCCGGCAGCGACAAGACCAAGATCCTGTCCGCGCACATCTGCCTGCCGGACATGGGCGACTTCGCGGCGATGAACTCGGTGTGGGAGCGCTGGGTGGCCCCGGGGCACACGCCCGCGCGCGCCACCATCGAGGCGAAGCTCGCGAATCCCGCGTACAGGATCGAAGTCATCGTCGTCGCGGCCGCCTGAGCCGGAAGCGGTTCCCGGTGCCGCGCGCCCAGCTCCTCATCCTCGCGCTCCTCAGCGTGCACGTCATGCTGGGGGCGCTCTGCCTGGCCGCCGCGCGGGGCGAAAGGGACGCGCCGGCGCTTCGCTGGTGGGGCTGGGGAATCGTCGTCTACTCGGCGGGCCTCGGCTTGACGCTCCTCGGCTTCCTGCCGAAGCCCGTGGCCAACTTCGCCGGCAACTCGTTCATCGCGGCGTCGTCCGCGCTCACGATCCGAGGGGTCCTCCATCACACGGACCGCGGGCTCAACTGGCCGGTATCGCTCGGCGCCGTCGCCGCGACCGCGGCCGTGCTCGCCTTCGGCAACTTCGCCATCGCGCCGAGCATGGCCGTGAACTTCATCGCGCCCACGGTGACGGCGACGGGGTTCTTCGCCTACGGCACGGCGATGCTCCTGCTGCACCCCGTGCCGGAGGCGGCCCGGCCGGCGCGCTTCGTGGCGCTGGTGCTCGCGTCGGCGGTGCTCGTGTGGTGGGTGCGCATCATCTCCATGCCGCCCCTCCTCGCGGAGCCCGTCGACCGCGAGCGGCTGGACATGGTGGTGTCCCTCTTCGCCATCGCCCAGATCCTCGTCGGCGTGGGCGCGGCCTTCGGGCTCTTCTGGGTGGAGGTGCAGCTCGTGCAGTCGGCGATGGCGCGCCTGGCCTTCACGGACTCGCTCACCGGGCTCGCGAACCGGCGCGCGATCCTCGGCCGGTTCGAGCAGGAGGCGGCGCGCTGGTCGCGCAGCGGCCAGGGATTCGCCGTCGCCGTCTTCGACGTCGACCGGTTCAAGGAGGTCAACGACGCCCGTGGCCACCTGGTCGGGGACCTGCTCCTGTGCCACGTCGGAAAGCTCCTCGAAGACGCCAAGCGCACGGAGGACGTCCTGGGGCGCCTGGGGGGCGAGGAGTTCGTCGTGCTGATGATCGGCCAGCAGCCTCCCGGCGGTCCGGCGGTCGCGGCCGGGCGCCTGCGGGAGATCGTGGCCGCCACCCCGATGATCCACGAGGGCGAGGCGATCCACCTCACGATGAGCGGAGGGGTCGCGCTCCTGCCCGAGGACGGCCCCGACTGGGACAAGGTATTCGCGGCGGCCGACGCGCGGCTCTATGAGGCGAAGCGCTCCGGGCGCAACCGCGTGGTCTCGGACTAGCGCGCCGGACGAGCCGCGGCCTTCAGCGGAGGAGCCGCCCGGCGAGGGGATAGGCCGGGTCGTTGTAACCGGGCGTCGAGGGGTGCCCCGTCGTCACCAGCGAATCCACCAGCGCCTCGTCCTCCGCGTCCCAGGGCCTGCCCAGCGCCCCGAGATAGCCTTCCCACTGCTCCAGCGTCCGGGGGCCTGCGATCACGCTCGAGACGATGCGGTTGGCCAGCACCCAGTTGAAGGCGAACCCGGTTGCCGTCATGCCCTTGCGCTCGGCGTGCACCTTGAGCGTCTGCGCCATCGCGAGCGATTCCGCGCGGAACTCCGTTTCCATCATCCGCCGGTCCTTGCGGCCGGCGCGCGAGTCGGCCGCGGGCGCCTCGCCCGGCCGGTACTTGCCGACCAGCACGCCGCGCGCGAGGGGGCTGTAGGGCGCCACGCCGATGCCGTAGTGGTGGCAGGCGGGCAGGACCTCGGCCTCGGGCTGCCGGTTCATCGCGTTGTAGTAGGGCTGGCACACGACCGGCCTCGCGACGCCCATCCCGGTGCAAATGCGAACCACTTCCGCGATCCGCCAGCCGCGGAAGTTCGATACGCCGAAGTAGCGCGCCTTGCCGGAGGCCAGGATGTCGCCCATCGCCGCCACGGTCTCCTCGAGCGGCGTGTCGGGGAAGTCCTTGTGCAGGTAGTAGACGTCGACGTAGTCCGTGCCCAGGCGCGCGAGGCTCTGGTCGATGGCCGCGAGCAGGCGCTTTCGCCCCGTGCCGCGCTCGTTGGGACCCTCGCCCATGGGGTTGCCCACCTTGGTGGCGAGCACCCAGCGGTCGCGGTCGCCCGCGACGAGCCGGCCGACGATGCGCTCCGACTCCCCCTTCGCGTAGGCGTCCGCCGTGTCGATGAAGTTGACGCCGGCCTCGCGTGCGCAGCCCACGATGCGCGACGCCTCCGCGTGGTCCGTGCGGTCGCCGAACATCATCGTGCCGAGGCAGATGGGGGAGACCCGGAGGCCGCTTCGGCCGAGATTGCGGTAGTCCATGGGAATGTCCTTCCGGCCGGAAAAGGTACCACGCCGTGCCGCTTCCGCGCCGAGCCCTTCCGGGCGGCCGGCAGGAAGTTCCGCGCGCGATTGCCGGAATGTCACGAAAGTCCCATCCAGTTGATCTGAGTCAACCGGAATCCGGGGGTCAGGAGGAAATTGCCAACTGTGATTGCCGCGGCCCTTTTCGGGGCGCACGCAATTTCTGTGCCCCCGAGGGGGGAGCGCGATGCGGAGCAGGGCCCGGCCGCCGCGGAAGAATCAGGGCCCGCCGTTCAAGAAAACGGGGGAATTGCTGTGACGCTCTCTCATCGAATGAGGATTTACGCGGCAGCGGGTATCGGCGGGCTGTTCCTCGGCCTGGCCGGCATGGGCAGCGCGATGGCCGCCGGTCCGGGCGCCAACGCGTGCGTCAAGTGCCACGAGGACGAGGTCGCCTCGTACTCGCAATCGGTCCACGGGCAGAAGGGCAACGCGCGCGGGCCGGCCGCCTCGGGCGAGTGCTCGAGCTGCCACGGCGACGCCACGGAGCACGTGGCCAAGCGCGGCAAGGTGGCGCTGAAGGTCCCGGGCAAGAAGACCGTCTCGGCCGACGAAAGCAACGCCGTGTGCCTTTCGTGCCACAAGAGCGACAACAAGCGCTCGCACTGGGATGGCAGCACGCACCAGACGCGCGACGTCGCCTGCGCGAACTGCCACCAGGTGCACACCCCGAAGGACCGCGTGCTCGCGAAGATCACGCAGGCCGAGGTCTGCTTCACCTGCCACAAGTCGCAGCGGGCCGAGTACAACCGGCCGTCGCGCCACCCGATCCTGGAAGGCAAGGTCTCCTGCTCCGATTGCCACAACCCGCACGGCTCGGTCGGTCCGAAGCTCGTGAAGCGGGACTCGACGGTCGAGACCTGTTACCAGTGCCACGCCGAGAAGCGCGGCCCGTTCGTGCATAGCCACGAGCCGGTGAACGAGGACTGCGGCAACTGCCACGCCCCGCACGGCTCCGTGGTCGAGAACATGCTGAAGATGCGCATGCCGATGCTGTGCCATTCCTGCCACACGCCGCACGGCGGCCAGGTGGTCCAGCTGACCGGCCAGGGCCAGCCCGTCGGGATCCAGGGTCCCACGACCGGCGGCAAGAGCGGCATCAACTACACGCAGGGCCGCGGCTGCCTGAACTGCCACACGCAGATCCACGGCGGCAACAACCCGAGCGCGACGAATCCCCCGCCGCAGTTCATGCTCCGCTAACAGGGTGAGAC
>JBBIJT010000149.1:0-7494 GCA_037445795.1 Betaproteobacteria bacterium | reverse complement strand
TCAAGTGGTTCAACGATTCCAAGGGCTTCGGCTTCATCACCCCGGAAGGCGGCGGAGAGGATCTCTTCGCGCACTTCTCCGAAATCCAGGCTTCGGGCTTCAAGACGCTGAAGGAAAACCAGCGCGTCGAGTTCGAAGTCAAGATGGGCCCCAAGGGCAAGCAGGCCACGGCGATCAAGCCGCTGTAAGCCGCTCCCCTCGCAAGTAAAGAACGGCAGCCTTCGGGCTGCCGTTTTTTTTCGCGCGTCGGGTTCGGTTCGGCGGCAACCGCGGCCCCCGCCGGCCCGTAACGGCAGGTGTAACATTCCCTCCCCGGATACGGAAGGGAGCGCCCATGAATGCCGCCAGGACTCCGAAGGCCGGTTCGCCCACGCCCGCCCGCGGTGCCGTCGCCCTGCTCGTCGCGACCCGCAAGGGCGCCTTCATCTACCGGTCGGACAAGGCCCGTCGCACGTGGCGCGTCGCCGGGCCGATGTTCTTCGGGCACATCGTGAATCACCTCGTGCTCGATGCCCGGCCGAACGCGAAGGGCGGCCGGACGCTCCTCGCCGCGACGAGCACGGGGCACCTGGGTCCGACCATCCACCGGTCGGCGGATCTCGGGAAGACCTGGAAGGAGGCGGCCGCGCCCCCGGCCTTCCCCAAGGCGCGCGAAGGCGAGAAGGGCCGCGCCGTGAGCCACACGTTCTGGCTCACGCCCGGTCACGTGAGCGAGCCCGGCGTCTGGTATGCCGGCACCTCCCCGCAGGGCCTCTTCCGAAGCGACGACGACGGCATGACCTGGGCGCCCGTGGCCGGCTTCAACGACAACCCGATGTACGCGAGCTGGACGGGCGGCGAGCAGGACGGCACGCCCGACGGCCCCAAGCTGCACTCGATCAACGTCGACCCGCGCGACCCGCGCCACCTCTACGTCGCGATGTCGAGCGGCGGCGTGTTCGAGAGCCGCGACCGGGGCGCGAGCTGGAAGCCGCTCAACCAGGGCGTGCTGGCCGACTTCAGGCCCGACAAGTATCCCGAGTACGGGCAGGACGCGCATTGCGTGCGCCTGCATCCCGCGGCCCCCGACGTGCTCTACCAGCAGAACCACTGCGGCATCTACCGCCTCGAGCGCCCCGGCACGGTGTGGCAGCGCATCGGTAGCACCATGCCGAAGAAGGTAGGCGACATCGGCTTCCCGATCGTGCCGCACCCGCGGGACGCGAACACCGCGTGGGTATTTCCGATGGACGGCAGCACCGTGTGGCCGCGCACGAGCCCCGGGGGCAAGCCCGCGGCCTACGTGACGCGCAACGCCGGCAAGACCTGGAAGCGCCAGGACGCGGGCCTGCCGAAGAGCCAGGGCTGGTTCACGGTCAAGCGCCAGGCGATGGGCGTGGATGCGCACGACCCGGTCGGCGTGTATTTCGGCACGACCGGCGGGGAGCTGTGGGCCAGCCGCGACGAAGGCGGGAAGTGGGCCTGCATCGCCCGCCACCTGCCGGAGATCTACGCCGTCGAGGCGGCCGAGCTGGCGAAGTGAAGGTATTCATCCCCACGCCGCTTCGCTCCTACACGGGCGATCGCAGCGAAGTCGAGGCCGCGGGCGCCACGGTCGCGGAGGTCCTCCGGGACCTGGACGCGCGCTACCCGGGCATCCGCTTCCGCATGATCGATGAGCAGGACGCGATCCGGCGCCACATCCGCATCTGGGTGAACAAGGACGAGGTGCGCACGCTGGATGCGCCGCTCGCCGAGCGGGACGAGCTGGTCATCTTCCAGGCCCTGAGCGGCGGCTGAGGCGATCCGGGTCGAGCGGCGCGGGCGCCGCCGCCATGGGATAGACTGGCGCCCCCGGAGAAGCGAGGACACCCATGGCGTTCGACCCGCAAGCCGCGACGGCGGCCCTCATCGATTCGCTCGGCGCCCCGGCGCTCGAGAAGGCCGCGGCCTACACGGCCGGGAGCGAATGGCTGCTTCTGTGGAACCTCGTCGTGGGTGGCCTCATCGCCTGGGCCATCGTCCGCAGCGGGCTCCTCGACCGCGTCGACGCCCGCCTCGGGCGGCGCGGCGCCAACGCGAAGGCGTTCGCCGTTTCGCTCGTCTACCTCGTGGTCTCCACGGTGCTCGCCCTGCCCTGGACGCTGTACTCCGACTGGTGGCGCGAATCGCGCTACGGCCGCACCAGCCAGCCGCTCGGCGACTTCCTCGGCCAGGCCGCGATCTCGACCGCGATCACGGCGCTCGTCGGCGCGCTCTTCTTCATGGGCGTCTATGCGCTCATCCGGCGCGCGGGCGCCCGGTGGTGGCTGTGGTCGGGAGCGCTCACGGCCGGCATGGCGTCCGCGCTGATGCTCGTCGCCCCGATCGCCATCGAGCCGCTGTTCAACGACTACAAGCCGGTGCCCCCGGGCGAGGTGCGAACGGCACTCGAGGCCCTGGCGAAGCGAGCCGCGGTGCCCTCCGATCGCCTGTTCGTCTACGACGGGTCGCGGCAGTCGAACAACTTCACCGCCAACGTCGCGGGGCTGGGCGGCACGGCCCGAATCGCCGTCTCCGACGTCGCCTTCAAGGGCGCCTCGCTCGACGAGGTGAAGGCCGTGACGGGGCACGAGGCCGGGCACTACGTCTCCGGTCACGTGTGGCGCGGGATCGCCGTGGTGTCGGCGCTGGCCATGATCGCCTTCCTGCTCGCGGACCGGCTCCACGGGCGCTTCGCGCGCGCCTTCGGCAGCGGCGCGGCGCTCTCCGACCCCCGCGGCCTTCCCGTCGTCCTCTTCATGGTCTCGCTGTTCATGCTCGCCGCCACGCCGGTGATGAGCGCGCTGAGCCGCGTCTCCGAGTCGGAGGCGGACCGTTATTCGCTGGAGACGGTGAACCTGCCCGACGCGCTCGCGACCGCGCTCGTCAAGACGGCCGAGTACCGCGACCCGCGGCCCCATCCGTTGCAGGAGTTCCTGTTCTACACGCACCCCTCGGTCGAGCGGCGCGTGCTCGCGGCGATGCAGTGGAAGGCCCTGAAGGGGGCCAACTGACCGCGAGAGCCGTCAGTCCGCGAATCCCGCCACGGATTTTAGCGATCCCTGCAGCACACGCCCCGTGCGGGCGCGATTGCCGCGATAGCCGGCGAGGTCGCCGCCCGACACCGTCACGACGGAGACCTTGTCGCCGCGGCCCTTGCCCTTCACCCCGAGGGGGCCGGCCACGGCGCGTACGCCAAGAAGCGCCTCCCCCTCGTGCAGACGCATGAGGATGACACCCTTGCCGCCGCCGGAGAGCTCGTTCACCTCCTCGAGCGGGAAGACGAGCAGGCGCCCCTCGCCCGAGAGCGCCGCCACCTCCGTGACGCCCGCCCGGATCACCTCGGGGGCGAGGCACTTCTCGCCTTCGCCCACGTTCATGAAGGCCTTGCCGGCGCGCTGCCGGGAGACGAGGTCCTTCAGCCGGCAGCGAAGTCCGGTGCCGCCGCTGGAGGCGAGGAGCACGGGCGTCTCCGGGTCGCCGGCCAGGACGCCCACGATGCGCGTGCCCGCCAGCTCCACGAGGGAGGTGGCGGGCGCGCCGTCGCCCTTGCCGCCGGGAAGGTCCAGCGCGCGCACCGTGAAGGTCCGCCCGTTGGCGCCCACCAGCACGATGGGATGCACCGTGCGCGTCTCGAGGATCGCGAGCGGGCCGTCGCCTTCCTTCCACGAGAGCGTCGAGGCGTCGACGCCGTGGCCCGTGCGCGTGCGCAGAAACCCGTTTCGCGAGCAGAGGATCGTGATCGGCTCGTCGGTGAGCGTCTCCACCGGCGCGGCGGAGGCGCGCTCGGCGACCTCGATCGTCGTGCGCCGCGCGTCGCCGAATTTCGCGCCGTCGGCAGCCAGCTCCTTCACGGCAAGCTTGCGCCGCGCCGCCTCGCTCTCCAGCAGCTTCGCGAGCTCCTTCTGCTCCGCCTTGAGCTCCGCGATCTCGCGCTCGATCCGGATGCCCTCGAGCTTCGCGAGCTGGCGCAGCCGGATCTCGAGGATGTCCTCGGCCTGCCGCTCCGAGAGCGAGAACTTCTCCATGAGCGCGGGCTTCGGCTCGTCGGCGTTGCGGATGACCTTGATGACCTTGTCGATGTTGAGGAAGGCGATCATCCGCCCGTCCAGGATGTGCAGGCGGTCGGCCACCTCGGCCCGGCGGTGCTCGAGCCGCCGCTCCAGCGCCGCCAGCCGGAAGGCCGCCCACTCGCGAACCCAGTGCGCGAGCCCCGCCTGCCGCGGCCGGCCCTCGCGGTCGATGGCCACGAGGTTCATGGGCGCGTTCGACTCGAGCGAGGTGTGGGCGAGCAGCAGGTTCATGAGCACCTCGGGGGAGACGCGCGAGGAGCGCGGCTCGAACACGAGCCGCACGGGGTGCTCGCGGTCCGAGTCGTCGCGCGCGCTCTCCAGCACGCCCAGCACCGCGGCCTTGAGCGCCAGCGCCTCCGCCGACACGGCCTTCTTGCCGGCGCGCGGCCTCGGGTTCGTGAGCTCCTCGATCTCCGCCAGCACGCGGGCCCCGTTCGTTCCCGGCGGCATCTCGGTCACCGCGACGCGGTACTGCCCGCGCGCGAGCTTCTCGAGGCTCCAGCGGGCCCGCACGCGCACCGCGCCGCGCCCCGTCTCGTAGGCCTTCGCGATCTCCTCCGGCGGCGAGATGATCTGCCCGCCCCCGGGGAAATCCGGGCCCGGGATGGGCGCGAGGATCTCGGCGTCGGTGGCCTTCGGCCTCGAGAGCGCGACCGTGCAGGCCTCCACCACCTCGCGCATGTTGTGCGGCGGGATCTCGGTGGCCATGCCCACGGCGATGCCCGAAGCGCCGTTGAGGATGGCGAGCGGCAGCCGCGCGGGCAGCAGCCGCGGCTCCTGCATCGAGCCGTCGTAGGTCGGGATGAAATCGACGGTCCCGCGCTCCAGCTCCGAAAGGAGGATCTCCTCCGCGAAGGCCGTGAGCCGCACCTCGGTGTAGCGCATGGCCGCCGCGCCGTCGCCGTCGCGCGAGCCGAAGTTGCCCTGGCCCTGGATGAGCGGGTAGCGCAGCGTGAAGTCCTGCGCCATGCGCACGGCCGCCTCGTACACCGCGGAATCGCCGTGCGGGTGGAACTTGCCGATGACGTCGCCCACGATGCGCGCCGACTTCTTGAACGGCGCGTCGTGGCGGTTGCCCAGCTCGCGCATGGCGTAGAGGATCCGCCGCTGCACCGGCTTCTGCCCGTCCTCGACGGCGGGCAGCGCGCGGCCCTTCACCACGCTCATCGCGTAGGCGAGGTAGGCGCTCTCGGCGAATTGCGCGAGGGGAATCTCGCCCTCGGCGCCGGAAGGCGGCCCGGGAGGCTTCGCCGGCGGCGGAGCGGAATCGAAAAGATCGGGAGTCTTGGTATCGAGCATGGTCAGTCCCTAATCGGATTAGATTTCCTAATCCGATTACGAAATCGTCAAATGTCGGCCTCGACGAGGTTGCCGCGCTCTTCCATCCAGCTGCGCCGCGAGGCGGCCTCGCCCTTGCCCATGAGGAGGGTGAAGACCCTGCTCGTGTCGGCCAGCACCTCCGCCGACACGGTGAGGGGAAGCAGCCGGCGCGTGTCGGGGCTCATCGTCGTCTCGCGCAGCTCCTCGGGGTTCATCTCGCCCAGGCCCTTGAAGCGGCCCACGTGGATGGCGCCCTCGCGCACCTTCTCGTCGGCGAGCTTCACGAGGATCGCGTCGCGCTCGCCCTCGTCCAGCGCGTAGAGGCGGCGCTCCGGCCGGCTCTTGCCCTGCGCGTCCACCTTCACGCAGTAGAGCGGCGGCTGCGCGACGAAGACGTGCCCGTTCGCGAGCAGCCCCGGGAAGTGGCGGAAGAAGAGCGCCAGCAGCAGCGTCTGGATGTGCGAGCCGTCCACGTCCGCGTCGGCCATGATGATGACCTTGCCGTAGCGAAGGCCCGCGAGCGCCTTGCCGGCCTCGTGGAGCGCGTGCGGCTCGATGCCGAGCGCCACCGCGATGTCGTGCACCTCGTTGTTGGCGTAGATCTGCGTGGGGTCGACCTCGAAGGTGTTGAGGATCTTGCCGCGCAGGGGAAGGATCGCCTGGAAATGGCGGTCGCGGCCCTGCCGCGCCGAGCCGCCGGCGGAGTCGCCCTCGACGAGGAAGAGCTCGTTCCTCGCGATCTCCTCGCTCTCGCAGTCGGTGAGCTTGCCGGGCAGCACCGCGACGCCGGAGCCGCGGCGCTTCTCCGTGGCCTTGCCGGCCTTCTGGCGCGCCACGGCGGCGCGGATGGCGAGCTCGGCGATCCTCTTGCCGTCCTCCACGTGCTGGTTGAGCCAGGCGTCCAGCGGGTCCTTGAGCCTCGAGGCGACGAGCTTCACCGCGTCGCGCGAGTTGAGCTTCGCCTTGGTCTGCCCCTGGAACTGGGGATCCAGCAGGCGCGTGGAGAGCACGAATCGCAGGTTCTTCCACACGTCCTCGGTCTGGAGGGCGACGCCGCGCGTGAGCAGCTCGTGGTGCAGGCAGAACTCGCGGATCGACTCGAAGACGCCCGACTTGAGGCCGGACTCGTGGGTGCCGCCCTCCACCGTGGGGATCAGGTTCACGTACGACTCGCCGCCCCCGCCGCCATCCACCCAGGCGAGCGCCCACGCGGCGCCCTCGCCCTGCGCGAACTGCGCGTCGCCTTCCCCCACCCAGGACTCGCCGACGATGACGGGGCTCGCGACGCCCTCCTCGCCCGCGAGGCTCTCCTGCAGGTAAGCGGCCATCCCGCCCTCGTACTTCCACTCGAGTGTCTCGCCCGAGGCCTCGTCCGAGAGGCGCATCGCGAGGCCGGGCAGCAGCACCGCCTTGGCGCGCAGCAGGTGCTCGAGCTCGCTTCGCTTGATCCGGTCGCTGTCGAAGTACTTGCCGTCGGGCCAGGCGCGCACCCAGGTGCCCGACTGCCGCGCGGGCACCGCCCCGGCCTTCTTCAGCTTCTCGACCAGGAAGCCGTTCTCGAAGGCGAGGGTCCACAGCGCGCCGTCGCGCTTCACGCGCACCTCCAGCCGCTCCGAGAGCGCGTTGGTCACCGAGACGCCCACGCCGTGCAGGCCGCCCGAGAAGGCATAGGCGGCGCCGCCGGACTTCTTGTCGAACTTGCCGCCGGCGTGCAGCCGCGTGAACACCACCTCGACGGTGGGGACCTTCTCCTCGGGGTGCGGGCCCACGGGAATGCCGCGGCCGTCGTCCTCGACGCTCACGGAGCGGTCGGCGTGCAGGGTGACGGTGATCGTCTTCGCCGCGCCGGCGAGCGCCTCGTCGGCGGCGTTGTCGACCACCTCCTGGATGATGTGCAGCGGCGTGTCGGTCCGGGTGTACATCCCGGGGCGTTCCTTGACGGGCTCGAGGCCCTTCAGGACGCGGATGGATTGCTCGTCGTAGCGGGGAGTGGCCATTCGGGGGGATTCATCATGCGAATCCGCCATTTTACGATGCAAAGGGGACGCAACCCCTGGCACCAGGTGGACCGGGTCAATTGACCCGGTCAATCCGGCCTAGC
>JBBIJT010000148.1:0-7910 GCA_037445795.1 Betaproteobacteria bacterium | reverse complement strand
GCCAGCGTACCCCGAGGCCATCGAGCGCTTCATCACGATGGAGGTTTTCGCCTTCCAGACCTCGAGCACCGGCATGCCCGCGATGGGGCTCGCGGGATCTTCCTGCGCCGCGGGGTTCACGATGTCGTTGGCGCCGATGACCATGGAGACGTCCGTCTCCGGGAAGTCCTCGTTGATCTCGTCCATTTCCATGACGATGTCGTAGGGCACCTTGGCCTCCGCGAGGAGCACGTTCATGTGCCCCGGCATGCGGCCCGCGACCGGGTGGATGCCGAAGCGGACGTTGACGCCCTTCTCGCGCAGGTGCTTGGTGATCTCGTAGACCGTGTGCTGCGCCTGCGCGACCGCCATGCCGTAGCCCGGCACGATGATCACGTTCTTCGCCTCCCGCAGCAGCTCGGCGGTCTCCGTGGCGCTGATCGGGGTCACCTCCCCCGCGGGCTCGCCCGCGCCCTTCGCGGCAGGCGCCCCGCCCCCCGTGCCGAAGCCGCCCGCGATGACGCTGATGAAGTTGCGGTTCATCGCGCGGCACATGATGTAGGAGAGGATCGCGCCCGACGAGCCCACCAGGGCGCCGGTGACGATGAGCAGGTCGTTGGACAGCATGAACCCGGTGGCCGCCGCGGCCCATCCGGAGTAGCTGTTGAGCATGGAGACCACGACCGGCATGTCGGCGCCGCCGATGGCCATCACCATGTGGATGCCGAAGGCGAGCGAGATCACCGTCATCACGACGAGCGGCGTCATGCCCGAGGCCACGTCGTGCGCGCGGATGAACTCGCGGCCGAACCAGAGGACGACCAGCAGGCCGGCGAGGTTGATCCAGTGGCGCGCCGGCAGCAGCAGGGGCTTGCCGCCGATCTTGCCGGAGAGCTTGCCGAAGGCGATCACCGACCCGGAGAAGGTGACCGCGCCGATCAGGATCCCCACGTAGATCTCGATCTCGTGGATCGTCTTCTCCGCCCCGGTCAGCGTGATCGAGGTGTCGATGTAGCTCGCGAAGCCCACGAGGCAGGCCGCGAGGCCCACGAGGCTGTGCATGATCGCGACCAGCTCCGGCATCTGGGTCATCTGCACGGTGCGGGCGGCGTAGAGGCCGATCGAGCCGCCCACGACCATGGCGCCGACGAGCCACGGGATGCCCGCGGCGCTCACGCGCGGCCCGAGGACGGTCGCGACGACGGCGATGGTCATGCCGATGATGCCGTAGAGGTTCCCGCGGCGGGACGTCTCGGGATTCGAGAGGCCGCCCAGGCTCAGGATGAAGAGGATGGTGGCGCCGATGTAGGCGACGGTGACGATGCTGGCGTTCATGGTCCGAGCCCCTCGCCTACTTGCGGAACATGGCCAGCATGCGCCGCGTCACCGCGAAGCCGCCGAACATGTTGATGGTGGTGAGGGCGAGGCCCACGATGGCGATCCAGCGGATGAGCTCGTCCGGCCTTCCCGTGCCCGTCGCCGGCGGCGCGATCTGCACCAGGGCGCCGATGGCGATGATGCTCGAGATGGCGTTGGTCACGCTCATGAGCGGCGTGTGCAGCGAGGGCGTCACGTTCCAGACCACCATGTAGCCCACGAAGCAGGCCAGCACGAACACGGTGAAGTGCCCGAGGAAGGCCGCGGGCGCGTAGAGGCCGACCAGCACGAAGAGCAGCGCGCCGACGCCGAAGACGGCCGCGAGGCTCCCGGCCGACATGGGCTCGCCGCCCCCGCCGTGGCCGTGACCGCCGGCCTTGGCGGGCGCCGCGGCGGCCGCCGCCGACTTGGGAGGCGCGGCCGGAAGCGTGATCGGCGGCGCGGGCCAGGTGATGGCGCCGTCCTTGATCACCGTGAGGCCGCGGATGGCGTCGTCCTCCATGTTGACGTTGATGACGCCGTCCTTCGTCTTGCACAGCTCCTCGGCCAAGCGGAACAGGTTGGTCGCGTACAGCGTCGAGGACTGCTTGGCCAGGCGGCTCACCAGGTCGGTGAAGCCGATGATGGTCACGCCGTGCCGCACCACCGCCTCGCCGGGCACGGTGAGCTCGCAGTTGCCGCCCTGCTCGCCCGCCATGTCGACGATGACGCTGCCGGGCTTCATGCTCTTCACCATGTCGGCGGAGATCAGCTTGGGCGCGGGCTTCCCGGGAATGAGCGCGGTGGTGATGACGATGTCCACCTCCGCCGCCTGCTTCGCGTACATCTCGCGCTGGGCCTTCTGGAAGCCCTCGCTCATCACCTTGGCGTAGCCGCCGCCGCCGGAGCCCTCTTCCTCGTAGTCGACCTTGACGAACTCGCCGCCCAGCGACTTCACCTGGTCGGCGACCTCGGCGCGCGTGTCGTTGGCGCGCACGATGGCGCCCAGGCCGGCCGCGGTGCCGATCGCCGCGAGGCCCGCGACGCCCGCGCCCGCGACGAAGACCTTGGCCGGCGGCACCTTGCCGGCGGCCGTGATCTGCCCGGAGAAGAAGCGCCCGAAGGCATGCGCGGCCTCGATGACGGCGCGGTAGCCGCTGATGCCGGCCATGGAGGTGAGCGCGTCCATCTTCTGCGCGCGGCTCAGCATGCGCGGCAGCGCGTCGATCGCGAGCACCGTGGCCTTCCTCGCGGCCAGCTTCTGCATGAGCTCGGGGTTCTGCGCCGGCCAGATGAAGCTCACGAGCGTGGTGCCCTCGCGAACCATCGCGACCTCGTCGGGGCCGGGCGCGCGGACCTTGAACACGATGTCCGCCCGCGACCAGAGAGAGGCGGCGTCGGGGACCACCTCCGCGCCGGCGGCACGGTAGGTATCGTCGCCGAAGTTCGCGGCGTCCCCGGCCCCGGATTCCACCAGGACGCCGAAGCCCAGCTTCTTCAGCTTCTCCACCGCCTCCGGCACGGTGGCCACGCGCTTCTCTCCGGGAAAGGTCTCCCGCGGCACTCCGATCAGCTGCGACATGTCTGGTTCCCCAAGGGTATGCGTGATTCGACGAACTGCAAGGATACCGAAATCATTCCCACTCGATCGTGGCCGGCGGCTTGGAGGAAACGTCGTAGACCACCCGGTTGATGCCCCGCACCTCGTTGATGATGCGGTTGGAGACGCGCCCGAGGAGGTCGTAGGGAAGCTCCGCCCAGTGCGCCGTCATGAAGTCCGTAGTCTGCACCGCGCGCAGCGCCACGACGTAGTCGTAGGTGCGGCCGTCGCCCATCACGCCCACGGAGCGCACCGGCAGGAAGACCGCGAAGGCCTGCGCCACCTTGTCGTACCACGTCGTGCCGTCGGCGTCGCGGGTGTTGCGCAGCTCCTCGATAAAGACGGCATCGGCGCGCTGCAGCAGCGCGGCGTACTCCGCCTTCACCTCGCCGAGGATGCGAACGCCGAGGCCCGGACCGGGGAACGGGTGGCGGAACACCATTTCCCGCGGCAGGCCGAGCTCGAGCCCGAGCGCGCGCACCTCGTCCTTGAAGAGCTCGCGCAGCGGCTCGAGGAGCTTCAGGTGCAGCGACTCCGGCAGCCCGCCGACGTTGTGGTGGCTCTTGATGGTGACGGCCTTCTTCGTCTTGGCGCCCGCCGACTCGATCACGTCCGGGTAGATCGTGCCCTGGGCCAGCCACTTCGCGTTGGGCATCTTCTTCGCCTCGGCCTGGAAGACCTCGACGAACAGGCGCCCGATGATCTTGCGCTTCTGCTCGGGGTCGGCCACCCCCGCGAGCTCGCGGTAGAACATGTCGGCGGCGTTGACGCGGTCCACCTTCACGCCCATGTGCTGCGCGAAGGTGTCCATCACCTGGTCGCCCTCGCCGAGGCGCAGCAGCCCCGTGTCCACGAAGATGCAGGTGAGCTGGTCGCCGATCGCCTTGTGCAGCAGCGCGGCCGCCACGGCGGAATCGACGCCGCCCGAAAGGCCCAGGATCACCTCCTCGCGCCCCACCTGCTCGCGGATGCGCGCCACCGCCTGCGGCACGAACTCCGGCATGTTCCAGTGGCGGTCGCAGCCGCAGATGTCGTGCACGAAACGCTCGTAGATGGCGCGGCCCTGGCGGGTGTGCGTAACCTCGGGGTGGAACTGCACCGCGTAGAAGCGGCGCGAATCGTCGAACATGCCGGCGATGGGGCAGGATTCGTTCGAGGCCATCACCGCGAATCCCGGCGGCAGCTTCGTCACCTTGTCCCCGTGGCTCATCCAGACGTCGAGCAGGCCGTGCCCCTCGGCGGTGGCGCGGTCCTGGATGCCGTCAAGGAGCCTGGAGTGCCCGCGGGCCCGGACCTCCGCGTAGCCGAACTCGCGCACCTTGCCGTTCTCGACCGCGCCGCCCAGCTGCGCCGCCATGGCCTGCATCCCGTAGCAGATGCCGAGCACCGGGACGCCCGCCCGGAACACGTACGGATCGGCTGCGGGCGGCGTCTCCTCGGTCACCGAGGCGTGGCTTCCCGACAGGATGATCCCCTTGGGCGCGAACCCGCGGATGAAGGCCTCGCCCACGTCGTGCTCGTGGAGCTCGCAGTAGACGCCCGCCTCGCGCACCCGGCGCGCGATGAGCTGCGTGACCTGGGAGCCGAAATCGAGGATGAGGATCTTGTCCATTCGCCTGTCCTAAGTGCCGAGCGGCGCCAGAGGCGCCGCCCGGGGGTGGAATCCGGCGACGCGCCGGTCAATCGATGTGGTAGTTGGGCGCTTCTTTCGTGATCTGCACGTCGTGGACGTGCGATTCGCGCATCCCGGCGGACGTGATCTCGACGAACTCGGCGCGCGCGCGCATCTCCTCGATCGAGCGGCAGCCGGTGTAGCCCATGCTCGCGCGCAGGCCCCCCATGAGCTGGTGGATGATCGCGGTCACCGGGCCCTTGTAGGGCAGCCGCCCCTCGACGCCCTCCGGGACCAGCTTGTCCGCGTTCATGTCGCCTTCCTGGAAGTAGCGGTCGCTCGAGCCCTTCTGCATCGCGGCGAGCGAGCCCATGCCGCGGTACGACTTGTAGGAGCGGCCCTGGTAGAGCTCGATCTCGCCGGGAGATTCCTCCGTGCCGGCGAAGAGGCTGCCCAGCATGACGCTGGAGGCGCCCGCCGCGATCGCCTTCGCGACGTCCCCCGAGAAGCGAATGCCGCCGTCGGCGATGCAGGGCACGCCGCTCGCCGCGAGCGCCTCGGCCACGTGCTGGATCGCGGTGATCTGCGGCACGCCCACCCCCGCGACGACGCGGGTGGTGCAGATCGACCCCGGCCCGATGCCGACCTTCACGCCGTCGGCGCCGTGGTCCACCAGCGCCTTGGCGGCGTCGCGCGTGGCGATGTTGCCCCCGATGACCTGCATGTTCGGGTAGTTCGTCTTGACCCACTTCACGCGGTCGAGCACGCCCTGGGAATGGCCATGCGCAGTATCCACCACGAGGACGTCGACCCCGGCCTCGACGAGCTTCGCCACGCGCTCCTCCGTGCCCTCGCCCACGCCGACCGCGGCGCCGACGCGCAGCCGGCCCTGCTGGTCCTTGCTGGCGTTGGGGTGCTCGGAGGATTTCAGGATGTCCTTCACCGTCATGAGGCCGCGCAGCTGCCAGTCGCCGTTGATGACGAGCACGCGCTCGAGGCGGTGGCGGTGCATGAGCGCCTTGGCCTCCTCGAGGCTCGCGCCCTCCTTCACCGTCACGAGCTTCTCGCGCTGCGTCATGATGTTCTTCACCGGCTGGTCGAGGTTCGTCTCGAAGCGCAGGTCGCGGTTGGTCACGATGCCCACCACGCGCCCGCCTTCCAGCACGGGAAGCCCGGAGATGCGGTGCTCGCGCGTGATGCCGACCACCTGCCGGACCGTCATCGACGGGGAGATGGTGATGGGTTCCTTCACGACGCCGCTCTCGAACCGCTTGACCTTCGCCACCTCGTCGGCCTGGGCCGCGGGGGTCATGTTCTTGTGGATGATGCCGATGCCGCCTTCCTGGGCGAGCGCGATGGCGAGCCGGGACTCCGTCACGGTGTCCATCGCGGCGGACAGCAGGGGGATGTTCAGCTGGATCGACCGCGTGAGGCGGGAGGCGAGGCTGACTTCGCGGGGAAGGACGGTCGAATGGGCGGGAACAAGGAGGACGTCGTCGAACGTGAGCGCTTTCTGGATGACGCGCATGCTTTCGGCCTCGATACAAAATGAAATTATACAGGGGTCGATGGCGTCCCAACAATCCGCGGGCCCCGTCGAACTCTTCATTGACGTTGCGGTAGATTCTCGGTAAGGTTTCGTAAATGCTTGAAAGTTCACGGATTTGGTCGGGCGCTTTGCGGTGCCTAGCGGCGGTCCCCGTCGCCGGCATGCTTGCGCTCGCCGGCTGCGCCACGGCACCGTCCGAGGAGCCGCCTCCCGCCGCGATCGAGCCCGTTGCGGCGAAGGCTCCCGCCCCGAAGCCGGCGGCGGATCCCCGGGCGGTCGAGGAGGAGGCGCGCGCGCTCCTCGCGCAGGCGGAAACGGACATCCAGCGCGCGCGGGCGCGCCGGGCGCTGTGGACGAAGGCCTGGGAGGCCCTCGTCGGGGCTCGCGCCGCGCTCGCGGGCGGCGATTTCGCGGGCACGATCCGGCTGGCCGGGCGCGCGAGCGAGTTCGCGCAGCTGGGCCTGGAGCAGCTCGCGTACCCCGCGGCCAGGGCCACCGCGACAGTCGACGGCCGGGCGGGAACGTACTCCGCGCCCGAGACGCGGACCGCAACGAACTGACGGCCCGGCGAACGAGCCGGGCCAAGATGGAGGAGCCCGTCATGAAACGCATCCTGCTGCTCGCTTTTGTCGTCGCCGCCTCTCCGGCAGCCCTGGCCCAGCTCTACAAGTGGGTCGACAAGGACGGCCGGGTCACCTATTCCGACCAGCCGCCGCCCTCGCAGCAGTCGAAGCAGATCAACGTGTCCACGGGGCAGCCCACGGTCGCCACCCCGAGCGCGGTCGAGAAGAACAAGGAACTCGAGAGAACCCGCGCCGAAGCCAGGGAAAAGGCCAAGGTGGAGGAGGAGAAGGCGCGCAAGGCCGAGATCGACCAGGAGAACTGCAGGAGCGCGCGCGCCTACCTTCGCACCGTCACCGCCGGCGGCCGCATCGCCACCACCGACGAGAAGGGGGAGCCGGCGCTCCTCGACGACAAGCAGATCGAGGTCGAGAAAGCCAAGGCGCAGAAGGCCGTCGACGAGGCCTGCAAGGCGCCCTGACGCCCCAAGGGGCGACCGCCCGCAGAGGCGAGCCGGAAAAAACATGCGCGCGCACGCACCAAAGCGACTTCCGCGAAGGGTCGCGGGAATCCTCGCCGCGGCCGGCGTCGCGCTGGCCACGCCGGCGCTGGGCGTGCGCCTGGGCGAGCTCAAGGCGCATTCCGCCCTCGGCGAGCCCCTCGACGTGACGGTGGCGCTGCGTCCGTCGCGAGGCGAGGCGCCCGTTCCCGATTGCTTCCGCCTGGGTTCCGCGCGATCCACCGACCTGCTCGTGGAAGCGGGTGCCACGGTGGCGGTCGAGAGGCAGGGGCCGTCCCTGCGGCTGAGGCTTCGCACGCGGGCGCCGATCCAGGAGCCCGCCCTCCATTTCCGGCTCAACGCGGGATGCCCCGGCGGGCGTTCGAGCACGCGCGACTACGAGATTCCCCTGAGCCCGCGGATCGCCCTCGCCAAGCCGGCGGCCGGGGCGGCGCCCGGCGAAGCGGCGGGACAGCGCTCGCTGCCCGGCGACACGCTCGCGTCGATCGCCGGTGCGATCTACCCGAGGAACACCGCGGCGCGCGATGCCTACGTCGAGGCCCTGCGCGCCGGGAACCCGGCGCTCGCGGGCCTCGCGCCGGACGAGCCGATACCCGATGGATCCAACCTCGTGCTGCCCGACCTGCGCGGCTTCGCGATGGGACTCGCACCGCCGCGAGCGACGGCCGAGCCGCCGCCGGCCGCCACGCATGCGCCGCCGCCGCCAGCAGCCTTTGCTGGAAGCGGGGCGTAA
>JBBIJT010000147.1:0-7992 GCA_037445795.1 Betaproteobacteria bacterium | reverse complement strand
CGAGGATGCGGCCGCGCCCGGTGGAGGCGGCGCCGCCCGCCTGCTCGACGATCATCGCCATGGGGTTGGCCTCGTAGAGCAGGCGCAGGCGCCCGGGCTTCGACGGGTCCTTGGTGTCGCGCGGGTACATGAAGAGGCCGCCGCGCACGAGGATGCGGTGCACCTCGGCCACCATGGAGGCGATCCAGCGCATGTTGAAGTCGGCGCCGCGCGGGCCCGCCTTGCCCTGGACGCACTCGGCCACGTAGCGGCGCACGGGCGGCTCCCAGAAGCGCTCGTTGGAGGCGTTGATGGCGAATTCCCGCGTCGAGGCGGGGACCGTCATGTCGGGGTGGGTGAGGATGAACTCGCCCATGTTGCGGTCGAGCGTGAAGCCGTGCGTGCCGTTGCCCAGCGTGAGCACGAGCATCGTCGTGGGGCCGTAGATGGCGTAGCCGGCGGCGACCTGCTTCGTGCCGTGCTGCAGGAAGTCCCTGGCGCGCGGCTCGGCGACGCCCGCGGGGCAGCGCAGCACCGAGAAGATGCTGCCCACCGAGACGTTCACGTCGAGGTTGGAGGAGCCGTCGAGGGGGTCGTACACGAGTAGGTAGCGGCCGCGGGGATGCTCCGCGGGGATCTGGATCGGCTCCTCGCGCTCCTCGGAAACCAGGCCCGCGAGCGTGCCGCCCCACTCGTTGGTGCGCACGAAGATCTCGTCGGCCAGCACGTCGAGCTGCATCTGCGTCTCGCCCTGCACGTTCTGCGACCCCGCGGCGCCGGAGACCCCCGACAGCGCCCCCTGGCCCACGGCGTGGGCGATGCGCTTGCAGGCGATGCGCACGTTGTTCACGACGGCGGTGAACTCGCCGGTGGCCTGCGGGACCTTGCGTTGCTCGCGAAGCAGGAATTCCGTGATCGTGGGGCGGGTCTCCACCTGGATCGTCTGTCTCATCGTCTGGGTCTCCGGTCAGGCGGCCTCGGCGCCCGCGCGGGCGTGCAGGCGCGCGAGCGTGTCGAGGGTCAGGAAGGCGCCGCCGATGCGCCCGGCGGACGCGGCATCGAGCGGCTTGCCGGGGTCGCCCAGGTGCGGCAGCGTGAGGTCGGCCTCGCCGAAGTCCTGGCTCGCGGTCCAGCGCGTGGGCGTGACGACGGTGAAGAGCCCCGCGGCCTTGGCGGAGGCGAGGCCGTTGGCCGAGTCCTCGAAGGCGACGGCCTCCGGCGCGCCCAGGCCCAGCGTCGACAGGGCGAGGCGGTAGATGTCGGGCGCGGGCTTCTTCGCGGGCACCACGTCCCCGCAGGCGATCACCGCGAAGCGCTTGTGCGCGTTCCTGCCCAGCTCCGCGTCCAGCAGCGCCGCGACGTTGGCGGAGGTGGTGGTCGAGGCGATGCCGACGCGCACGCCCGCCGCGAGGGCCTCGTCGACGAGGCGGGCCACGCCGGGGCGAAGGGGCGAGCCGCCGCCCGCGACGAGCTCGGCGTAGCGCTCCGTCTTCACCCGGTGCAGCGCGGGGGCCGCGGCGATGAGGCGGTCACGCTCCTCGCGCGGGACCGGGAGCCCCGCGAAGAAATGCGCCAGCCGCTCCTTGCCGCCGGAGACGTTGAGCAGCACCTCGTACTGCTCGGCGCTCCACTCGTACGGCAGGCGGAACTCGAGGAAGGCCGCGTTGAAGGCCTGGCGGTGCGTCTCCTCGGTGTCGGCGAGCGTGCCGTCGACGTCGAAGAGGAGGGCGGAGAGGGTCATGGCGTCGTTCCGGTCGCCGGCTCGCGCGTCGGCCGTCCGGGCCTCAGACGGCCTTGCCGCGGTAGATCACCATCGCCGCGCCCTGCGTCTGCCGCAGCTTGTCGTAGCCGACGAGGCGCACGTGGTTGCCGGGGTTGGCCTTGTGGCAGGCCTCGGCCTCGGCCAGCACCTTGTCCACGCTCGTCTCGCCGAACATCGGCAACTTCCACATGTACCAGAAGGAACCCACCGTGTGCTGGGGCTCGGTGTGCTCGATGGCGGGCGACCAGCCCTGCGCGATCAGGTACTGCACCTGCTTGCGCACCGCCTCGCCCGACATCGGCGGGAGGTAGGAGAAGGTGCCGAACTTGCGGCTGGCGGGGTCCGACAGCCTCGAGTGGTAGTCCTGCATCGTGCTCATGGGGTGTCCCTTCCGTGTCAGGCGTGGGCGACGTCGAGCTTGTCGACGACGTCGAATTCGAACTTGATTTCCTTCCAGGTCTCCATCGCGATCTTGAGCTCGGGGCTCGATTTCGCGGCCGCCGTGAGGATCTCCTTGCCTTCCTTCTCGACCTGGCGGCCGGCGTTGCGCGCTTCCACGCACGCCTCCAGCGCCACCCGGTTGGCGGCCGCGCCGGCGGCGTTGCCCCAGGGGTGGCCCAGCGTCCCGCCGCCGAACTGGAACACGGCGTCGTCGCCGAAGATCGCGAGCAGCGCCGGCATGTGCCAGACGTGGATGCCGCCCGAGGCCACGGCGAAGGCGCCGGGCATTGAGCCCCAGTCCTGGTCGAAGAAGATGCCGCGCGAGCGGTCCTCCTTCACGTGGCGCTCGCGCAGCAGGTCGATCCAGCCCAGCGTCGACTGGCGGTCGCCTTCGAGCTTGCCGACCACCGTGCCCGTGTGCAGGTGGTCGCCACCCGAAAGGCGAAGCGCCTTGGTGAGCACGCGGAAGTGGATGCCGTGGTGGGGGTTCCGGTCGATCACCGCGTGCATGGCGCGGTGGATGTGCAGCAGCATGCCGTTGTCGCGGCACCAGTTGGCCAGCCCCGTGTTGGCGCAGAAGCCGCCGGTGAGGAAGTCGTGCATGATGATCGGCATGCCGAGCTCCTTGGCGTACTCGGCGCGCTTGTACATCTCCTCGGGCGTGTGGGCGGTGACGTTCAGGTAGTGGCCCTTCCGCTCGCCCGTCTCGGCCTCCGCCTTGCGGATGGCCTCCGCCACGAACGAGAAGCGGTCGCGCCAGCGCATGAAGGGCTGCGAGTTGACGTTCTCGTCGTCCTTCGTGAAGTCGAGGCCGCCGCGCAGGCACTCGTAGACGGCGCGGCCGTAGTTCTTGGCCGAGAGCCCCAGCTTGGGCTTGATGGTGCAGCCGAGCAGCGGCCGGCCGTACTTGTCCATCTTGTCGCGCTCGACCTGGATGCCGTTGGGCGGCCCGCCGCAGGTCATCACGTAGGCGATGGGAAAGCGCACGTCCTCCAGGCGCAGCGCCCGGATGGCCTTGAAGCCGAAGACGTTGCCCACGAGCGAGGTGAACACGTTCACCACCGACCCTTCCTCGAAGAGGTCGATGGGGTAGGCGATGAAGGCGTAGAAGCAGGTGTCGTCGCCCGGGACGTCCTCGATGCGGTAGGCGCGGCCCTTGTAGTGATCGAGGTCGGTGAGCAGGTCGGTCCACACCGTCGTCCAGGTGCCGGTGGAGGACTCGGCGGCGACGGCGGCCGCGGCTTCCTCGCGGTCCACGCCCGGCTGCGGGGTGATCTTGAAGCAGGCGAGGAGGTCGGTGTCCTTCACCTCGTAGTGGGGCTCCCAGTACGTGTGGCGGTATTCCTTCACGCCGGCGCTGTAGGCCTTGGCGGCTGGCTTCATGGTGTGGTCCTCGGGTCGGGTCGGCACGGTTCGAATTTAAGCGCTCGCTGCCATAAGCAACAGTCACGCTTGTTTATCGTTTCCATAAGGTAGAAGTGATCGCTGGCGGGTATCACCGCAGCAGCCCCAGGGTGAGGAGCGGCAGGCGCTCCGGCAGGCGCTCCACGCGGTCGACCACGGCGTAGCGGCCGGCGCCGAAGATGCGCGAGACGTAGTCGTCCGCGGCCGGGTCGAGGCTCACGCAGAAGGCGGCCACCCCTTCCCGGGCGAGGGACTCCACGGCCTTCCTCGCGTCGG
The DNA here is from genome assembly GCA_037445795.1 of Betaproteobacteria bacterium. GTDB lineage: Bacteria > Pseudomonadota > Gammaproteobacteria > Burkholderiales > Usitatibacteraceae > FEB-7. The sequence continues at coordinate 4,130 of JBBIJT010000147.1, read as the reverse complement.
CGCGCAGGTACTGCGGGTCGCGCACGTCCACGTCGGAGGGGGCGCCGTCGGTCAGCACGACCAGCAGGCGCTTCCTCTCGGGGCGGCGGGCCAGGATCGCCCCGGCGTGGCGCATGGCCGCGCCCATGCGCGTGGACAGCTCCCCCTTCATCGCCGCGAGCCTCGCCTTGCTGGCCACGCCGTGGGGCTCGGCGAAGTCCTTGAAGCGCGTGTAGTCCACCTCCTGGCGGCCGTTGGAGCAGAAGCCGTGGATGGCGACGGGGTCGCCGAGCCTCGCCATGGCGTCGGCCAGCAGCGCCGTGGCCTCGCGCGTGAGGTCGAGCACCGTCGCGTCCCCGCCGCGCACGCGCTCGTTGGTCGACTGCGAGAGGTCCAGCAGGAAGAGGACGGCGAGGTCGCGGCTTCGCCGGACCGAGCGCCGGTGCACCCGCGTGTCGGGGGTGGCGCCCAGGCGAAGGTCCACGGCGGCGCGCACCGCCGCCTCGAGGTCGAGGTCGTCGCCTTCCTCCTGGCGGCGCAGCCGCTGCACGCCCTCGGGATGCAGGGCCTCGATGATGCGCCTCAGCCTTTCCGCGAGCGGCCCGTGCGCCGCCACCAGGGCGTCGATCGCCGCCGCCTCGCCCGAGGGCGGCCGGCCCTCGAGCACGGTGCACCAGTCCGGGCGGTCGACCTGCAGGCGGTAATCCCACTCCGGGTAGCGCACGGGCTCCGGCGCCGGCGGGCGGCCCTCGCGCTCGTTCCAGCTCGGACCCCCTTCGTCGGGGAAGAGCTCGGTCGCGAGCGTCCAGATCTCCTGCGCGTCGTCGCCGGCCCCCTCGACGTCGACCTCGTTCACGAACTCCATGAGGCTCGCGCGCCGGCGCACCTGCCGCTCCTGCCAGGGGGTGGCCTGGAAGGCGTCGGCCTCGTCGAATTCCCAGAGGTAGCGGTTGTCGTCGCGGTAGGCCACGCTCGCCTGGTCCTCGCACGGGTGGAAGGCGAGCCGCAGCCGCGCGAGATCGTGCGCCAGCGCAACGCCTTCGTCCCACGATACCCCGTTGGACTCGCGCGGCAATGAGCTTTCGGTCCAACGCCGCCGGGCGGCCGCGACGACCGGGTGCGGATCCTCGTAGCCCGGGTCGGCGAGCGCGCGCGCCACGCGGCCGAGGAGGGCCCCGATTCGCGCGTCCTCCGACGGCGAGGCCCGGTGCAGGCGGCGCCAGATCTCCGCCAGACCCGGGAAGTCGCGGCAGGCGAGCGCCTCGACGCGCGCGTCCTCGATCACGCCGATGGCCGCCATCTGCAGGGGCGTGAGCCCCTCCGCGGACATCGACTCGCGCGTGTGGACGAGGTGGGCGGCGGCGTGCGCGGCCATGGCGCGGTAGAGGCCGGGCCCGTCCGCCCCCGGCGCGTCGTCGAGCGCGTCCGGCAGGTGGATGGTGAAGTCGGCGATGAAGGGCCGCGGGGCCTCGCCCTCGCCCGCCGCGGGGCGCAGCCAGAAGTCGCGTCCCCAGAGCGCGCGCAGGTACATGGAGAGCCGGCGGTGGACGTCGACGAGGAGCGTCCCCTTGCGCTCCTTCTGCAGGATCGAGAGCGCCTCCGGGCTCGCGAGGGCGAAGTAGCGCTCCTGGTCGGCGAAGTCGGTGGCGTGCGCCCGCGCGCCCCACAGCGCCCAGCGCCGCAGCCCGCCCAGCGTGAGCACGGCGAGGAGGCGGTCCATGTTCTCGAGCATGGGCCGCACGCCGCGCGGCGCCTGCGCGACGAGCTGCCCGACGAGGCCGAGCCAGCCCCCGAAGAGCTCGGGGTCCGCGAGCCGCCGCGCCGCCGTCGGGGCCGCGGAAAAGACGAGCGCGATCACCCCGCCGCTCGTCTTCGAGACGAGCGCGAGGGCGGCGTGCAGCATCGCGTCGACCGCTTCCTCCCCGGCTTCGCGGGCCACGGCGGGCGCCTCGCGGATGAACGCCGCAACGACCTCGGGGCCGCGGCCCAGCGCATGCAGCGACCGGGCGCCCTTCAGCCAGGACTCGAGCGCGCGCGGCGCCAGGGCGCGCGAGGCTTCCTGCCACGAGGCATGCAGCACCCCGGTCGCGTGCGGCCCGAGGTCCTCCAGCAGCTCGCGGTAGTCGTCGAGGTTCACGCCCACGGCATGGCCTGCGCGTCGGGCGTCAGAAGTAGGTCGTGACGGCGGCGTCGAGCGCGTCGCGCATGTCCGGATCGTCGGTGATGGGCCGCACCAGGGCGACGCGGCAGGCGGCCACGGGCTCCACCCCGCGCGCCATCAGGGAGCCCGCGTGCACGAGCATGCGCGTGGAGATGCCCTCGTCCAGGCCGTGGCCCTTGAGGTTCCTCGCGCGCTCGGCCACGCTCACCAGCTTCGAGGCGACGGCCGCCTCCACGCCCGCCTCGTGCGCCACGATCTCGGCCTCGACCTCGTGCGCGGGGTAGCCGAAGTCGAGCGCCCCGAAGCGCTGCTTGGTCGAGGGCTTGAGGTCCTTCATCAGGCTCTGGTAGCCCGGGTTGTAGGAGATGACGAGGAGGAAATCGGGGTGGGCGTGCAGGAGCTCGCCCTTCTTCTCGAGGGGCAGCGCGCGCCGCGTGTCGGTGAGCGGGTGGATCACGACGGTCGTGTCCTGGCGCGCCTCGACCACCTCGTCGAGGTAGCAGATGGCGCCGTGGCGCGCGGCGAGGGCGAGCGGGCCGTCCTGCCAGCGCGTGCCGGAGGCGTCCAGCAGGTAGCGGCCCACGAGGTCGGCGGCCGTCATGTCCTCGTTGCACGCCACCGTCACCAGGGGCTTTTCCAGCTTCCACGCCATGTATTCCACGAAGCGGGTCTTGCCGCAGCCGGTGGGCCCCTTGAGCATCATCGGCATGCGCGCCTGCCAGGCGGCCTCGAAGAGCGCCACCTCGTCGGCCACCGGGCGGTACCAGGGGGCGTGGTCGAGGCGATGGGCGGCGAGGGGGTCGGCGGCGTTCACGGGTCGGCTTCCTGCGGAGATGGGCACCGGGGAAATCTAGGGCCGCGCTCTCATAAGGTAAACTCAAAAAAAGTTATGGTTTCCATAAGCTTCAGGGGGTGCCATGCCGCTACGCCACATCACGCTGCGCCAGCTCAAGGTCTTCGAGGCTGTGGCGCGGCACCTGTCCTTCTCGCGCGCCGCCGAGGAGCTGCACCTCACCCAGCCGGCGGTCTCGATGCAGGTGAAGAGCCTGGAGGCGCAGGCGGGGCTGCCGCTCGTCGAGCAGGTGGGCAAGAAGATCCACCTCACGGAGGCCGGCGCGGAGGTGGCGCGCTTCGCGCTGGAGGTGCACAGCGGCCTCAAGGACTGCGAGGACACGCTGGCGGCCATCCGCGGCGTCTCGGGCGGACGCCTGCACCTGGCGGTGGTGAGCACGGCCAAGTACTTCGCGCCGCGGCTGCTGTCGGAGTTCTCGCGGCGCCACCCCGGCGTGACGGTGAAGCTCTCGGTCACGAACCGCGAGCAGGTGATCGGCGAGCTGCAGGCGAACCAGGTCGACCTCGCCATCATGGGCCGCCCGCCGCGCGGCCTCGACGTGGAGGCCACGGCCTTCGCGAGGCACCCGCACGGGATCATCGCTTCGCCCGACCATCCCCTGGCGCGCAGGCGCGGCCTCGACCTGGCGCGGCTCGCCGGCGAGGACTTCCTCATCCGCGAGCCGGGGTCGGGCACGCGCATGTCGATGGAGCGCGTCTTCGCCGACCACGGCGTGAAGCTCGCGAGCAGCATGGAGCTCGCGAGCAACGAGACCATCAAGCAGGCGGTGATGGCGGGGATGGGGCTCGCGTTCCTGTCGCTGCACACGGTCGGCCTCGAGCTCGCGGCGGGCAAGCTGGCGCGCCTGGACGTGAAGGGGACGCCGGTGACGCGCGAGTGGCACGTGGTGAGCCGAAAGGGCAAGCGGCTGTCGCCGCTCGCGGAGAGTTTCCGCGCCTTCCTGGCGCAGGAGGGTGCGGCGCTCATTGAGGAGACGACGGGCGTGCGCGTGCGCGCGAAAACGGCGGCAACTCCCGGAAAAACCTGAAAAATCGCTGTAACTCCCGCGTGGAATCCCCTATAATTCGGCACCTCGTTTTTCGCCGCATCCACTGCTTGTACATACCGCCGCAGAGAAGGTTCCACCCGCCGCCCGAG
>JBBIJT010000146.1:0-8056 GCA_037445795.1 Betaproteobacteria bacterium | reverse complement strand
GCTAGGCAGGCCGATCGGTAAGTCGCCGGTAAGTCCCGCGCCGCTACCTTTTGCCCGTGCCCGCCATCCGGCGGGCGTCGAGCGAAAGGGACGCAAGATGGCAGGGACGGTCATGGGCCGGGTGCGCGGCGCGAGCCCGATGGGAAGGTGGCGGGTCCTCGCGAACATCGTCGTGGCGGCCGGGATGGCGCTCGCGGCGGGCCCGGGGCCGGCCGGCGCGGCCCCGTTCGCGTACGTGCCCAACGCGGGTGCGAGCAACGTCTCCGTCATCGACGTGGCGGCCAATGCGGTCGTGGCGACCGTCGCGGGCGCCGGCGGCAACCCGTTCGGCATCGTGGCCGATCCCGCGGGCACCTTCGTCTACCTCGCGAACGCGAACTCGGTCTACGTGATCTCCGTGGCCACGAACACGATCGTGGCGACGATCCCGATCGCCATCGGCCCGGCCGTCGGGCTGGCGCTGAACCCCGCCGGGACGAGGCTGTACGTCGCGGACAACGCGGGTCATTTCCTCGACGTCTTCGACACCGCCACGCGGGCGCTTCTCGCGCAGATCCCGCTCGGCGGCGCGTCGCGGCCCTGGGGCGTCGTCGTGAATCCCGCGGGGACGCTGGCCTACGTGACCGACTTCACGAACGCCCGCCTGTACGTGGTCGACCTCGCCACGAACACGCTGTCGGCCACGGTGGTGGTGCCCGCCCAGCCGTACGCCATCGAGCTCAACCCCGCGGGCACGTTCGCCTACGTGACCCACGGGTCGGGGAGCATCTCGGTCGTGAACACGGCGACCAACGCGATCACGGCGACCATGGTGACGGGCGGCGCCAACCGCGGGATCGCGCGCAACGCGGCCGGGACGCGCGGCTATGTCGCGAACTTCAGCGGCAACACGGTCGCCGTCCTCGACCTCGCCACCAACACGATCCTCGCGGCGGTGCCCGTGGGCACGGGCCCCATCGGCGTCTCGGTCGACCCGACCGGCGCGTTCGTCTACGCGATCAACTACACCAGCAACGACGTCTCGGTCATCAACACGGCCACCAACACCGTCGTGGCGACGGTTCCGGTCGGCCCGAATCCGGGTGCCTTCGGCTGGTTCATCGCCGGTGCAGGTGCGCCGCCCCCGCCCCCGCCGGCGGCGACGGCCGTGCCGACCCTATCGGAATGGGGACTGGTCCTGGCCTGCCTGCTTCTCGGCGGCGCCGGGGCGGCGAGGCTTTCACGAGGCGGAAAGGAGATGGCATGAATGCGTACGGGAAGATCGTGGCGACCGGGGCGGTGCTGCTGGCCGGATTGGGGCTGGGGGGGCCGGTAGCGGCGGATTCGTCGAAGGCACCGGCGATCGCGTCGGTGCGGGCCAACGCGGCCGGGGGTCTACTGCAGATCTTCGGATCGAACTTCTCGGGCGGGACGCCGAAGGTGACGCTCGGCACGCTCCCCGTGCCACTGCAGGTGACCACGGCCACGGCCTCCCAGGTCGACGTGGTGATGCCGGCGGGCATCGCGCCGGGCAGTTACCTGCTCAACCTGTCCATCGCGAAGAAGAACGGCAAGGAGGGCAACGGCGAGGACGTGCTGAGCGACGAATTCTGGGTGACGATCGGCGCGGCCGGTCCGGCGGGTCCGCAGGGCCCCGCGGGCGCGACGGGGCCGATGGGGGCGACGGGGCTTGCGGGGCCGGCGGGCCCTGCTGGCGCGACCGGGCCGCAAGGTCCCGCCGGCACCACGGGCAAGGATGGCGCGATGGGTCCGGCGGGTCCCCAGGGCATCGCCGGGGTTCCCGGTTCACCGGGCTCCCAGGGGCCCCAGGGGTTGCAGGGCGTGCCGGGTGCACAAGGCAACAGCATCGAACTCGTCGGTCCGGCCTCGAAGGACGTTTGTGCCGAAGGCGGGCAGGTGCTCCAGATCGTTGGCGAAAAGGGTCCCGTTCGTGGCACGGAGGTGACCCTCTGCAACGGGCTGCACGGCCTGGATGGCGCGATGGGACCGGCGGGTCCTGCCGGGCCTGCCGGTGCGAAGGGGGATGCCGGTCCGCAGGGAGCGCAAGGCGTGCAGGGCCCGACAGGCTCGCCCGGCGCGAAGGGGGATACCGGCGCGCAGGGTCCGGCGGGACCCACGGGCGCCACCGGTCCGCAAGGTCCTCGCGGCAGTTCTTCCGCCGTGCGCGTGATCAAGGAGTTCATGGCGCCTGCCAATACGTACGGGCACGACGTGGCCGATTGCCCGCCGGGCAGCATCGTGACCGGTGGTGGATACACGCTCTACACGGATGGATTTCAGAACACGCCCTTGGTGGTCTTCACCAACGTGCCGGTTCCTGGTGGCTGGTTCGTAGAAGTCAAGAACAACGACCTGTTCACGGCGCGACCGGTTTCCGTCTATGTGATGTGTCTGCAGTAGAGGGATTGCCAGGGCTCGCGTGAGCAGCCCGGCGTTCTCGCCCGCGGGCGCCGGAACCGCGGGTCAGTGCAGCGTGTGCGGCACCTCTTCCTCCTCCTCCGCTTCGGGCGAGGAGGAGGAAACCTCGGGAGGCGAGGCGTGGTGCACGGCGATGCGCCATCCCGCGTCCGTGAGGACGTAGACGTTGGTGGCGTTCACGAACTGGGGGTTACCTTCGGATCCCGGCGTGGTGATCGCCTCCACCACCGAGCGCACCGCGACGGAGGGGCCGTCCACCCGGCGCGACTCCGTCACGCGCACCGAGAGCTTGGCGCCGCCGCCGAAGATCTGCATCCAGCTGTCGCGCACCGCGTCGAAGCCCACGAGGCGAGGCCCGGAAGGGTGCACGCAGACCACGTCCTCGCCCTCGGCCCACACCACCATCATGGCCGCGAGGTCGCCGCGCTCGAAGGCCTCGTAGAAGGCGCTCTCGGCGTCGTCGGGCGTGGGGAAGAGCTTGCGGGTGCGGGGAGGCATCGGAAGTACCGTTCGGCCGGGGCATGATACCAAAGGCCCGTAGCCAGGCGCCTGCCGGGTTACCCCATAATGGCGCCCACGTCGCCCCGCGCCGGCCCCACCCGAGGAGTGCCCATGATCAAGTTCCACGTGAACGGCGAAGCCGTCGAATTCAACGCCGACCCCGACACGCCGCTCCTCTGGGTGCTGCGCGACGGGCTCGGGCTCACCGGCACCAAGTTCGGCTGCGGCCGGGCGCAGTGCGGCGCCTGCACCGTGCACGTGAACGGCGAGGCGGAGCTCTCGTGCTCCGTGAAGGTCGCCGACGTGGCCGGCAAGCGCGTGAACACGATCGAGGGGCTCTCCGCCTCGAACGCCGTGGTGAAGGCCGTGAAGTCGGCCTGGCTCGACAAGGACGTGGTGCAGTGCGGCTACTGCCAGCCCGGCCAGGTCATGGCGGCGGTGGCGCTCCTCGCGAAGAACACGTCGCCCTCGGACGCGCAGATCGACGAGGCGCTGGAAGGCAACCTCTGCCGCTGCGGCACCTACCCGCGCATCCGCGACGCCGTGCGCGCGGCCGCGGCCACGCTTTCCGGCAAGCGCTGAGGAGGCCGACATGAAGATCCGCGCCAAGAGCGTCTCCCGCCGCGCCTTCCTCAAGGCCTCCGCCACGATGGCGGGCGGCCTCGTCATCGGCTTCTGGCTGCCCGGGCGCCAGCGCCTCGCGCACGCTCAGGGCGCGCCGAAGCCGCCGGCGAACCCCAATGCGTTCCTGCGCATCGCGAAGGACGGCTCCGTGACCGTGATGGTGAAGAACCTCGAGTTCGGCCAGGGCGTGACCACGGCGCTGCCGATGCTGGTGGCCGAGGAGCTGGAGTGCGACTGGTCGAAGGTCCGGGCGGAGCTCGCGCCCGCCGCGCCCGAATACGTGCACACGGGCTTCGGCATGCAGATGACGGGCGGCTCGATGAGCGTGGGGGATTCGTGGACACAGCTTCGCACCGTGGGCGCGCAGGCGCGCACGATGCTCGTCTCCGCCGCCGCCGCGCAATGGAAGGCGAAGCCGGAGGCCTGCCGTGCCGAGAAGGGCTTCGTCCTAGGGCCCGGCGGGAAGAAGGCCTCCTTCGGCAGCCTCGCGGAGGCCGCCGCGAAGCATCCGGTGCCCGAGAAGGTGTCGCTCAAGGGCCCGAAGCGGTTCCGGCTCATCGGCAAGCCCACGCGCCGCATCGACGCGGCCGAGCGCATCGACGCGAAGACGGTGTTCGGCATGGACATGAAGCGGCCCAACCTGCACACGGCGCTGGTGGCGCACCCGCCCGTGTTCGGCGCGAAGGTGGCCTCGTTCGACGCCGCGAAGGTGAAGGCCGTCGCGGGCGTGACCCACGTGGTGCAGGTCCCGAACGGCGTGGCGGTGGTGGCGAAGAGCTTCTGGGCCGCGAAGAAGGGCCGCGACGTGCTGGAGATCCGGTGGGACCTCGGTCCCGGCGCGACGCTTTCTTCGGATGGCCTGCGCAAGGAGTACGGCGAGCTCGCCAGGCAGCCGGGCCCGATGGCGAGGAAGGCGGCCGACCCCGCGGCCATCAAGGCCGCCGCCAGGACGGTGGTGGCCGAGTACGAGGTGCCGTTCCTCGCCCACGCCCCCATGGAGCCGCTCAACTGCACCGTCGAGTTCCGCGGCGAGTCCGCCGAGATCTGGTGCGGCTCGCAGTTCCAGACGGTGGACCAGGCCGCGGCGGCGAAGGTCCTCGGCCTCGCGCCGGAGAAGGTGAAGCTCAACACCCTGCCCGCCGGCGGCGGCTTCGGCCGGCGCGCCAACCCCGCCTCCGACTACGTGATCGAGGCCTGCGAGATCGCGAAGAGCGTGAAGGTGCCCGTGAAGACGGTGTGGACGCGCGAGGACGACATCCGCGGCGGCTACTACCGACCGATGTACGTGCATCGCGTGGAGGCGGGCCTCGACGCGAAGGGCACCATCGTCGGCTGGAACCACGCCATCGTCGGCCAGTCGATCATCGCCGGTACCGCCTTCGAGCCGTTCCTCGTGAAGGAGGGCATCGACGAGACGAGCGTCGAGGGCGTGAGCGACACCCCCTATGACATCCCCAATTTGGCGGTGACGCTGCACTCGCCCAAGTCGCCCGTCACGTCCCTGTGGTGGCGCTCGGTGGGGCACTCGCACACGGCCTTCGTGATGGAGACCATGATCGACGAGCTGGCGGCCGCGGCGGGGAAGGACCCGGTGGAATATCGCCGCGGGCTCCTCGCGAAGCACCCGCGCGTGCTGGCCACGCTAGACCTCGCCGCGAAGAAGGCGGGCTGGGGCACGCCCCTGCCCAAGGGGCGCGCGCGCGGCATCGCGGTGCACGAGTCCTTCGGCAGCGTCTGCGCACACGTGGCCGAGGTCTCGCTCGACAAGGGCGCCGTCAAGGTCCACCGCGTGGTTTCCGCGTTCGACTGCGGCCTCGTCGTTAACCCGATGACCGTCGAGGCGCAGGTGCAGGGCGCCGTCGCCTTCGGGCTTTCGGCGGCGCTCCACAGCGCCATCACGCTCAAGGACGGCAAGGTGCAGCAGTCCAACTTCCACGACTACACGGTCCTGCGCATCACCGACATGCCCAGGGTGGAGGTGCACCTCGTGCCCTCCGGCGCGGACAAGCCCACGGGCGTCGGCGAGCCGGCGACGCCTCCCATCGCCCCCGCCGTCGCCAACGCCCTCTTCGCCCTCACCGGCAAGCGGGCCCGCGCCCTGCCGCTGGGCAAGACGCAGTGGGCCTAGGACTGCGGGGCTTGATTGCCGCGGGGATCGGCCCAAAATGTGCTTGCCGGTGAACCAGCGCACCCTGGCGCGGTCAGACCGGCTTGGGCGCGCGACTGGCTCGGAGGAGCCGATCGACAATCCTGAAGGGGCGATCCGTCGCGGCAAGACGCCGGCGCACCCTGGGGCTTCGGGAGCACGCACATGGGACTTCGTCTTCGGCAGAACCTATGGCAAAGGCAGTACCGCAAGTGGTTCATGAACCCGGTCTCCGGGGTCCTGGCGCTTCTCGCCGTGGTCCTGGTGGCCGTCACCACGCTCGTGTCGCTGGAGGGAGCGGGCCTGCGCACGCCGCACGTGCCGCTGGTCTTCAGCCCGAAATAGGGCACGGGGCACCATGAGGGGGCGCCGCGCCTTCGCGCGCGCCGCCGCCGCGCTGCTCCTCGCCGCCACCGTCGGCGGGTGCGCCTACCTCGCGGAGAAGCAGGGCGAGCTCATCTTCCGTCCCACCAAGGACGCCTGGTGGGGCTACCAGAACTCGGGCCTCACCTACGACGAGCGCTGGATCCCCGTCGGCGCCAACGGCGACCGGCTGCACGCATTCTGGGCGACGGCCGACGACCCGGCCGCGCCCGTGCTGCTCTACCTCCATGGCGCGCGCTGGAACCTCACGGGCAGCGTGACGCGCATCGAGCGGTGGCGCCGCATGGGCTTCAGCGTGCTCGCGATCGACTACCGCGGCTTCGGCCAGAGCACCGCCGCCTCGCCGACCGAGGAGCTCGCCTACGAGGACGCCGAGGCCGCGTGGGACTACCTGCGGGCCGCGGAGCCCTCGCGGCCGCGCTACATCGTCGGGCACTCGCTGGGCGGGGCCATCGCGGCCGAGCTTGCCCTGCGCCGCCCCGAGGCGTCGGGCGTCGTGCTGGAGGCCACCTTCACGTCGATCAGGGACATGGTCCAGCACACCGCGTGGCGGGTGCTTCCCGTCGGGCTCATCCTCACGCAGCAGTTCGACACCCTCTCCAAGGTGCCGAGGATCACGCAGCCCCTGCTGGTGGTGCACGGCACCAACGACTCCGTGGTCCCCTACGAGATGGGCGAGCGCCTCTACGCCGCCGCGGCCGGCCCCAAGCGCTTCATCCGCGTGGAAGGCGGCAGCCACCACAACCTCTCGGCCGTCGCGGGGGACCAGTACCGTCTCGCGCTGGCGGAGCTCTTCCGCGTGGGCACGCGTACCCTCGAGGCATCGGCTCCCCGCTGAACTTCGGCGGTGTATATTCGCCGCCATGCAGAGCCTCGATCTCGACGTCCTCGAAAACGCGCTGGCCTGGAGGCGGGCCGGCCGCCGCGCGTGGCTCGTCACCGTCGCGCAGACCTTCGGCGCGAGCCCCCGGCCGCCGGGGTCGCTGCTCGCGATGCGCGACGACGGCATCCTCGTGGGCTCCGTCTCCGGCGGGTGCATCGAGGATGACCTCGTCGCCCGGCGGGAGGAGTTCGCGGGCCGCGTGCCGCGATTCGTTTCCTACGGCGTCACGAGCGAGGAGGCGCGGCGCTTCGGCCTTCCCTGCGGCGGCCAGCTCGAGGTGATCGTCGAGGCCGAGGTGCCGGTGGCCGACCTCGAGGCGCTCCTCGCCCATATCGGAAGCGGCAAGGTGATCGGCCGGCGCGTGGACCTTGCGACGGGAGCGTGGTCCTTCGCCCCCGCCCAGCCCACCGACGAGTGCGAGCGCACGGGGACCCGCTTCACGAGCATCCACGGGCCGCGCTGGCGCATGCTCATCATCGGCGCCTCCGAGATCGCGCACTACCTTGCGGAGATGGCCACCACCGTCGGCTACCGCGTCTTCGTGTGCGACCCGCGCGAGGAATACCGGCTCGCCTGGCGCGTGCCCGGCGCCACGTTCGTCGAGGGCATGCCCGACGACGCGGTGCTCGCCGTCAGGCCGGACGGGCACACCGTCATTCTCACCGTCTCGCACGACCCGAAGCTCGACGACATGGCGCTCATCGAGGCGCTGAAGAGCGAGGCGTTCTACGTGGGCGCCGTGGGGTCGAAGCGGACGAGCGCCGAGCGCAGGAAGCGCCTCGCGGGCTTCGACCTCTCCGCGCGCGAGATCGCGCGGCTGCGCGGTCCGGTGGGCCTTTCCATCGGCTCGCGCACCCCGCCCGAGATCGCCGTGGCGATCCTCGCCGACCTCATCGCGACCCGCAACGGCGTCGTGCTCGAGCGCGCCGCGCAGGCGGACTCGCGCCTCAGGGCTTGATCCGCGGCCTTCTCCTCGCGGGCGGCGCCGCCACCCGCTTCGGCGGCGCGAAGCTCCTCGCGGCGGCCGCCGACAATGCCGCGCCCATCGGCGCGCGCTCCGCCCGCTCGCCGTCGGAAGCGCGGTTCGGGTCGAGGCGCGC
>JBBIJT010000145.1:0-8191 GCA_037445795.1 Betaproteobacteria bacterium | reverse complement strand
CTCGTACTTGTAGGTCCACCGGCCGTAGTAAGTCATGCGAGGTCCGCCAAACTGCGACGTGGCCGCGAGCGGCTGATCCGCGCCGCCACCGAAGCGTTCCGCGAGTCGGGCTACCGCGCCAGCATCGACCAGATAGCCGCCCGCGCGGGTGTGGCGCGGCAGACGCTCTACAACCACTTCGAGAGCAAGGAAGACCTCTTCCGCGCCGTGGCGAGCGGGGCCGCGGGCACGATCCTCGTCTCGCTCGACGGCGACGCCGGAAGCCTGCGCGAGCGGCTCATCCGGTTCGGCGCGGCGTTCCGGGCCAAGATCCTGGGCGACGAAGGGCTCGCCCTTTACCGCACCGTCTTCGCCGAGGCCACCCGCTTCCCGGAACTCGCGCGCACCTTCTTCGAGAACGGCCCCGGAAAGACGATCGGCCGGCTGAGCGCCTTGCTGGAGCACGCCATGGACGAGGGGCAGCTGCGCCGCGACGACCCGCGCTACGCCGCCGAGACGCTGCTCTCGATGCTCGACTGCCAGGACCGCACCCGGCGCCTCTTCGGCACCCACCCCTTGCCCGCCGCCGCGGAAAGCGCGCGCGTGGGCTGCATCGTCGACTGCTACCTGCGGGCGTTCGCGCCCGGAAACGACTAGGAAGAGCCCATGAGACCCAGCCTGAGACTCCTCGCCCCCAGCCTCCTCGCGCTAGCCGTCCTCACCGCCTGCGGCGGCGGTGGGGGCGCGCCCGCCGGGGGCCGGCCCGGCGGCATGCCCCCGCCCGAAGTCGACGTGATCACGGTCGCGCCGGGCAGCGCCCTGGTGACGCAGGACCTTCCGGGCCGCCTGGAGGCCTACCGCTCGGCGCAGGTGCGCGCACGCGTGGAGGGCATCGTGGAGAAACGCCTCTTCGCCGAGGGCAGCGACGTGAAGGAGGGCACGACCCTCTTCCAGATCGACGCGCGCAACTACGCCGCGGCCGTGGAGGCGACGAAGGCGGACGTGGACGCGGCGCGGCTCGTCGTCGAGCGCTACAGCCCGCTTCTCGAGATCCGCGCGGTGAGCCAGCAGGAGTACGACGCCGCGGTGGCGAAGCTCAAGCAGGCGCAGGCCGCGCTCACCCGCGCCCAGCTCGACCTGGAGAACACGCGCGTGCCGGCGCCGATCTCGGGTCGCATCGGCCGCGCCCTCGTGACCGAAGGCGCGCTGGTCGGGCGCGGCGAGGCCACGCCGCTGGCCCTCATCGAGCAGATCGATCCCATCTACGCCAACTTCACGCAGCCGGGCGCGGAACTGCTGCGGCTGCAGGCGGCCATCCGCGCGGGCAGGATGAAGCGGGCCGACACGGCCAAGGTGGAGCTCGTGCTCGAGGACGGCCGCATCTACGGCTCGCCCGGGCGGATCCTCTTCTCCGACCTCGCCGTGGACGCGGGCACGGGCTCCGTGTCGTTGCGGGCCGAGTTCCCGAACCCCGCGCGCGACATCCTGCCGGGCATGTTCGTGCGCATCCGCTTCCCCGAGGCGGTCGCGAGCGACGCCCTGCGCATCCCGCAGCGGGCCGTTCAGACCGGGCCGACGGGCCAGTACGTGCTCGTGGTCGGCGCCGACGGCAAGGTCCAGCCGCGGCCGGTCTTGACCGGCGGCATGTCGGGCAGCGACTTCATCGTCTCCGAGGGCGTGAAGGCCGGCGAGCAGGTGATCGTGAACGGCCTGCAGAAGGCGCAGCCCGGCGCGACGGTGAAGGCCGTGCCCTGGAACCCGTCGCCCGCGCAGGCGCCGGCGAAGCAGCCCGCGGGCGACGCCAAGAAGGAAGGCTGACCGTGTTCGCCAAGTTCTTCATCGATCGCCCCATCTTCGCGTGGGTGATCGCGATCCTCATCGTGCTGGGCGGCGCGCTTGCGCTTCGCAAGCTCCCCGTCTCCCAGTACCCGGCGGTCGCGCCGCCCGCGCTCACGATCTCCGTGAACTACCCCGGCGCCTCGGCGCAGGTGGTGGAGGACTCCGCGGTGGCGCTCATCGAGCAGGAGATGAACGGCATCGAGAACCTCCTCTACCTCGAGTCCGCCTCGGAGATCGGCGTGGGATCGGTCACCCTCACGTTCCAGCCGGGCACGAACCTCGACTACTCCTCCGTCGAGGCGCAGAACCGGATCAAGCGCGTGGAGGCGCGGCTCCCCGACGACGTGCGCCGCATCGGCGTGACGGTGGCCAAGACGGCGCGCAACTACGTGATGATCGTGTCGCTCATCTCGCCCGACAAGAGCCTCACCAACGTCGACCTGGGCAGCTACGCGGCCGCCAACGTCCTCGATCCCATCCGCCGCGTACAGGGCGTGGGCGAGGCGCTCCTCTTCGGCACCGAGTACTCGATGCGCCTGTGGCTGAAGCCCGAGAAGCTGCAGGGCTACCGCGTCTCGCCCGCGGACGTGGCCCGCGCCGTCCGGGCGCAGAACGTGCTGCTCGCCACCGGCGAGCTGGGCCAGCTGCCCGCCGCCGCGGGCCAGGAGATCAACGCCGTCATCGTGACGCGAAGCCGCCTCTCCACCCCTGAAGAGTTCGGCAAAATCGTCGTGCGCACGAACCCCGACGGCTCCACGCTGCGCGTGAAGGACGTGGCCCGCGTGGAGCTCGGCGCGCAGGACTACAACATCGCCGCCCGCGTCGACGGCCAGCCGTCGGCCGGCATCGCGATCCGGCTCACGCCCGGCGCCAACGCACTCGACACGGTCAAGGCCGTCCGCGCGAAGATGGCCGAGATGGAGCGCTACTTCCCCAAGGGCGTGGGCTGGGTGGTGCCCTACGACACGTCGCAGTTCGTCGACATCTCGATCCACGAGGTGGTGACGACCCTCATCGAGGCCGTGATCCTCGTGTTCCTCGTGATGTACCTCTTCCTGGAGAACTTCCGCGCCACGATCATTCCCACGATCGTGGTGCCGGTGTCGCTCATCGGCGGCGCGCTGGGGCTCTACGTCTTCGGCTACTCGATCAACGTCCTCACCCTCTTCGCCATGGTGCTCGCTATCGGCATCGTGGTGGACGACGCGATCGTGGTGGTCGAGAACGTGGAGCGCATCATGAGCACGGAGGGGCTCTCGCCCCGCGAGGCGGCGCGCAAGTCCATGGACCAGGTCGCGGGCGCGATCATCGCGATCACCCTCGTCCTCGCTGCGGTGTTCCTGCCCATGGCCTTCTTCGGCGGCTCGACGGGCGCCATCTACCGCCAGTTCTCGATGACGCTGGTGCTCACCATCCTCTTCTCCGTGCTCATGTCGTTCACGCTGACGCCGGCGCTTTGCGCGACGCTGCTCAAGCACGAGCCCGGCAAGGAGCTCCTGCCGTCGAAGGGCTTCTTCGGCTGGTTCAACCGTTTCTTCGCCCGCATGACGAGCGGCTACACGGAAGGCGTGCGGCGCGTGGTGACGCGGGCCGGGCGCTACCTCGTGATCTACGCGGCGATCCTCGGCGCGACGGCCGTGCTCTTCGAGCGGCTTCCGGGCAGCTTCCTGCCGGAGGAGGACCAGGGCTACTTCCTCAACCTGATCCAGCTGCCGCCGGGCGCCACGACCACGCGCACCCTCCAGGTGCTCGAGGAGGTGGAGCAGTACTACCTCAAGCAGCCGGAGGTCGAGCACGTGATCGGCGTGGCGGGCTTCTCGTTCTTCGGCCGCGGCCAGAACGCCGCCATCGCCTTCGTGCGGCTGAAGGACTGGGACACGCGCCCCGGCGAGGCGGGCAAGTCCGTCTCGCTCGTGCGCAAGGCCAACATGGCCTTCTTCCGGATGAAGCAGGCGTTCATCTTCGCGATCAACCCGCCGTCGGTTCCCGAGCTCGCGGCGGTGGGCGGCTTCGACTTCCGCCTGCAGGACCGCTCCGGGCAGGGACGCGAGAGGCTGCAGCAGGTGCGCAACATGGCGCTCGGCCTCGCCGCGCAGGACCCGCGCCTCGCGGGCGTGCGGCCGGAAGGGCAGGAGCCCAACTCGCAGCTCCTGCTCGACGTGGACCGCGTGAAGGCCGAATCCCTCGGCGTGTCCATCGCCGACCTGAACGACACGCTGCAGTCCACCCTGGGCACGGCCTACCTCAACGACTTCGTGCGCCTGGGCCGGGTGCTTCGCGTGCAGATGCAGGCGGAGGCCACCACGCGCCGCTCGGTGGAGGACATCCTGCGCGTGACGGTGAGGAACTCGAAAGGGGCGATGGTGCCGTTGTCGGAGCTCGTCACGCCCCGCTGGGTCGCGGGCTTCCCCAAGCTCGACCGCTACAACGGGCTGCCGTCGATGAAGATCGCCGGCGGGCCCGCGCCCGGGAAGAGCACGGGCGACGCGCTCAAGGCGATGGAGGAGGTCGCCGCGAAACTGCCGCCGGGCTTCGGCTACGAGTGGTCGGCCACCTCCTACGAGGAGCGCCTCTCGGGCGCGCAGGCGCCGCTGCTGTTCACGGTGTCGATCATCGTCGTCTTCCTCTGCCTCGCCGCGCTCTACGAGAGCTGGTCCATCCCGTTCGCGGTGATGCTCGTCGTGCCGCTGGGCGTCTTCGGCTCCGTGCTCGCGGTGACGCTGCGGGGGCTTCCCGACGACGTGTACTTCAAGGTGGGCCTCATCGCCATCATCGGGCTTTCCAGCAAGAACGCCATCCTCATCATCCAGTTCGCGCGCGAGCTGCAGGACCGGGGGATGGGCCTCATCGAGGCGACGCTGGAGGCGTGCCGCCTGCGCTTCCGGCCCATCCTCATGACCTCGATAGCTTTCGTGGTGGCCGTGGTCCCGCTCGTCATCTCGGCGGGCGCGGGCGCCGAGAGCCGCCACGCCATCGGCACCGGCGTCGCGGGCGGCATGATCTCCGCCACCGTGCTCGCCGTCTTCCTGGTGCCCGCCTTCTACGTCGTGGTGCGGCGCTTCTTCCCCGGGCACGCGCGCCGCGCCGCGCACGCGGAGGACCAGCCCCATGCGTAAGGACCTCGTGAACGCCTTTTCCCGGGCCCTCGTGGTGGCCGCCCTCGCGGCCGCCGCCGGCTGTTCCCTCACGCCCCCGCTCGAGCGCCCGGAGGCGCCCGTGACGGCGCAGTGGCCGCAGGGCACCCCAACCGCGAAGGGGCGCGACGTGGCTACCCTTTCGTGGCAGCAGTTCTTCGCCGACGCGCGCCTGCGGACGCTCGTCGCGGCGGCCCTGCAGAACAACCGCGACCTGCGCATCGCGGTGGCGCGCGTCGAGGAGGCGCGGGCCCTCTACGGCATCGTGCGCGCCGACCGACTGCCCACGATCAATGCCGCGGCCACCGCGACCTCCGTACGCACGCCGGCCGACCTGTCGGCCACGGGCGCCCAGGCCACCGCCCGGCGCTACGACGTCGCGTTCGCCGTGACCTCCTTCGAGCTCGACTTCTGGGGCCGCGTGAAGAGCCTCGACGACGCCGCGCTGGCCGCCTACCTCGCCACGGACGAGGCGCGGGAGTCGTTCCGCCTCTCCCTCATCTCCGACGTCGCCAACGCGTACTTCCTGCTGCAGGAGTACGAGCAGCGGCTCGTGCTCGCCCGCGACGCCGTGACGAGCCGCGAGGCGAACCGCAACCTGGTGTCGCGGCGACGGGACGCGGGGCTCGCCAACGACCTCGACTACCTTTCCGCCGTGGGCGCCCACGAGGCGGCCCGTGCCGACGCGGCGGCCCTCGAGAGAGCCCGCGCGGCGGCGGCCAATGCGCTCACGCTCCTCGTGGGCACGATGCCGCTGAGCCTGCCCGAGCGGCGGAGCCTCACGGAAAAGGACGTGGCGCCCGACCTCGCCGTGGACGTGCCGTCGGAGGCGCTCCTGCGCCGGCCGGACGTGCGCGCGGCCGAGCAGCGGCTCGCGGCAGCCAACGCCAACGTGGGCGCCGCGCGCGCCGCCTTCCTTCCCCGCGTCGGCATCACGCTCACGGCCGGGACCGCGAGCCGCTCGGTCTCCGGGCTCTTCGGCTCGGGCAGCGGCGCCTGGAGCTTCGTGCCGAGCCTCGTCGTGCCGCTCTTCGACTACGGGCGCAACCAGTCGACCCTCGACCTCGCGCAGGCGCGCAAGGTGATCGCGGTGGCCGACTACGAGCGCACCATCCAGCAGGCCTTCCGCGAGGTGGCGGACCTGCTGGCGGCCCGCGACGCGCTGGCGGAGCAGATCCGCGCCCAGGAGGCGGCGGAGCAGGCGCAGAACGAGCGGCTGCGCATCGCGGAGGCACGCTACAAGGCCGGCGTCAGCAGCTACTTCGAGGTGCTCGACGCGCAGCGCGACTCCTACATCGTGAGCCAGCTCACGGTGCAGGCCCGCCGACTGCAGCTGTCGACGGCGGCCCAGCTCTACAAGGCGCTGGGCGGCGGCCAGGAACCCCAGGAACCCGGCAGCACCTGAGCGCCCGCCCGCGGCCCTTGACAGGGCCCCGCTGTCATGTCACCTTTTGGTGACATATGAGCCCCGCCCCCCTCAAGCCGGACGAGATGGATGCCGTGTTCGCCGCGCTCGCGAGCGAGCCGCGCCGGCGCATCCTCGACATCCTGAAGAAGGAGCCGGGCGCCAACGTCGGCCGCGTCTGCGAGTTCTTCGACATCGGGCGCGTCGCCGTGATGAAGCACCTCGCGGCGCTCGAGCACGCGAACCTCGTGGTCTCGGAAAAGGCGGGGCGCGAGCGTCGGCTGTGGTTCAATCCGGTGCCGATCCACATGATCTACGACCGCTGGACCACCGAGTTCAGCGACTACTGGGCGGGGCGCCTCGCGCGCATGAAGTACCGGCTCGAGAACGCCCCGGTTCCGCTGGCCAAGGCGAAGGGAGGCGCACGTGGCTGATTCCAAGAAGGCGGTGTTCCGCATCGTCGTGAACGGCACGATGGAGGCCGTGTTCCGCGAGCTCACCAAGACGGGCGAGCCGCAGGGCGCGGTGTTCAGCTCGATGCTCACGCTGGAGGCGCCCGGACTCGTGCGCGGCCGCAGGATGCAGATGCGCACGGTGAGCGGCAGGCACGCGATCGTCGTCGGCGAGGTCGTGGAGCACGAGCCGCCCGCCCGCTTCGCGCACACGCACCGCTTCACGCAGCACGACGATCCCTTCTGCACCGTGGTCTACGAGCTGAGGAAGGTCGACGGCGGCGTCGAGGTCACGCTCACCGTCGAGAACATCCCGGCCGGCACGAAGACCGAGACCGAGATGATGCGCGGCGGCGACTTCATCCTGAAGAACCTGAAGTCCATCGTCGAGACCGGCCGCCCGCCCCTCGGCACCCGCCTCATGTACGCGATGTTCGGCGCCCTGGAGTTCGTGCTCCCCGCGAAGACGAAGTCCGAGCACTGGCCCCTGTAGCCCCCACCAACGTGCCAGGCACATGTACCTGGTACCGGAGGAATGGACCATGAGAAACGCCATCGCCGCGCTGCTGCTCGCCCCCGCCCTCGCCTCCGCGGAGGCCCTCGTCCCGGACCGCGCCATCGTGAAGACGGTCACGGTGAAGGCTTCCGTCGACGACGCCTGGAAGGCGTGGACCACCACGGAGGGCATCAAGACGTTCTTCGCGCCGGACGCCCGGGTGGAGGCCCGCCCCGGCGGCCCGTTCGAGATCTACTTCAATCCGTACGCCAGGCCCGGCCTCAAGGGCGCCGACGACATGGTGGTGCTCGCGGTGCAGGAGAAGAAGATGATTTCCTTCACCTGGAACTCGCCGCCCTACATCCCGGAAGTGCGCGGCCAGCGAACGGCCGTGGTGGTGCGGATCAAGCCCGCCGGCGAGGGCCTCACGGAGGTTCGCCTCGTTCATTCCGGCTGGGGCGAAGGCGGCCAGTGGGACCAGGCCTACGCCTACTTCGACAAGGCCTGGGGCAGCGTGCTGGAAAAGCTCGGCAAGCGCTTCGCCGAGGGCCCGTTCGACTGGGCGCCCTACCTGAAGCGCATGAAGGAGTTCCAGGACGCCGAGGACGCCAACGCGGCCGCAGGAAAAAAACCCTGACGCATCAGTCGCTTTTCGCGTATAGTGTCGCCCAGCGGTGATTCAGTCTGTTCAGCAGTAACTCCAGTACCGCCGGTAATACGGCGCCTCTACTCAGTTCCCGTCTGGTCAATCTGTGTCGCTTGCGGTACGCGGGCACGCCCGCTTTTTTCTCAATCTGTAAATAAGGACACGAAATATGGCTACCGGAACTGTCAAGTGGTTCAACGATTCCAAGGGCTTCGGCTTCATCACCCCGGAAGGCGGCGG
>JBBIJT010000144.1:0-8371 GCA_037445795.1 Betaproteobacteria bacterium | reverse complement strand
GAACTGCGCGCTCTTGCCCATGGCGCCGATGAACAGCCCGATGCAGATGATCGTCATCAGCTCCCACGACTGTCCCGGCAGGAGCGCGATGCCGATGTTCGCGAGCGAGGGCGCCTTCGCGAAGACCTCCGTGTAGTCGAGCGTGCCGAAATACGCGAAGACGAAGCCGATGCCCAGCAGGAACCCGAAGTCGCCCACGCGGTTCACGAGGAAGGCCTTGAGGTTCGCGTAGATGGCGCTCGGCCGCTTGAACCAGAACCCGATGAGGAGGTAGGAGACGAGGCCCACCGCCTCCCAGCCGAAGAACAGCTGCAGGAAGTTGTCCGCCATCACCAGCATCAGCATGGAGAAGGTGAAGAGCGAGATGTAGGCGAAGAACCGCTGGTAGCCGGGGTCGTCGGCCATGTAGCCGATGGTGTACACGTGCACCATGAGCGAGACGAAGGTCACCACCACCATCATCACCGCGGTCAGGCGGTCGACGAGGAAGCCCACGTGGATCGACCAGCCCTGCCCCTGGAGCCAGGTGTAGAGCGGCGCGGAGAAGGAATGCCCGGCCGCGACCTCCTTCAGCAGCACGAGCGAGGCCACGAGCGACACCGCCACGCTGGCGATGGTCACCGTGTGCGCGAAGGCGCGCCCGAGCTTCCGGCCCAGGAGGCCGGCCGCCAGCGCGCCCGCGAGCGGGGCGAAGGCGGCGATGGTGGCGACAGTCATCAGTTCCATCGCGGCCTCATCCCTTGAGCGAGCCCAGGTCGTCGACGTTGATCGACCGGAGGTTGCGGAAGAGCGTGACGAGGATCGCCAGCCCGATGGCGGACTCCGCGGCCGCCACCGTGAGGATGAAGAACACGAACACCTGCCCCGCCGGGTCGGCGAGGAAGTGGGAGAAGGCGATGAAGTTCATGTTCACGGCGAGGAGCATGAGCTCGATGGCCATGAGGATCACGATGAGGTTCTTCCGGTTTAGGAAGATGCCCGCCACCGCGATGGCGAAGAGGAGGGCCCCGAGGACGAGGTAGTGGGTGAGCGGGATCATCGCGGGCCTCCCCGCGTGCCTGCCTCGCCGGGCGCGGGGGCCTCGCGCTCGGGCTCGACCTTCACGATCCTGAGCCGGCCGGCCTTGGTGGCGGCGAGCTGCTCCGACGGATCCTGGTAGCGCGTCTCCTTCCGGCGCCGCAGCGTGAGGGCGATGGCGGCCACGATGGCCACGAGCAGCACCACGGCGGCCAGCTCGAACGGGAACACGTAGTCGGTGTAGAGGAGCCGCCCCAGCTCCTTGGTGTTGGAGTACCCCGCCGGCGGCGCGCCCGGCCCCGGGGCCGACTCCGGCCCGAACTCGCGGGAGGCGAGCACCATCACCATCTCGAGGGCCATCATGGCGCCGATCGCCCCGGCGAGCGGAAGGTGCCGCCAGAAGCCCTCGCGCAGCTTGTCGAAGTTGATGTCGAGCATCATCACCACGAAGAGGAACAGCACCATCACCGCGCCCACGTACACGAGCACCAGGGCGACGGCGAGGAACTCCGCGTAGAGGAGGAGCCACAGGTCCGCGGCCGTGAAGAAGGCGAGCACCAGCCACAGAGCCGCGTGGACGGGGTTGCGGGTCGTGATGACCTTCAGCGCCGCGAAGAGCAGGATCGCGGCGCTCACGTAGAAGGCGGCGAGCGGGAGGGTCATCGGAACCTCGCGTCCTCTGCGCGATCGGCCGCGATCTGCGCCTCGTACCTGTCGCCGATGGCGAGCAGCACGGGCTTGGTGTAGTAGAGGTCGCCCCTCGCCTCCCCGTGGTACTCGAGGACGCGGGTCTCGACGATGGAGTCCACCGGGCAGCTCTCCTCGCAGAAGCCGCAGAAGATGCACTTGGTGAGGTCGATGTCGTAGCGCGTGGTGCGGCGCGTGCCGTCCCGGCGCTCCTCGCTCTCGATCGTGATGGCGAGCGCCGGGCACACCGCCTCGCACAGCTTGCAGGCGATGCAGCGCTCCTCGCCGTTGGGGTAGCGGCGCAGGGCGTGCAGCCCGCGGAAGCGCGCGCTCTGCGGCGTCTTCTCCTCGGGGAAGAAGACCGTGATCTTGCGCGCGAAGAGGAAGCGGCCGGTGAGGCCGAGGCCCTTCAGCAGCTCGGAGAGCATCAGGCTCGAGACGATCTCCCTTGCGCGATCCCACATGGCCGTCATTTCCCGAACCAGATGGAGAAGGGGGGCGTGCTCGCTAGGGGCTCGAGCATCATCACGCCCGTCACGACGATCCACACCAGCGTGACCGGGATGAACACCTTCCAGCCCAGGCGCATGATCTGGTCGTAGCGGTAGCGCGGGAACGACGCCCGCACCCACAGGAACATGAACATGAAGAAGGCGATCTTCGCGGCGAGCCAGTGGATGCCGGGCGCGGCGAGGAGCCCCAGCACCGGGACGTCGCGCAGGAACGCGAAGTTGAGCGGCGAGAGCCATCCCCCGAGGAAGAGCAGGCTCGCGAGGCTCGACACCAGGATCATGTTGGCGTACTCGGCCAGGAAGAAGACCGCGAAGGTCATTCCCGAGTACTCGACGTGGAAGCCCGCCACCAGCTCGCTCTCGCCCTCGGCCACGTCGAACGGGGCGCGGTTGGTCTCGGCGAGCCCGGCGATGAGGTACACGAGGAAGAACGGGAAGAGCGGCAGCCAGAACCACTCGAGGAAGCCCCAGTTGCCGTCCTGGCGCACCACGATCTGCGTGAGGTTCAGGCTCTGCCCGGCCATGAGCACGCCCACCAGCGCGAAGCCCATGGCGATCTCGTAGGCCACCACCTGCGCCGCCGAGCGCATCGCGCCCAGGAAGGCGTACTTCGAGTTGGACGCCCAGCCCGCGATGATGATCCCGTAGACGCCCATCGAGGTCATGGCGAGCACCACGAGCAGCCCGGCATCGACGTTGGCGACCACCCAGCCCGGCGCGAAGGGCACGACCGCCCACACGGCGAGCGCCGGCGCCACCGAGATGATGGGCGCGAGGGTGAAGAGCCCCTTCGAGGCGCCGGCGGGGACGATGCGCTCCTTCATGAGGAGCTTGATCGCGTCCGCGATGGGCTGCAGCACGCCCTTCCAGCCGACGCGGTTGGGGCCCTTGCGCACCTGGATCCAGCCGATCACCCAGCGCTCGACGAGCTGGTAGTAGAGCACCGTGAGGAGCAGCGGCACGAGCACCGCCACGATGCCCGCGAGCGATTTCGCGAACATCCAGGCGTAGGGGCCGTACTCCGGGCCGAACCAGCCCTGGATGGCGCCCTGCACGGTGCCGATCATTTCCGTCATGCGGCGGCCTCCGCGGGCACGCGCTCGAGCGCGATGGCGCCCTCGCCGAGCGCCGTCGTCGCGGCGATGCCGCGCGCCACGCGCACGCAGCCGTCGGGAAGCGCCGGGTCGATGGCCACCTCCAGCACGCACTCGCCCCCGCCCTGCGTCACCTTCACGCGGTCGCCGAGGGAAAGGCCGGCGGCGATGGCCGTGGCGGCGTTCATGCGCGCCCGCGCGGCCGCCCTCGCGTCCGCCGTCTTCTGCAGGCTCGGCGCCCGGCGCACCTGGGCGTCGGTGCCGTAGAGGGGCCACTCGGCGACGCGCTCGAGGCCCTGCGCGGGCGGCGCGAGCGTGAAGGCGAACGGCGCGATCTCGTTGGAAAGGCCCGCCTGCGCCCATGCCTGCAGGTCGGGCGCGATCGAGGCGCGCACGGCATCGATGGTGTCGGCGCCGAATCCCTCGAGGCCCAGCATGGATCCCAGCACGCGCAGCACCTTCCACCCGGGCCGGGCGTCGCCGCGGGGCTTCGTGACCGCGTGGAACGGCTGGACGCGGCCCTCCATGTTCACGAAAGTGCCCGCCGTCTCCGCCGAGGGCGCGACGGGCAGGATCACGTGCGCGTATTCCGGCGCCCAGCACCGCCACGCCGTGAGGGCCACGACGAACTCCGCCTTGCCGAGCGCCGCCACGGCCGCCGGGGCGAGCGCCGCGTCGCGCTCGGGCTCGAAGCCGGCCACGAGCCAGGCCTTGGGCGGATTGGCGATCATTCCGCGCGTGTCGAGGCCGCCGGAGACGGGGTTCGCGCCGACGAGTTTCGCGCCGACGCTGTTGGCGTTCTGGGCCATGACGCCGAACTTCGCGCCCGCGAGGCGCGCGATCTCCCGGCCGATGGCCGCGAGGACCGCGAAGTCGGGATGCTGCTGCGCGTAGTTGCCGAGGAGGACCGCGGCCCGCTCGCGCCCCGCGAGGCTCCTCGCGACCGCGCGCGCGGCGTCGGTGGCGGCCACGCCCGCGGCGGCCTTCGCCACTTCGCCCTCGAGGCTCTTGCCGGCGGCCTCGGCGAGCGCCACGGCCACGGAGGCGAGCGCCGCGGCGAGCCCCGAGGGCCGCGCCACGAGGCGGTTGGCCACGGGCATTAGGAGGTCGTCGTCCGCCACGTGCACGACGTTCACGGCGAGGCCCTTCCCGGCCCCCTGCCGGAGGCGCTGCGCGAGGAGCGGGTGCTCCTTGCGGATCGTGGAGCCCACGAGGAGCACGGCCTGCTGCGCGGAGAGCTCCGCGACCTGCATCCCGAGCCACGGGGCGCCGGCGAACCGCGCGCGCGAATCGAGGGCGCGGAAGTGGTAGTCGATGTTGTCGGAGCCCAGCCCGCGGGCGAGCTTCGTGGCGAGGTGCAGCTCCTCGAGGGTTAGCGTGGGGGACAGGAGGGCGCCCAGGGCGGCCGGGCCGTGCCTCGCGACGACGCCCTTGAGCCCGTTGGCCACGGCCTCGAGCGCCTCGGGCCACTCCACCTCGACCCAGGCCCCGTCGCGGCAGACCATGGGCCGCGTGAGGCGGTCCTCGGTGTTGAGGCCCTCGTAGGCGAAGCGGTCCCGGTCCGAGAGCCAGCACTCGTTCACCGCCTCGTTCTCGAGGGGCACGACGCGCATGACGCGATCCTGCTTCACCTGCATCACGAGGTTCGAGCCCAGCCCGTCGTGGGGCGAAACCGACCTGCGGCGCGCGAGCTCCCACGTCCGCGCGGAATAGCGGAAGGGCTTCGAGGTGAGCGCGCCCACGGGGCAGAGGTCGATCATGTTGCCCGAGAGCTCGGAGTCCACCGTGCGGCCGACGAAGGAGAGGATCTCGGAGTGCTCGCCGCGCCCGGCCATGCCGAGCTCCATCACGCCCGCGATCTCCTGGCCGAAGCGCACGCACCGGGTGCAGTGGATGCAGCGCGTCATGTCCGTGGAGACGAGGGGGCCGAGGTTCTTGTTGACCACCACCCGCTTCTCCTCGGTGTAGCGCGAGCACGAGCCGCCGTAGCCCACCGCGAGGTCCTGCAGCTGGCACTCGCCGCCCTGGTCGCAGATGGGGCAGTCGAGGGGATGGTTGATGAGCAGGAACTCCATCACGCCCTTCTGGGCGGCGATGGCGGCCGGCGACTGCGTCCACACCTTCATGCCCTCGGTGGCGGGCGTGGCGCAGGCCGGCAGCGGCTTGGGCGCCTTCTCCACCTGCACGAGGCACATGCGGCAGTTGGCCGCGATCGAAAGCTTCCGGTGGTAGCAGAAGTGGGGGACGAAGGTGCCGGCCTTGTTGGCCGCCTCCATCACCGTGGCGCCGTTGTCGACCTGGACGGGCTTGCCGTCTATCTCGAGGTTGATCATCAGTCGGCCGCCATCTCGTGGGTGTCGGCGATCGCGGAGCTGTAGCCGCCAGGCGCGACGAGGCAGCGCTTGTGCTCGATGTGGTGCTCGAACTCGGCGCGGAACTGCTTCACGAAGGCGCGCACCGGCATGGCGGCGGCGTCGCCCAGCGCGCAGATGGTGCGGCCCTGGATGTTGTCGGCGAGGTTGAGGAGGAGGTCCAGGTCCTCGGGTTTGCCGCGGCCCGTCTCGATGCGGTGCACGACGCGCCAGAGCCAGCCCGTTCCCTCGCGGCAGGGGGTGCACTGCCCGCAGGACTCCTCGTAGTAGAAGTAGGCGAGCCGCTCGGCCGCCTTCACCATGCAGGTGTCCTCGTCCATCACGATGACCGCGCCCGAGCCCAGGAAGGAGCCCGCCTTCTGGATCGAGTCGTAGTCCATGTCGAGCGACATCATCATGTCGGCGGGCAGCACCGGCATCGACGAGCCTCCCGGGATCACGGCCTTGAGCCTCTTGCCGCCGCGCATCCCCCCGGCCATCTCGAGGAGCTTCGCGAAGGGCGTTCCCAGCCGGACCTCGTAGTTGCCGGGCCGGTTCACGTGGCCCGACACCGAGAAGATCTTCGTGCCGCCGTTGTTGGGCTTGCCGAGCTCGAGGAACCAGTCCGCGCCGTTCGCGATGATGAAGGGAACGGCGCTGAAGGTCTCGGTGTTGTTGATCGTCGTGGGCTTGCCGTAGAGGCCGAAGCTCGCCGGGAAGGGCGGCTTGAAGCGCGGCTGGCCCTTCTTGCCCTCGATCGACTCGAGGAGCGCCGTCTCCTCGCCGCAGATGTAGGCGCCGAAGCCGTGGTGGGCGTGCAGCTGGAAGTCGAAGCCCGCGCCCAGGACGTTCGTGCCGAGGTAGCCGGCCGCGCGCGCCTCCCCGAGCGCCTCCTCGAAGCGCTCGTACTCGGCCCAGATCTCGCCGTGGATGTAGTTGTAGCCCACGGTCGCGCCGATGGCGTACCCCGCGATGATCATGCCTTCTATGAGGGCGTGCGGGTTGTAGCGCAGGATGTCCCGGTCCTTGAACGTGCCGGGCTCGCCCTCGTCCGAGTTGCAGACGACGTACTTCTGGCCCGGGAAGGCGCGCGGCATGAAGGACCACTTGAGGCCCGTCGGGAAGCCCGCGCCGCCGCGCCCGCGCAGCGCCGACTTCTTCACCTCCGCGATCACCGCCTCCGGCGAGATCTTCTCCTCGACGATCTTCCGGAGCGCCCGGTAGCCGCCGCGCGCCTCGTAGTCCTTCAGGCGCCAGTTGGAGCCGTCCAGGCCCTTCATGATGACGGCGTCGGGGCCGTAATCCAGAGGGCTCACTTCTTCAGCTCCTCGACCAGGGCGTCCAGCTTCTCGCCCGACATGTGGCTGCACATGCGCTTGTTGTCGACGAGGAGCACCGGCGCGTCGCCGCAGGCGCCCATGCACTCGCCTTCCTTCAGGGTCACGCAGCCGTCGGCCGTCGTCTCGCCGAAGCCCACGCCCAGCCGCCTCTTCAGGTGCTCGGCCGCGTCCACCCCGCCGGAGAGCGCGCAGGGCAGGTTGGTGCACACCGTGACCTTGTGCCGGCCGACGGGCTTCAGGTCGTACATGTTGTAGAAGGTGGCCACCTCGTAGACGGCCACGGGCGGCATGCCGAGCACCTTCGCGACGGCCTCGATCACCCCGTCGGGGAGCCAGCCGTGCTGGTCCTGCGCGATGGCGAGCGCCGCCATGACGGCGGACCGGCGCTCCGCCGGCGGGTACTTCGCGGCCTCGCGCTCGATGCGCTCGAGGGACCCGGGCGAAAGGAGTTCCGTCACTCGCCCTCCCAGTAGTCGACCTTCGCGCCGGCCTTCGTGAGATGGCGAAGCCGCCCTTCCCCCGCGCCGCCGAAGGCGCCGATCTTGCCGGAGTCGGGATACTCGCAGACCTCGGCCGGCATCATCGTGCTGACGGAGATGTACGCGAGCTCCGCGTCGGAGTCGTTGATGATCTGGTGCGCCGTCTCGGGGCCGCCCACGGGGCAGCAGATGAAGTCGCCGGCGCGCACCTTGCGCCGCTCGGCGCCGTAGCGCAGCGTCCCCTCGCCCTTCACGATGAAGAACATCTCCTCCTCCGCGCGGTGGCTGTGGAACGGGCAGGAGATCTTCCCGGGCTGGACCACGTCGTAGGAGTAGCCCAGGTCCCGCGCGCCCACCAGGGGCCCGATGCGCGCCGCGTCGGACTCGAACTTGCCGCCCACGGCCGAGAAGTGCTCGAGCTCGAGCGCGTCGATGTTGACCACCCGGGCGTCGATGGCGCGGCTCACCGGTCGATCTCCCCGAACACGATGTCCATCGTCCCGATGATCGCCACGACGTCGGCGATCATGTGGCCGCGCGTGAGCTCGTCCATCGCCGCGAGGTGCGGGAAGCCCGGCGCGCGGATCTTGAGCCGCCACGGCTTGTTGGCGCCGTCGGAGACGAGGTAGATGCCGAACTCGCCTTTCGGGTGCTCCACGGCCGCGTAGACCTCGCCCGGCGGTACGTGCATGCCCTCGGTGAACAGCTTGAAGTGGTGGATGAGCTCCTCCATCGAGGACTTCATCTCCTCCCGCGAGGGCGGCGCGACCTTGTGGTCGTCCGTGATCACCGGGCCCGGGTTCCTGCGCAGCCACTCGATGCACTGGCGGATGATCCGGTTCGACTCGCGCATCTCCTGCACGCGCACGAGGTAGCGGTCGTAGCAGTCGC
>JBBIJT010000143.1:0-8410 GCA_037445795.1 Betaproteobacteria bacterium | reverse complement strand
GAAAGTAATCTGATTACGAAGGATGGAAACTAATCCGGCCCCGCTTCCGGATCAAGCCACGCGATCGGCGATGACCACGTAGCGCCGCTCGGTGCCCGGGCGGATCGCGTCGAACGGCCAGCAGGTGATCAGAGTGAGCTGCGGCGAGTCGGCCGCGTCGAGGACGCGAGTCTCGCGCTTGTCGACGACGGCCACCTCGCGCACGCGATAGCGCGTGAGGCGCCCGCGGGCGTCCTCGACGTCGATCTCCTCGTCCTCGCGGAGGTCCTTGAGGAACGCGAAGTGCGTGTCGCGGTGGGCCACGATCACGCTGTTGCCCGGCGAGCCCGGAAGCGCCGTCCCGTCGACGTGCCCGGGCCCGAAGGCGAGCGACCGGCCGCTCGTGCCGGCCAGCACGTAGAGCTCGACGCCGCGCGACGGCACCGTGAGCCGCGCCACGGGGCGGGTGTCGGCCCAGGGCCACGGCCGGCGCGCGCCGCCCTCCTTCGTTCCCTGCCACGAGGCGGCGATGAGGTGCTGCGCCACGGCGGCCTTTGCGTGGATCCAGGCGGCCGCCCCGAGCTGCCAGGCGGCGAGCGCGACGAGGAGCAGCACGATCGCGGCCCACGGCCACGGCCGGCGCGCCCGCGAGGGGCTCCCGGCCGGCACTTCCGATTCCCTCGGATACGTGCGCCCGAGGACGCCGAAGCTCGAAGGCCCGTTCACGAGGTGCGCGCTCATGGGGCCGCCTGCGTGCGCGCCTGACCTCCTGCCGGGACGGCGCGCCCGATGAGCGCGACCATCCCGGCGGCTGCCAGCGCGAGGAGCCCCAGCAGGATCTGCAGCGTCGACGCGGTGTCGGTCTGCGGGATCTGCCCGAAGGTGGTGCCGTGCGGCAACGAGGCATTCACGAGGGCGGTGCGCGATTGCCCACCGGGAACCGTCGGCGTCACGTCGACGGCGACGAGGCTCGTGTAGCGCGAGACGAGGTGGTGCTCCAGCGCCACTTTCACGACGGCCGGCCGGATGACCGACTCCTCCGCGCCCAGCCGCAGCTCGTCCATGAGGCCCGCGATCTTGGCCCTGGCCCAGAGGGCGCCCACGCCGGTCTCGCCGCCGCTCGGAGACGGCGTGAGCGCCACGCTCCAGGGTTGGTTCCCGCGCATGCCCGAGACGACGATCGTCCCGGAGAGTGGCGGATGGGCCGCGGCGATGACGATGGGCTCGCCGAGGTAGAGGTCGGGCACGCGCGCGGGGAAGGTCTCGACCGGCGTGCCGTCGGGCCAGCGGATGGTGACGTCCTTGAGCACCGGCGAATCGATCTTCGCGAATAGCTTCGTCATCTTCTCCTCGACCTCGCGCAGGTCGCCGATGTAGGTGAAGGTGCCGCGGCCGAACTGGGCCGCCTTGGTCATGAAGTGGCTGTTGGGCGCGGAGCCGATGCCCACGGTGAAGAGCCGCGTGGCGCCCAGGCGCTGGGCGATGAGCTTGAAGAGCTGGTCCTCGTTGCCGACGGCGCCGTCGGTCATGAAGATGGCCTGGCGCAGGTAGCCGGGCGTGTCGCGGCCGGTGAGCGCGAACTGAAGGGCGCCCGCCATCTCCGTGCCGCCCTCGGCGCGCAGGCTCGACACCCACGAGCGGGCGTGCGACAGGTTGCCCTCGGTGACGGGGAGCGCGTCCGGCCACATGGGGCGGGTCACCGAGTTGAATTCCACGACGTTGAAGCGGTCGCGCGGCGTGAGGGTGGCGAGCCCCGCGAGGAGCGCCGCCTTGGCCTGCTGGATCGACAGCCCCTGCATCGAGCCCGAGGTATCGATGATGAACACGGTCTCCCGCGGCATCGGGGCCATCGCGGCCTTCTCGGCCGCCGTCGGCTGCGGCGGCATCACCATGAGGAGCGAGTAGTCGGCCGCATTTCCCGGTTCGGTGAAGATGGCCGCGCGGGGCGAGGCGCCGCCGGCGGGGGCCCACACCAGCTCGAAGTCGCGATCGGCTTCCTCCTGCTCCCTGGTGAGGAATAGGACGGTGCGCGTGTCGGAGTCCTTCTCGACCACCGCCTCGTGGTAGGAGCTGGCGACGCGGGCCAGGGGGACGCCCGAGTCGATCACGACGCCGATGGAGACCGGGTTCACGCCGCCGCTTCCCGCCGGCGCGTAGCCGGGAAGCAGGATGGGGTCCAGGAGGATGTCCGCCGCCACCGTCCCGGCGACCGCCACGTTCACCGCGTCGGCCGGCCCGGGCCCCGACGGAGCCGGAAGGGATCCCGGCTCGTAGCGCGGCGTGATCGCGAGCGGGAAGCGCAGGCGGTATTCGCCGTTGTCGTACGCGAGTGCCTGCTGGTACTCGATGCTCACCCGCACGTATTCGCCCGGGCCGATGTTGGCCACGGCGTTGGTGAAGAGGTTGGGGCGCTGCTGCTCGACGAGGGCCGCCTTCTTCCCCTCGCGCTTCGCCTGGGCGTAGGCGCGGCGGGCCTCGTCCTTCTCCTTCACGCGGCCCTCGATCACGCGATCGCCCACGCGCAGGTTCATGCGGTCGACGGCGGCGTTCTCGGGCAGCGGAAAGACGTAGAGGCCCTCGACCGGGTCGGAGCCGGGGTTGTGGAAGGTCTGCGCCACCTTCGTGCGGGCGACGATGCCCGTGACGTGGATGGTGACCGACGTCTCGACCTTCGGCGCCGGCGCGTACGTGCCCCCGGCCGCGGCGCGAAGGAGCAGGGTGCCCGTCTTCGCGTCGTCCGGCTTCGACTGGGCCTGCGCGCCCGTCGCGAGCCCCAGCGTCGCGAGGGCGAGGAGGAGGCTCGCGGCGAGCCCGGAGAGGATCGCCCTGCCCAGAAGCCCCAGGAAGTCCGTCGCCACGGCGTCCACGCCGCCCCGGTATCCACCCGCCTTTTCCGCCATGTTCCTTCCCCTTTTCGCGCCGACCCATTCGGCAGGGCCATTTCGCGCGGGCGGGAGGGCGGCGGCCTAGGGGAATAGGGGAAGGGCGGCGAGCAAAGGTGGCAAGAAAATGACGGGACAGGTTTCGGGGACGGTTCTCCGGAACCGTCCCCGAAACCTGTCCCCTATAATCCGGGTCGTGCCGAAGCGAATCGCGCTCGTCGAGGACGACGCCACCATCCGCCAGAACTACGTCGACGCGCTGGAGCGCGCCGGCTACGAGGTGCAGGCCTTCGCGGACCGGCCGCAGGCGATGCGCTCGCTGGCCACGAGGCTGCCGGAGCTCGCCATCGTCGACATCGGCCTGGGCGCGGAGATCGACGGCGGCTTCGCGCTCTGCCGGGAGCTGCGCGCGATGTCGGCCACCCTCCCCATCATCTTCCTGTCGGCGCGCGACTCGGACTTCGACATCGTGTCCGGCCTGCGCCTGGGCGCCGACGACTACCTCACCAAGGACGCGAGCCTGCCGCACCTGCTGGCCCGCATCGCGGCGCTCTTCCGCCGGGTGGAAGCGGCGCGCGAGCCGGCGAGGGACGCCGAGCGCCTCGTCCGCGGGCCGCTCGAGGTCGACGCGGCGCGCATGACGGCGCGGTGGCGCGGCAAGCCCGTGGACCTCACGGTGACCGAATTCTGGATGGTGCGCTCGCTCGCCCGGCACCCGGGGCACGTCAAGGACCGGGACACGCTCATGCGCGACGCCGAGATGGTCGTGGACGACGGCACGATCACCTCGCACGTGAAGCGCATCCGCCGCAAGTTCCAGGCGGTCGACCCCGCTTTCGACGCGATCGAGACGGTCTACGGCATGGGCTACCGCTGGACGGAAGTGGCGTGAGGCGCCTGGCGGCGGCCGCGGTCCTCTTCCCGGTCGCCTGCGCCGCCGAGCCCGCCGTCGTCTGGCACCTGCAGGTCGACAACGACGTGGTCTTCGGCACCGACCGCTGGTACTCGAGCGGCGTGCGCCTCTACCGCTCGGCGCCCCTCGAGCCCGCCTCGCCCGCCGCCTCTTTCCTGCGCCTGGCGTCGACCACGGCGCAGCGCCTCGACTTCGGGCTCATCCAGGACGTGTACACGAGCGACGGGAATGCGGCCCCGGGCGTGCCGGATCGCCCCAACGCCGCGCGCCTGCTGCTTTCCGCGGCCCGGCACGATGTCTCCGCCGACGCGCTCGCCACGCTGGAAGCCGACGCGGGCGTCTCGGGTCCCGCGGCGGGGGGCGAGCAGGCGCAGCGCCTCATCCATCGATTCATTCCCGCGCCCAAGACCGACTGGTCCGTGCAGGTCGCGAACCGCGCCGACGTGCAGCTCGTGGGCGCCTGGTCGCGCCGCCTGCCCCTGGCGGCGGTGCCCGGCGCCCTGGTCGTCCATGCAGGCGCGGTGGCAGGCACGCTGCAGGCCTTCGGCCACGCGGGCATCGAGTGGCGCAGCGACGCGCCGGCCGTGGCGGCCAATCCGCTGCTGCGCTTCGCCGCCACGCCGCCGTTGCCGCGCGCAGGCGGCGGGTTCTCGTGCTTCGCGGGCGCGAGCGTTCGCGCCGTCGGCCGCAACCGCCTGCTCGAGCGCCGCGACGACGACCCCGCGCCCGAGGCCGCGCCCGAGAAGCGCATCACCCGCCTCGCGGGTGGCCTCGCCTGGTCCGCGCCGTGGGCCGTGGTCACCTTCGGCGTCGCCCAGGACTCGGCCGAATTCGCGGGGCAGCCCGAGCGGCACCGGTTCGGCTCGCTCACGATCTCGGTTCCGCTCGATTGAGGACGGGCGTGCGAGCGGCCTTCGTCCACGGCATCCGCTTCCGGCTGTTCCTCGCCTCGCTCGTCCTGCTCGCGATTCCCGTCCTCGCCGCCCAGTTCATCAGCCGCATGGAATCGTTCCTGCGCGCGAGCCAGGAGCAGGGCATCGCGGTGACCGCGCGCGCCGTGGCCTCGGCGCTCTCGGACCGGCCGGCCCTCTTTCCCCCGCGGGGCGCGGTGGCCGCGGACGCGGAGGACGAGGAGCGGCGTCGCATCGTCGGGCTCTTCGCGGCCGCCGATCCGGAGGCCGCCGCCAGCCTGGGCGCCGCCTACGCGCCTTCGGAGGAGATCGAGCGCTTCCTCGACATCATGGGGCGCCGGGCCTCGCGGCTGTGGGTCGTGGACACGCGCTCGCGGGTGCGCGGGCTCTCGGGCACGCTTCGCGAGCCGCCGCCGGACCGCGCCGCGCAGGCGAAGCCGTCCGTGGCCCCGCCGTGGCTCAAGCCCGTCGTGGCGCTCGTGGTCTCCTCGCCGAAGGTGCCCGCGGGCGACGAGTCGAAGCCGGTGCGCTCGCAGATCGACCGCGCGCTCATCGGCGTGTCGTCCACCTACTGGCGCGGCACGAAGGATCGCGAGGTGGCGATCCTGTCGGCGGCGCAGCCCGTGTTCGTGGGCGACGACATCGTGGGAGCCGTGGTGGTGGAGGAGACCACGGCGTCGATCCTCCTGCTTCGCCAGTCGGCCCTCGAGAGCCTCATTTCGCTGACGCTGGCCGTGTGCCTCGCGGCGTTCGCCATCCTCCTCTTCTTCGCGAGCCGGCTGGCCACGCGCATCCGGCGCCTGCACGCCCAGGCCGACGCCGCCATCGACGCGCAGGGGCGCATCCGCGGCGGCATCGCGCCCACCGGCGCGAAGGACGAGATCGGCGACCTCGAGCGCACCATCGCCACGGTGCTGGAGCGGCTTCGCGACTACAACGCGTACCTCGAGCAGATGGCATCGCGCCTCTCCCACGAGCTGCGCACCCCCGTGGCCGTGGTGCGCTCGTCGCTCGACAACCTGCGCAGCCAGTCGCCGGAGGGGGAGGCGCGCGTGTACCTCGACCGCGCCAACGAGGGCGTGGAGCGGCTCTCGCGCCTCATCTCGCGGCTCTCCGAGGGCACGCGGCTGGAGAAGATGCTCGAGAGCGCCGAGCGCGAGCCCTTCGACCTGGGCACGGTGGTGCGCGGCTGCGTCGAGGGCTACCGGTCCGCCTACCCGGGGCGCGCGTTCGACTGCGAGGTGCCCGCGGCGCCGGTGAGGCTGCGCGGCGTGCCCGACGCGTTCGCGCAGCTCCTCGACAAGCTGGTGGAGAACGCGCTCGACTTCGCCCCCGCGGACAGCGCGATCCGCGTGTCGGTGCGAAGCGACGGGCGAGTCGCGCGGCTCTCGGTGGCCAACGACGGCCCGCCCATTCCGCCCGCGGTGGCGCCGCGGCTCTTCGACTCGATGGTGTCGGCGCGCGAGGAGGGGCAGGGCCGCGGCGGCCACCTCGGCCTGGGGCTCGCCATCGTCCGGCTGGTCGCGCAGTTCCACGGCGGCACGGCGCGCGCGGTGAACCTGCCCGGCGGCAAGGGCGTCGTCTTCGAGGTGGAAGTGCCCGCCGCCTGAGTCGGCCGCCGACCGCCTGCGCTACACTTGGCGGGCGATCAACCCCCCTCGCGGAACACCGGACTTGGCACGCATCCTCCTCCTGCTGGCGATCGGCGTCGTCGTCTATCTCCTCTATCGGGGCTTTTCCCGCCCGCCCGCGGGCGGCTCCGGCGAGTCCGGCCCGCGAGAGGCCGAGGACATGGTCGCCTGCTCGCGCTGCGGCGTGAACATGCCGAGGAGCGAGGCGAGGGAGGAGGGCGGCCGGTTCACCTGCCGCGACCCTTCCGCCTGCAAGCACGCGAAATGACGCCCGCCGCGCTCGCCAACGGGGCAATCGCCGACGGCCCGGGCGCCGGTGATCGCGCGATCGCGGCCCCCGCCGGGGACGACACCGCCTGGCGCACGCTCGTCGTCTTCTCGGCCTACCGCGTGGTGCTGGTGGTGGGCCTCGCGGGCGCCTACGCCTTCCTCAACTCCATCTTCCAGCTCGGCATCCAGCAGCCCGGGCTCGCGGTGACGACGCTCGTGGCCTACGCGGTTGCCTCCGTCCTCCTCGTCATCCCGGCGCTGCTTCGCGAGCCGCGCATCTCGCTGCAGGTGACGGCGGCAGTCTTCATCGACGTGCTCGCCATCGTGGTGCTCATGCACACGAGCGGCGGCATCCGCTCGGGCATCGGCGTCGCGCTCCTCATCTCGCTGGCCGCGGCCGGCCTCATCACGCGCGGGCGCCTCGCCTTCTTCCACGCCGCCGTCGCGGCGATCTCCGTGCTGGTGGAGCAGGCGTTCCAGATCTGGCGCTTCGACGCGCCGGCGAGCGACTTCCTGCAGTCGGGCCTCACCAGCATGGCGCTCTTCGCGACGGCCGGGCTCGGCTGGACGCTCGCGCGCTACGCGCGCACGAGCGAGACCATCGCCCGGCAGCGCACCATCGACCTGGCCAATCTCTCGCAGATCAACGAGCTCGTGATCCGCGACATGCAGAACGGCGTGCTCGTGGTCGACCCCGAGGGGACGATCCGGCAGAGCAACCCGCGCGCGGTGCAGCTGCTGGGGCCGCTGCCCGTCGGCCGGCGCCCCCTGCTCGCGGAGTACGCGCCCGAGATCGCCCGCCTCATGGAGGAGTGGCGCCGCGGGCCCGAGGTCTCCTACGTGCCGTTCCGCTCGCCGCGGTCGGGAGTCGACCTGTCGGCGCACTTCGTCGCCATCGGCTCGGGCGACCCCCCGCCCACGGTCGTGTTCGTGGAGGACGTGGCCCGCCTTCGCGCGCAGGCGCAGCAGATGAAGCTGGTGGCCCTCGGGCGGCTCACCGCCTCCATCGCGCACGAGATCCGCAACCCCCTTTCCTCGATCAACCACGCGGCGGAGCTGCTCGCCGAGAGCGAGCGCGCGCAGACGGGCGACGAGCGGCTCCTCGCGATCATCCGCGACAACGTCCACCGCCTCGACCGGATCGTGGAAGAGGTCCTCTACCTGAACCGCCGCGACCGCGCCCAGTCGGAGTCCATCGAGGCGCGGGCCTTCCTCGAGCAGTTCGTCGCGGGCTTCTGCGAGGCCGAGAGAGTGCCCGCCGACACGATCGAGCTCGACATCCGCACGGCCCAGCGCATGGTGTTCGACCGCCAGCACCTCCACCAGGTGCTCTGGAACCTGCTGCGAAACGCCTGGCGCCACGGGCTCGGTCTGCGCGGCTCCATCCGCGTGGTCCTGCTGCCGGCCGAGGGACCGGGCATGCTCGCGCTGGAAGTGGCGGACGACGGCCCCGGCGTGCCGCCCGAGCTCCAGCCGCACCTCTTCGAGCCTTTCTTCACCACGGAGGCGAAGGGGACGGGCCTCGGCCTCTACATCGCGCGCGAGCTGAGCGAGGGCAACGGCGCGCGCATCGAGTACCGCGAGGGCGGCCCCGGCTGCCGCTTCCGCATCACCCTGAAAGGCACCTGATGAGCGACAAGGCCGTCCTGATCGTCGACGACGAGGCCGACATCCGCGAGCTGCTCGTCGTCACCCTCTCGCGCATGGGCATCGACGCCGACAGCGCCGCGAGCGTGTCCGAGGCGAAGCAGGCGCTCGAGCGCCGGGCGTACGACCTCGCCCTCACCGACATGCGCCTGCCCGACGGCGAGGGGCTCGACGTGC
>JBBIJT010000142.1:0-8578 GCA_037445795.1 Betaproteobacteria bacterium | reverse complement strand
AACTAGGCGACCCATGGCCAAGCCCATCGCCCTGCTGGACCTCCTGTTCCTCCTCATCGAGACGAAGGACGCGCCGGCGCACGTGGGAGCGCTGATGGTCTTCAACCTTCCGGAGCGTGCCGGTCCGAAGTGGGTGGCCGGCCTGGCCGCGTCCTACCGCAGGGCGCGCCCGGTGGCGCCCTTCGACCAGCTCGCCGACTTCTCGCTCAGGAGCCGGCCGCGCTGGAAGAAGGTCGATCGCTTCGACATGGCGTATCACGTCCAGCACCTGGTGCTGCCGCCGGGAGCGGGCCGGACGGAACTGAACGCGCTCGTGTCCGAGCTCCACTCGCAGGTGCTGGACCGCCACCGTCCGGGGTTTCGCGCCTGCTTCATCGAGGGACTGCCCGGGCGCCAGTTCGCGATGTTCTTCAAGATCCACCATTCCCTCGTGGACGGGCAGTCGGCTGTCGCGCGGGTCAACGCGAGCCTCGCCGCCGATCCGGGACGCTCGCTCAAGCCGTTCTTCGCCGTGCGACTCGGCTCGAAGGGGACCGGAGGGCCGCGCGAGCCGGCAGCGCCGGCGGCGGCGCCGGGCTCCGCGGCTCTCAAGCAGGTCGCCGCGATGAAGGATCTCTCCCTGATGCTGTTGCGAAAGGGCCTCTCGAGGGGCACGGCCGCCTTTCGAAGCGGCAGCGCGCCGTTCAGCGCGCGCCGCGCCCGGACGAACGCGCCGGCGCGCGCCGCCCGCTCCTTCGCGAGCGTTTCGCTTCCCCTCGCCGAACTGAAGTCGATCGGCAAGGTTTACGGGGGCACCATCAACGACGTCGTGGTGACGCTCCTCGACGCGGCGCTCGTGCGCTTTCTCGGCGACCACGGCGAGCCTCCCGCGAAGCCCCTGGTCGCGATGTGCCCCGTGTCCCTTCGGGAGGCGCACGACACGGAGGCGACGACGAAGGCCTCGGCCATCTTCGTGCCGCTGGGAACGCCGCGGGCGAGCGTGGCCACGCGCCTGCGGCAGGTGATCGCCGCCGCGCGGGCGGCGAAGGAGGAGATGCGCTCGCTCTCGACGGACGCCGCCATGCTCTACGGCATGACAGCGCTCGGCATCGCGACGACCGCCGAGCGGCTGAAGGGCGACGCATTCCTGCCGCCCCTGGCGAATTTCGTGCTGTCGAACGTGGCCGGCGCGCCGGAGGCGCGCTACTTGCGCGGGGCGAGCCTCGTCTCCATTCATCCGACCTCCGCGCTGGCGCTCGGCGTCGGCCTCAACGCCACGCTCCTGTCCTACGCGGGATCGATGGAATTCGGTCTGGTCGGCAACGGTGCCGCCATGCCGGATCTCGAGCCGCTCGCGAACCACGTCGCCCGCGCCTACGAGGACCTCAGGCGAGCCTCCCGGCGGGCAGGCCCGCGCGCTGCCACGGGATGACCGCGCGGGGAGTCAGGCGCGCGCCGCGTAGCGGTCGCGGAACTGCTCCCTGAGCTTGTTCTTCTGCACCTTGCCGGTGGCACCGAGGGGGATCGCCTCCACGAACGCCACGTCGTCGGGAACCTGCCACTTGGCGACGCGGCCCTCGTAGAGGGCGAGGATCTCCTCGCGGGTCACGGTCGCATCGGGCTTCGGCATTACCACCAGCAGCGGGCGCTCGTCCCACTTCGGGTGCCGGATGCCGATGCACGCGGCCATCGCCACGCCCGCGTGCGACACCGCGATGTTCTCGATGTCGATGGAGCTGATCCACTCGCCGCCCGACTTGATCACGTCCTTGCTGCGGTCGGTGATCTGCATGTAGCCCTCGGCGTCGATCGTCGCCACGTCGCCGGTGGGGAACCAGCGCAGCCCGTGCGCGTCGGTGACGAGCGGGTCGCCCCCGTCGCCCTTCAGGTACTCGCGCAGGATCCAGGGCCCGCGCACCTGCAGGTCGCCGAAGGCCACGCCGTCCCAGGGCAGCTCCCGCCCCTCGCCGTCGACGATGCGCATGTCCACCCCGTAGAGCGCGCGCCCCTGGCGGGAGCGGACGCGAACCCGCGCCTCCTCGTCCAGCTCGGAGTGGCCCGGGCGCGGCGCGTAGACGGTGCCGATCGGGCTCATTTCCGTCATGCCCCAGGCGTGCCTCGCCTCGACGTCGTAGGTGTCCTGGAACAGCCGCAGCATCGCCGGCGGCAGCGCCGCTCCGCCGACGATCGTGCGCCGCATCGTGGAGAACCTGAGCTTGTTGATGCCGGTGTGCATGAGCAGCCCCTGCCAGACAGTGGGCACCCCCGCCGAGACCGTCACCTTCTCCGTCTCGATCAGCTCGTAGAGCGATTTTCCGTCGAGCGCGGGACCGGGGAAGACGAGCTTCGCGCCCGTCATGGCGCAGGCATAGGGCAGGCCCCAGGCGTTTACGTGGAACATGGGCACCACCGGCAGCACCACGTCGCGGGCCGACACGCCCAGGGCGTCGGGCAGGGCCGCCCCGAAGGTGTGCAGGAGCGTCGAGCGGTGGCTGTAGACCACGCCCTTGGGGCTTCCGGTCGTCCCCGACGTGAAGCAGATCGACGAGGCGCGGTTCTCGTCGAACACCGGCCATTCGTAGTCCTCCGGCGCGGCCTCGAGCAGGTCCTCGTAGCACAGGAGGTTCGGAATGGACGTCGAGGCCGGCATGCGGCCGCGGTCGGTCATCGCGACGAAGGCCTTCACCGTGCCGAAGGCGCCGGCCGCCTTCTCGACGATGGGCAGGAAAGTCATGTCGAAGAAGAGGACCTTGTCCCCGGCGTGGCTCGCGATCCACGCGACCTGGTCCGGGGCGAGCCTCGGGTTGATGGTGTGCAGCACCGCGCCCATCCCGGAGACGCCGAAGTAGAGCTCCATGTGCCGGTAGCCGTTCCACGCCAGGGTGCCCGCGGCGTCGCCTTCCGTCACGCCGAGCGTGCGCAGGGCGTTCGCCAGCCTTCGCGAGCGGGCGTGCACCTGGCGGTAGGTGCAGCGATGGATGTCGCCCTCCACCCGCCGCGAGACGATCTCCACGTCGCCGTGATGGCGGTCGGCGTGGCGGATGAGCGACGAGACGAGCAGCGGAAATTCCTGCATGAGCCCGAGCATGGGGGAGGGATGTTCCTTGTCGTATCCGATCGGTATCGCGGCAGGGGAAACGGCGGGAACCGTGCGGCGGATGAAATCGGCGATTCGGGCGATGGCGCGGCGGGCTTCCGGCAGCGCTGGCGCGGCCTGCCAGACGTGCGGCAAGCCCTGCCATTCCTCGAGTTCGACAGTCACGCCGGCCTCGCGGGCCCTTCGCGCGACCCCGCGCGCGTCGTCGAGCAGGATCTCGGTGCTTCCCACTTGCACCAGCATCGGCGGCAGCCCGCGGAGGTCGCCTGTCACCGGGGAAAGCGCCGGGCTGGCCAGCAGGCCATCGTCGCCGCGGGAATAGGCGTCGCGAACGATCCGGCCCACCTCCGCCGAGAGAAGCGGATCGGCCTCGGCGTTGGACAGGCGCGAGCCGGTGAGGTCGAGGCGAAGGTCCGTGGCGGGCGAGAGCAGCACGGCCCCGGCCGGCAGGGGCCGGCCCAGGTCGCGAAGCCGCAGCAGCAGCGACAGCACGAGGTTGCCGCCGGCGGAATCGCCGGCCAGGACGACCTGCTGCGGCGCCACGCCGCCCGCAAGGATCCGCTCGTAGGCGGCCAACGCGTCCTCCAGGCCCGAGGGAAAGGGATGCTCGGGGGCCAGTCGATAGAAGACGAGCAGGGCGTGCGCCTGCGCTTCGCGCGCGATGCGGGCGGCCAGGCCGCGGTGGACCCGCGGCGTGCGGATCACGAAGGCGCCGCCCGGCAGGTAAAGCACGACGCGCCCGGCCTGGACCCCTTCGGGCCGGATCCACTCCGCGCCGCAGGTTGGAAGCGGTGCGGCCTCGATCGCCGCGCGCGACCCGGGCGCGCCCAGCCAGCGATCCATCCGCTCCGCGACGTGCCGCACCCGTGGGATGTCCGTGCCGCGCTCGAGCGCCGGCTTCACGGTCGCGCGCAGCATGGCCGCGTAGAGCCGCGCCTGCCAGCTTGGGCGGCAGGCTGCGAAGGGGCTGGAGGGTGGGCTCATGGGGGCGCCTGGCCGTGACCGGAAGATTGCCATGGTAGTCGCACCGGAGAGCCCGGCCCCCCCCCGACCGAGGGGGCTTGCGGCCGGCTGCCGCGAGTATCGTCGGCCACCTATGAGAACCTGGGCGCAAACCGCATTCGCCTCCCTCGCGTCGGCTTGCTCCCTGCTGGCCCCGGACGCATTCGCCGCGTCGATCGCCGGCACGGTCGCCACGACGGACGGGCAGCCCATCGCGGGCGCCATGGTCACCGCCTTCAACGAGGCCGGCAACCGCAAGGAAACCGTCTTTACCGATGCCTCCGGCCGCTATTCGCTCACGACGTCGTTCGCGGGCAAGCTGAAGCTGCGCTCGCGCACGCCCTATTTCGCAGACGTCGTGAAGGTTGTCCCGGTCGAAGGCGAAGGGCGGCTGAGCCTCGACTTCGCCGCCGGGAAGCTCGCCTCGCCCGAGGCCCTGTCCGATTCCCTCACCGCCTCCGCGCACGCGGCGACGCTCGACTTCCCGAACGCCGCAGTGAGGGAAACCTTCGTGAGCCAGTGCAACTACTGCCACCAGCAGGGCAACCTGCTCACGCGGCGCCCACGTGCCGAGGACGAATGGCGCGACACCGTCCGCCGCATG
Organism: Betaproteobacteria bacterium; assembly: GCA_037445795.1. Lineage (GTDB taxonomy): Bacteria > Pseudomonadota > Gammaproteobacteria > Burkholderiales > Usitatibacteraceae > FEB-7. The sequence continues at coordinate 3,896 of JBBIJT010000142.1, read as the reverse complement.
GAGGGCTACGCCGCCATGGTCACCTACGGCGAGGCGAAGGCAATCGCGAAGACCGCGGTAAAGGCCTTCGACGGAAAGCCCGTGAGGGCCATCCAGACCTACGACGCGAGCCCGGAGCTCGCGCGCGCCCGCATCGAGGAGTGGCACGTCGGCGACGCGATGTCCTTCGTGCACGACACGGGCGTGGGCGAAGACGACCGTCTTTACGGCATCGACGAGGGCCACGACGTGGTGTGGATCCTCGACCGCAAGACGCAGCGCCTGGACAAGCTCCCGCTGCCGGAGGTGGACCTGCCCGTCGGGGGCGTCTTCGCGGGGTTCAGGCTGCCCATCGGCATCTTCACCGGGAAGCACGGGCCGCACAGCATGGCGCAGACGAGGGACGGGCGCATCTGGATCACCGGCGCGCTGTCGAGCTCGCTCATCTCGCTCGACCCGAAGAGCCGCGAGTTCAAGGTCCACCCCGTGCCGCGCGGTTTCCTGTGGCGCGGCGGCCTCTACCCGCACACGATCCGCGTCGACGCGCAGGACAACGTCTGGTTCACCGTGGACATGTCCAACCAGGTCGCGCGCTTCGACCCGAAGTCCGGGCAGTTCACGATGATCGACCTGCCCTCGCGCGGCCCGATGCGCTGGCTCATGGACACGTTCTTCGGCCTGGTGCTCAAGATCGCCGCCTGGTTCCCGCAGCAGAACCTGCACCTCGCGGTCTCGCACCACAAGTGGCTGAACGCCGGCAAGGGCGTCATGACGCAGCCTTACGGCATCGACGTGAACCCGGTGGATGGCAGCGTCTGGTACTCGAAGCTCATGACGAACCAGATCGGCCGCATCGACCCGAAGACGCTGGAAGTCACGGAGTTCGACACGCCCATGGCCGGTCCGCGCCGGTTGCGGTTCGACGCGAACGGCCTGCTCTGGATTCCCGCGTTCGACTCGGGCGGGCTCATGAGCTTCGACACGAAGTCGCGCCGGTTCGAGACCTGGCCCCTGCCGCGCCTCGCCCCGAACGAGTACGAGATTCCGTATGCGCTCAACGTCGACCGGAAGACGGGCGACGTGTGGATCACCGCCAACAACAGCGACCGGGTGCTGCGCTTCACGCCCGCCACGCGGAAGTTCGTGAGCTACCCTTCGCCGACGCGAGTCACCTTCCTGCGCGATCTCGAGTTCACGAAGGACGGCAAGGTCTGCTCCAGCAACTCGAACTTGCCCGCCTACGCGCACGAGGACCAGGTGGCGGCGTTCTTCTGCATCGAGCCCGAAGCGGAACTGCCGCAACCCGCTCCCAAGGAGGCCGCCGGCGGGCGCCGGACGGGGAAGCGGCCATGATGGGTCGGGTTCTCCGGGTGACCGCCGTTGGCTTCGCGATCGCCATGGCGCTCATCGCCCTGGGCCATGCCGTGTCCTGGCTGTTCGGCTGAAGAGACGAACCGCTAGATGCGGTCCAGGCCAACCAGGAACTCCAGAATGGCCGCGCCGAAGCGGTCGTTGTCGTCCCCGGCCACCATGTGACGGGCGTTGGCGATGTCGACGTGACGCGCGCCCGGGACGCACTCCAGGAAGTTCCCCGCATCAGCCTGGCTCACCAGCTCGCTCGAGCCGCCGCGCACCAGCAGCACGGGCAGAGCCAGGCGCCGGGCGGCTGCGGTCAGCCGTTCGCTGATCGAGCCGGTCAGTTCGGCATCGCTGAAGGGAAGCAGCGCCGGGTCCCAGTGCCAGCGGTAACGTCCATCAGGGCACAACCGCAGGTTCTTTCGCAGTCCCTCGGGAGAGGTCGGTCGCCCGCGATGCGGCAGGTACGCGGCGACGGCCTGCGCAGCCTCCTCGACGCTCGCGAATCCCTCGTCGGCGTTTGCGCCCATGAATTGGCGGATCCTCTCCACGCCCGCGAACTGCACCGTCGGCGTGACGTCCACCAGCACCAGCGCCGCGAGGAACGGCGGCCCCTCGCCTTCGGCGACGAGCCCGGTGATGCCGCCGAGCGAAGCGCCGACCACAACCGGGGGCTGCGCGAACGCTGCTGCAACGCAGCGCAGGTCGCGGACGAAGCGGTCGAGGGAATAGGCGCCGCCGGGAGACCAGCCGCTGTCGCCGTGGCCGCGCAGGTCGACTGCGACGGCATGGAAGCCGTGTGCCGCCAGCTTTCGCGCCGTGCCCTTCCATGCATGGCGCGTCTGCCCGCCGCCGTGCAGGAAGATGACCGGCGGATGCTTCGGGTCGCCCCACGCATCCGCGGCCAGTTCGATGCCGTCGTCAGTCGGGAAGCGTCGTTCGACGTGCGGCGACGAGCGCGGTTGCGTCATGCATCGGGCCTGGGGCGGGGCACTGCCGTTTCGGTCACGCCACTCTCGCCGCAGCGAGGCCGACCCGAACGACGCGCGGAAGATCGAGCTTCAGCAGGGACTCGCCGCCGACGCTCCCGAGCCATTCGCGGGCTCGCTGCCGGTCCGCGGGAGGCATCGCCGCGAAGGCGCCGAGAAGCCGCTGTGCCATCCAGACCGGGTAGCTGAGCGCCGCGCGCTCGTGGACGCCGCCCGCCATGGGGTAGCGCACCGTGCCGACGAATCGCGGCGCCTTGCCCGTCGTCGCGGGTAACGCCGGCGTGCGCCGCACGGCGTCCGCGCAGCCGGCGAGGAAGGGCACCATCTCGTCGAAGATCGACCGCAGCGCCGGGGCGAGCGTTTCCGGCAGCTCGTCCTCCCGCTGGAACTCGCCGCCGGCCGAGCTTTCGGGCTCGAACATGCGCTCGATCCAGGCCTTGAGGTGAGGGCGAGGCTCGACCAGCTCGCGCTTCGACCAGAGGTCGCGCCCGATGTGCGCGTAGAACGGCGCGATCATCCCGAAGTCGCCCAGCGACGGCCGGCCGCCGAAGAGGAAAGGGCGCGTGCGGAAATGCGCATCGAGCGCATCGAGGTGGATCTTCAGGAAGCGGTCCAGCAGCGGCCGCGCCTGCGGATTGATCCCGAGCGACGGGGTGTAGCCGTCCATCTTGTCGGCGTAGTGCCGACCCATCGCGTCCCCGAGCCAGCGCGGGAAGCCGGCCATCAGGCCCTCCCGCACGTCGTGGACGAAGAGGGACACGTTCTCGTCGCGATGGCTCCAGCGCGTGTGCATCGCGAGCGGCAGCCAGAATTCGTCGCCCCACAGCTCGAAGAGATACGCGGCCAGGCGCAGGACGGGCGTGGCCGGCACCACGGGCCGGTCGGGGAAGCGCCCCTCCAGCGTGTCGATGATCACGCTCGTGTCCTGCAGGTAGTCGCCTTCGGGGGTGATCACGACCGGCACGGCGGACGCCTTGGTCCGGCGCGGAAAAGTCACGAGCATTTCCCACGGGCTGCTGCCGCGTTCGACGAAGGGGATGCGCTTGTGCAGCAGGTAGCTTCGCGTCTTGCCCGAGTAGAGCGAGAGCGCGAGCCCCACCTGCGTGTAGCGACCCGGAACGTTCGACATGGAGGGGATCCTGTTTCCCGGAAAGGTCAGGCGAGTCGCCTGAGGATGGCGGGATAGTCGTCGGGAAGGAGGCGGCTCAGCCAGTGCAGCGTGGTGGACTTGCTGCCCGTGAGGATCCGCCGATCCCCTCGCCCCACGCCCGCGATGATGTCGCGCGCGCAGTCGTCGGGGGGTGTCACGAGCATCTTCCGCGCAAGCTTGTCGAAGTTCGCCTCCTCGGCGCCGGAGGCGGCGCAGCGGCGGCCGCTCTTGTCGATGTTGGTCTTGATGCCGCCGGGGTGGACGCTCACCGCGCGCACCCCGGTCCCGTCCAGCTCGGACCACAGGCACTCGGTCATCCCGCGGACGGCGAACTTGGCCATGTTGTAGGCGCCTTGCGTCGCGAAGCCCACCAGGCCGAAGACGCTGGAGATGTTGACGATGCAGCCTTCGCGCTGCGCCAG
>JBBIJT010000141.1:0-8610 GCA_037445795.1 Betaproteobacteria bacterium | reverse complement strand
CGGGGTGTCTGACTTCGGGCCGGCCGGCAGACTTCTCACACAGTCTGCGGGGGCGGCCCTTCCGCTCGGCGGGAAGCCGGTCAGAGCAGCGGCACGATGAGCAGCGCCACGATGTTGATGATCTTGATGAGCGGGTTCACCGCGGGGCCGGCCGTGTCCTTGTAGGGGTCGCCCACCGTGTCGCCCGTCACCGCGGCCTTGTGGGCGTCCGAGCCCTTGCCGCCGTGGTGTCCGTCCTCGATGTACTTCTTGGCGTTGTCCCACGCGCCGCCGCCGGTGCACATCGAGATGGCGACGAAGAGGCCGGTCACGATCGTGCCCATGAGCATGCCGCCCAGGGCCTGCACGCCCGCGTCCTTGCCCATGAGGAAGCCGACGATGAGCGCGACGGCCACCGGCGAGAGCACCGGCAGCAGCGACGGGATCATCATTTCCTTGATGGCGCCGCGCGTGAGCATGTCGACCGCCTTGGAGTAGTCGGGCTTGGCGGTGCCTTCCATAATCCCCTTGATCTCGCGGAACTGGCGGCGCACCTCCTCCACCACCGAGCCCGCGCAGCGACCCACCGCCTCCATCGCCATGGCGCCGAATAGGTAGGGAATGAGGCCGCCCGCGAACAGGCCGATGATGACGGCCGGGTTCGACAGGTCGAAGGTGATCTGGCGGCCCATCTCCTCCAGCTTGTGCGTGTAGTCGGCGAAGAGCACCAGCGCGGCGAGGCCGGCCGAGCCGATGGCGTAGCCCTTGGTCACGGCCTTCGTCGTGTTGCCCACGGCGTCGAGCGGGTCCGTCACGTTGCGCACGTCCTTGGGGAGCTCGGCCATCTCCGCGATGCCGCCCGCGTTGTCGGTGATCGGGCCGTAGGCGTCGAGCGCCACGATGATGCCGGCCATCGAGAGCATGGAGGTGGCCGCGATCGCGATGCCGTAGAGGCCCGCGAACCAGTAGGCCGCCCAGATCGCCAGGCACACCGAGAGGACCGGCCAGGCGGTCGAGCGCATCGACACGCCGATGCCCGCGATGATGTTCGTGGCGTGGCCCTTCGTCGAGGCCTCGGCGACGTGCTTCACCGGGCCGTAGTCGGTGCCGGTGAAGTACTCGGTGATGTACACCATGAGCGCGGTGAGGACCAGGCCCACGACGCAGGCGCCCCAGAGGCCCCCGACCGTGATGTTCGGGTACACGCTCGCCACGTCCTTCATCATCCAGCCCGTGACCACCCAGAAGGCCGCGAGCGAGATGACGCCCGCCACGCCCAGGCCCAGGTAGAGCGCGTTCATGATCTTGCCGCCCTGGGAGGTCTTCACGAAGTAGGTGCCGATGATCGAGGCGACGATGGAGACCGCGCCCAGCACGAGGGGGTAGGTGATCGCGTTGCCGACGACCGCGGGGCTCGGCATGAGGAGCGCGCCCAGCACCATGGTCGCGATGATGGTCACGGCGTAGGTCTCGAAGAGGTCCGCCGCCATGCCGGCGCAGTCGCCCACGTTGTCGCCCACGTTGTCGGCGATGACCGCGGGGTTGCGCGGGTCGTCCTCGGGGATGCCGGCTTCCACCTTGCCCACGAGGTCGGCGCCGACGTCGGCGCCCTTGGTGAAGATGCCGCCGCCCAGACGCGCGAAGATGGAGATGAGCGACGAGCCGAAGGCGAGGCCGATGAGGGGCTTGGCGACGTTGCTCATCTTCGCGCCGTGTTCCGCGGAGCCCTGCAGCAGCAGGAAGAAGGCGGTGACCGAGAGCAGGCCCAGGCCCACCACCAGCATGCCGGTGATGGCGCCGCCCTTGAAGGCGATGTCGAGGGCGGGCGCGATGCCGCCGCGCGCGGCCTCGGCCGTGCGCACGTTGGCCCGCACCGACACGTTCATGCCGATGTAGCCCGCGGCGCCGGAGGCGACGGCCCCGATCGCGAACCCGAGGGCGGTCATCCACCCCAGGAGGAGCCAGATCACCGCAAAGAGCACGACGCCCACCATGCCGATGGTCGTGTACTGGCGGTTGAGGTAGGCCTTGGCGCCGGCCTGCACGGCGGCGGCGATCTCGCGCATCCGGTCGTTGCCGTCGGGCTTCGACAGGATCCACTTGGCCGTCGCCGCGCCGTACAGCAGCGCGAGGCCGGCGCAGGCGAGCGCCACCAAGATTGCAGAGTTCAACATCTCGCTTCTCCCTTTGAGTGCGGTTGGTTTCTGGCTTCGATTTGCGGTGCCGCGATCAGGGCGCGGCGGGTTTCTTGGTCTTCCTGCGGACGGCCGGGTTCTTCAGGCGCACGTAGTTCGGCAGGCCCTTCTCGAAGGGCGGGAACGCCTCGCCCGCGATGAGCGGCTCGAGGTAGCGGCGGCACTTCGCCGTGATGTGGAAGCCGTCGGGCGTGATGAAGTCGCGCGGCATCTTCTTCTCGACGTTGGCCACGTCCTCGAGCTTCGCCACGCCGATCTTCCAGCGGTAGGGCCGGCTCGACACGCGCACGATCGTGGGCATGACACCCGAGACACCCTTCACGGCGAGCTCCACCGCGGCCTTGCCGACGGCGTAGGACTGCTCGAGGTCCGTCCTCGAGGCGATGTGGCGCGCCGAGCGCTGCAGGTAATCCGCGACGGCCCAGTGGCACTTGTAGCCGAGCTTCTCCTTCACGAGGCCGGCCACCAGGGGCGCCACCCCGCCCAGCTGGGCGTGCCCGAAGGCGTCCTTGAGGCCCGACTCGGAGAGGAACTTGCCGGCCTTGTCGTGCAGCCCCTCGGAAACGCCGATGGAGCAGTGGCCGAAGCGCTTCACGCATTCGTCCACCCTGGCGAGGAAGGCGGCCTCGTCGAAGGCGATCTCCGGGAAGAGCAGCACGTGCGGCGCCTCGCCGGGCTTCGACTGGGCGAGGCCCACGGCGGCGGTGATCCATCCCGCGTGCCGGCCCATCACCTCGAAGACGAAGACCTTGGTGGAGGTCTCGGCCATCGACTCCACGTCGAGGCCCGCCTCGCGCATGCTCGTGGCGACGTACTTGGCCACGGAGCCGAACCCGGGGCAGGTGTCGGTGATCGGCAGGTCGTTGTCGATAGTCTTGGGCACGTGCACGGCCACCAGCGGGTAGCCCATCTCGGTGGCGATGCGGGAGACCTTGAGGCACGTGTCGGCGGAGTCGTTGCCGCCGTTGTAGAAGAAGTAGCCGATGTCGTGCGCCCGGAAGACCTCGACCAGGCGCTCGTACTCGTGGCCGCCCTTCTCCACGCCCTTCAGCTTGTAGCGGCAGGAGCCGAAGGCGCCGCCGGGCGTGTGCATCAGCGCGCGGATGGCCGCCGGCGACTCGCGGCTCGTGTCGATGAGGTCCTCGTTCAGGGCGCCGATGATGCCGTTGCGGCCGGCGAGCACCTTTCCGATCTTCGACTTGTGCTTGCGCGCCGTCTCGATCACGCCCGCGGCGCTCGCGTTGATCACGGCGGTGACGCCGCCGGACTGGGCATAGAAGGCGTTGCGGGGCATGGGCAGCTCGCGGAAAGGCGGGGTCTAGGACAGCGCGGCGAAGGTGCGGTCGCGGACTTCCTCGACCGTGCCGCTGCCCTCGATGCGGTGGTAGCGGGGAGCCCGCTTGTCGCCCGAGGCTTCCCAGCGCTTGTAGAACTCGACGAGGGGCTCGGTCTGCTGGTGGTAGATGACGAGGCGCTTCCTCACCGTCTCCTCCTTGTCGTCCTCTCGCTGGATGAGGTCCTCGCCGGTGACGTCGTCCTTGCCCGCCACCTTCGGCGGGTTGTACTTGACGTGGTAGGTGCGGCCCGACTGCAGGTGGACCCGCCGGCCCGACATGCGGTCGATGATGGCCGCGTCCGCGACGACGATGTCGACGACGTGATCCACGTCGATTCCGGAGCTCCTGAGGGCATCGGCCTGGGGGATGGTGCGGGGGAAGCCGTCGAAGAGAAATCCGGGCCTGCAATCCGGAGTCTGGACCCGCTCCTTGACGAGCGCGACGATGATGTCGTCGGAGACGAGCTCGCCGCGGTCCATCACCGCCTTCGCGGCCAGGCCCGTCGCGGTCCCGGCCTTGACGGCCCCGCGAAGCATGTCGCCGGTGGAGATCTGCGGAATCCCGAATTTCTGCGTGATGAAGCCTGCCTGGGTGCCCTTGCCGGCACCCGGACCACCCAACAAGATCAGGCGCATGGGCCTGCCTCCCTCAAGGGGTTTCTTTTGAAAAGCACTCGATTATCGCCGCCACGGGGGAAGCGGGTCAAACCCGGGGAAACCCGGTGGGGGGGGTATCAGTCGGGCGCCCGGCCCAGCAGCTTGCGCACGCGCGCCAGGTCCTCGGGGGTATCCACGCCCGCCTCGACGGGCTCGCTCCAGAAGGCGACGGCGATGCGGTGCCCGTGCCCCAGCGCCCGCAGCTGCTCCAGCGCCTCGAAGCGCTCGGCGGGCGTCTGCGAGAGGCCGGAGTAGCGGCGCAGGTAGCCCACGCGGTAGGCGTAGATCCCGATGTGGCGAAGCGCGGGGAACCCGGGCGGGAGCTTCCCCTTGGTCTCGGCGAACGCGTCTCGGGCGTACGGGATCGGGGCGCGCGAGAAGTAGGTCGCGTAGCCGTCGGTGTCGTGCACCACCTTGACGACGTTCGGGTCGAAGAACGCCTTCGCCGACGTGATGGGATGCACGGCCGTGGCGATCGAGGCCTTGGGCCGCAGCGCGAGCTCCCTCGCCACGGCGCGGATGAGCAGCGGGTCGATGAGCGGCTCGTCCCCCTGCACGTTCACCACGATCTCGTCGTCGGCGAACCCCAGCAGGTCGACGGCCTCGGCCAGGCGGTCGGTGCCGGTGGGGTGCGAGGGCGAGGTCGTGCACACGCGCCAGCCGAGGGCAGCCATGGCGTCGGCGATGTCGGCGTGGTCGGTGGCCACGATCACCTCCTGCGCCCCGCTTTCCACGGCGCGCTCGGCCACCCACGCGACCATGGGCTTGCCCGCGATGTCGGCGAGCATCTTCCCCGGCAGGCGCGTCGAGCGCAGGCGCGCCGGGATGACGACCTTGAACGAGAGGGTCTTCACGGGGAGGCGGGGCTCAGGCTTCCTCGTCGGGGCCGAGCTTTCTCGCCTCCTCCTCGAGCATGACGGGGATGTCGTCCCTAACGGGATAGGCCAGGCGGTCCGCGCGGCACACGAGTTCCTGCCGCTCGCGGCGGTGCACGAGGGGGCCCTTGCAGATCGGGCAGACGAGGATTTCGAGGAGCTTGGGGTCCATCAGGGGCGTTTCCGGGCAGCGAGGCGTTCGAGGAGGAAGGCGTCGAACTCCGGCGGCAGGGCCGCCTCGACGCGAAGGAACCACATCCGCGCATCCGCGAATGCCGCGCATTTTACGGCATCCTTCTCGGTCATGACGACGACCTCGACGCCCGGCAGGCGCAGCTCGCCGGGATGGAAGTGGTGGTGATCGGGAAACGGGTGCCTCTCCGCGGACACGCCCAGCCGGACGAGGTGAGCGAAGAAGCGCGCGGGATTGCCGATGCCCGCCACGGCGGCCACGCGCCGCCCGCGCGCGCCGAGCGCGAATTCCGCCGGCGAAAGCTCCTCGCCCGAGAACGACACGAACCGCTCGCCGGCGAGCGTCATCGCGAACTGCCGTGGCGCCGGGACGCGCACTGACTTCTCGACCGGCGCTTCGCGACCACGACTGCCGCCGTTCACCACCGCGCAGTCCACCTCCCGCAGGCGCGACACGGGCTCCCGCAGCGGCCCCGACGGCAGCGGCAGCCCGTTGCCGAAGCCGCGCTCGCCGTCGACGACCGCGATCTCCACGTCGCGGGCGAGCGCGTAGTGCTGCAGGCCGTCGTCGCTCACCACCACGTCGATCTCGGGATGCGCCGCGAGGAGCTCCCGCGCGGCGGCGGCGCGGTCCGGCGACACGTACACGGGCACCGCCGTGCGCCTCGCGATGAGCACCGGCTCGTCGCCGAAGAGCTCCGGTGTGGCCACGCCCGGCAGCACGCGCACGACGCCGCGCGGATCGGCGTCGGTCGGCGGCACGCGGCCGTAGCCCCGCGAGACCACGCCCGGCCGGCGCCCGGCTCGCAGCAGCGCCTCGACCACGGCGATGACGAGCGGCGTCTTGCCGGTGCCGCCGGCGGTGATGTTGCCCACGACCACGACGGGCACGGGAGCCTTCCACGATCCGAGGATTCCCGCGCGGTAGAGGGCGCGGCGCAGCGCCGCGAGGAGCCGGTAGGCGATCGCGAGCGGCAGGAAGACGAGCGCGCCGCCCCCGAGCCGCTGCCACTCCCCTTCCAGCCAGGCGCGCATCGCCGGATCCCGGGCGTGGCGTCCCGCGCTACTTGCGGGACTGGGTGGTGAACGAGATGTGGTTGTAGCCCGCGATCCGCGCCGCCTCCATCACGTTCACCACGGACTGGTGGGTGGCGGCGGCGTCGGCGCTGATCGATACCACGGGCTCCCTGGCGCCCTTGGCCGCTTCCTGCAGCCGCGCGGCGAGCCCTGCGGGGTTGTCGTAGGGAACCGTGGTGCCGTTCACCGCGTAGCGCCCGTTCGCGTCCACCGCCACGGCGAGGACCTGCGGCCGGTCGGTCGACTTGTCGGCGGCCGACTCGGGCAGGTTGATCTGCAGCTCGGCGAAGCGGCTGTAGGTCGTCGTGAGGAAGAGGAAGATCAGGACGACGATGAGGATGTCGATGAGCGGGATCAGGTTGATCTCCGGCTCATCGCGCGCCTGCCCCCTGCGGAAGTTCATGCGCGCCGTTCGCCGCGCAGGATCTCGACGAGCTTGATCGCCTGGCTTTCCATCTCCACCACCAGGACGTCGACCCGGTTGCGGAAGTGGCGGTAGAAGATCACGGCCGGGATGGCCACGCCGATGCCGAACAGCGTGTTGTAGAGCGCGACCGAGATGCCGTGCGCGAGCTGCGACGGGTTGCCGCCCGTGGGCGCCTGGGAGCCGAAGATCTCGATCATCCCGACGATCGTGCCGAAGAGGCCCATCAGCGTGGAGACGGTGGCGATGGTGCCCAGCGTGTTGAGGAAGCGCTCGAGCTCGAGGCTCACGGCGCGCCCGGCGTCCTCGACGGCGTCGCGGATCACCTCGCGCGGCGCCTTCTCGTTGGCAAGCGCCGCGGCGAAGATGCGGCCGAGGAGCGGCCCCTGCTGCAGGCGGGCGAGGAGGTCGGGCGTCACGCCCTTCGACTGGTACTCGCGCACGGTGTCCGCGAGCAGGCTCTTCGGCGCGACGAGCGGCGTGCGCAGCGACCAGAAGCGTTCGCCGATGATGGCCAGCGCGACGACGGAAGTGATGATGATGAACCAGATCGGCCAGCCGGCCGCTTCGATGATCGACAGCACGCGTGGTTTTCCTCGGCGAAATTCGCGAGCGCATTTTCCCCCGACCATCCCGGTTCCACAAGCCCTAGTGTCGTCATGGCCGCGCGGCCACAAGGCCGTTGAGAAACAACTTGAAGTCGCGACCGCGCGCGGCCCCGCGAATCGAGCCACGGCGCGGCTTCGCGGCCGAAATCCCTCCAAAAGCGGCGCGGATTCTCGCGCGACATTCGTCCGCCGAGGGTGCACGTGAGGGGTGTGTCGAATCATCCACAGAGCCTGTGGATAACCCTGTGGGCCTTTCGCGGACGACTTCGCCAAGTCGTGCCCCGGTAAGGCTTTTTTTTCTTTCGCTCATTTTTTGAGCGCTCCCGGTTACCGCTTGTCAATCAAAGACTTACAGTTTTTTTCCTCTGTCAAGAGGGGAGTGTCGCCCGCCCGCGGGGCCCGCTTCGCGCCGTCGCAGGGTCACAGTGGATAGGGCCCCCTTCGCCCCCCTCGGGAAACCGTCTAGGATTGCCCCCATGGCGACCCTTCCGGGCGGCCCCGCCCCCCTCACCGTGAGCGAATTGAACCGCCGCTCGCGGCAGATTCTAGAGAGCCAGCTCGGCCTCCTCTGGGTCACCGGCGAGATCTCGAGGGCCACCCTCGCCTCCTCCGGCCACTGGTACTTCGTGCTCAAGGACGAGGGCGCGGCCGTCGACTGCGCGATGTTCAAGGGCCGCGCCCAGTACCTCGAGTTCCGGCCGGAGAACGGCCTGAAGGTGGAGGTGCGGGCTCGGGTCACCGTCTACGAGCCGCGCGGCGCCTACCAGCTCAACGTGGAGCAGATGCGCCACGCCGGCCTGGGCGCGCTCTTCGAGGCCTTCGAGAAGCTCAAGGCGCGGCTCGGCGCCGAGGGGCTCTTCGACGAGTCGCGTCGCAAGCCCCTGCCGGCGTTCCCGCGCGCGATCGGCATCGTCACCTCGCCCGCGGCTGCGGCGCTGCGCGACATCCTCGCCACGCTCGCGCGGCGCGCGCCGATGGTGCCCGTGATCCTCTACCCCACGCCGGTGCAGGGCGAAGGGGCGGGCGAGCAGGTGGCCCGCGCCATCGAGACGGCCAACGCGAGGCGCGAGTGCGACGTGCTCATCGTGGCGCGCGGCGGCGGCAGCCTGGAGGACCTCTGGGCCTTCAACGAGGAAGCGGTCGCGCGCGCGATCGCCTCCTCGGCCATCGCGGTGGTGAGCGGCGTGGGCCACGAGACGGACTTCACGATCGCCGACTTTGTGGCCGACCTGCGGGCCGCCACGCCGACGGCCGCGGCCGTGGCGGC
>JBBIJT010000140.1:0-8634 GCA_037445795.1 Betaproteobacteria bacterium | reverse complement strand
TCCGCGAGGGCGGCCGCACCGTCGGTGCCGGCGTCGTCTCCAAGATCCTGGAGTAAGGCGAGTTCGAGGGAAAGGATAGGCCAGTAGCTCAATTGGCAGAGCGGCGGTCTCCAAAACCGCAGGTTGGGGGTTCGAGACCCTCCTGGCCTGCCACCGAAGTGGCAGAGGACATGGCAGAAAAGATAAAGATTGCTGCAGCGGCGTTGATCGTGGTGGCGGGCCTGTGGGGCTTCTACGCCATCGCGGACCAGCCCACAATCGCGCGCCTTGGCGTGCTCGTGGGCGCGTTCGCGCTCGCCGCGGGCACGATGTGGTTCACGCAGGCGGGTCGCGATTTCGTCGTCTTCTCCCGGGAGTCCTGGGACGAGGCGAAGCGCGTGGTGTGGCCTTCCCGCAAGGAGACGCTGCAGACCACGGGGATCGTGTTCGTCTTCGTCTTCGTGATGGCCATGATGCTTTGGATGATCGACGCGGGGCTGCTGTGGGTCACGCAGCGCCTTCTCGGGCAGGGGGGCTGACATGTCCATGCGCTGGTACGTGGTTCACGCCTACTCCGGGCAGGAGAAGAGCATCCAGAACGCGCTCATCGACCGCATCAAGCGCTCGGGGATGGCCGACAAGTTCGGCCAGGTGCTCGTGCCCACCGAGGAGGTGGTCGAGATGAAGAGCGGGCAGAAGGCGCTTTCGGAGCGCCGGTTCTTCCCGGGCTACATCCTCGTGCAGATGGAGATGACCGACGACACCTGGCACCTCGTGAAGAGCACGCCCAAGGTCACCGGCTTCATCGGCGGGACCGCGATGAAGCCCACGCCGATCTCCGACAAGGAGGTCGAGAACATCCTGCACCAGGTGCAGGAGGGCGTGGAGAAGCCAAAGCCCAAGGTGCTGTTCGAGGTGGGCGAGTCGGTTCGCGTGACGGAAGGGCCCTTCACGGACTTCAACGGCAACGTCGAGGAAGTCAACTACGAGAAGAGCAAGATCCGGGTTTCCGTGCTGATCTTCGGGCGCGCGACCCCGGTGGAGCTGGATTTCGGCCAGGTCGAGAAGGCCTGAGCTTTTTCATCGCCGCCCCCCGGGGCGGCGCGCGGTGGCCGGGCGCGTTTCCCGGCCGAACTTGACGGGGAGGGCGCGAAACCCGCGTCCGCTTGAACCCGAGGAGTGCCATCGTGGCAAAGAAGATCGTCGGCTTCATCAAGCTGCAGGTGCCCGCGGGCAAGGCAATCCCTCGCCGCCCATCGGCCCCGCGCTCGGCCAGCGCGGCCTGAACATCATGGAGTTCTGCAAGGCCTTCAACGCTCAGACGCAGAAGGTCGAGCCGGGCCTCATGCTCCCGGTCGTCATCACGGCGTTCGCGGACAAGAGCTTCACGTTCATCATCAAGACGCCGCCGGCGCCGGTGCTGATCAAGAAGGCGCTCAAGCTGGAGAAGGGCTCGAGCAAGCCGCACTCCGACAAGGTGGGCAAGCTCACGCGCGCCCAGGCCGAGGAGATCGCGAAGACGAAGATGCCGGACCTCACCGCGGCCGATCTCGATGCCGCCGTGCGCACGATCGCCGGCAGCGCCCGCAGCATGGGCGTCGAAGTGGAAGGGGTCTGACATGTCCATCTCCAAGCGCGTGAAGACGATCACGGCCCTCGTGGACCGTTCCAAGGCCTATGCGATCGCGGAGGCCCTCGACCTCGCGAAGAAGACCGCGACGGCCAAGTTCGACGAGTCGATCGACGTCGCCGTGAACCTCGGCATCGATTCCAAGAAGTCCGACCAGGTGGTGCGCGGCAGCGTGGTGCTTCCGCGCGGCACGGGCAAGAAGGTCCGCGTGGCCGTGTTCGCGCAGGGCGCCAACGCCGAGGCCGCCAAGACGGCCGGCGCCGACGTGGTCGGCTTCGACGACCTCGCCGAGAAGATCAAGGGCGGCTTCATGGACTTCGACGTCGTCATCGCGACGCCGGACGCCATGAAGGTCGTCGGCCCCCTCGGCCAGGTGCTGGGCCCTCGCGGCCTCATGCCCAACCCGAAGGTGGGAACGGTCACCCCGAACGTGACGGAGGCGGTTAAGAACGCCAAGGCCGGCCAGGTGCAGTACCGCGCCGACAAGGCGGGCATCGTGCAGTGCACGATCGGCCGCGCGTCGTTCCCGGTCGAGGCGCTGGCGCAGAACTTCGACGCGCTGCTCGCCGCGATCAACAAGTCGAAGCCGTCCACTTCCAAGGGCGTCTATCTCAAGAAGGTGTCGGTCTCCAGCACGATGGGGGTCGGCATCCGCGTGGATCATTCGGCGCTGGCCGGCGCGTCCGCCGGCACCGCGCAGTAGCTTTGGGCCGCCGCCGGCCCCTAGCGGGGCGGGCGGCGGGTTATCCAAGACCGTAGGCGCCCCCGGGTCCTCCCAGCTTCGCTGGTGCGGGCCGGATGAGGGGGCTCAATGGAGGGGTGCCCGCCCCGAAGCCTACGCAGATAGCGAACCCAAGACAGGATTCTCGCGCCCTCGCGGGCGCAACCGGTCTCCTGACGAAAGGTCGCTATGGGTGGTGCACCGCCGAACGGGCATTCCCAAAGGCCCGCGAAAGCGGCGCATCGATTAGCTGAAGGAGAAAGACCTTGAGTCTGAATCTAGAAGGTAAGAAGGAAGTCGTGGCTGAAGTCTCCGCCCGGCTCGCCAAGGCGCAGGCGATCGTGCTTGCGGAGTACCGTGGCCTGCCGGTCGAGAAGATCACCCAGCTTCGCGCGAAGGCGCGCGCTTCCGGCGTCTACCTTCGCGTGCTGAAGAACACCCTCGCGCGTCGCGCGGTCCGGGGAACGCCGTTCGAGAAGCTGGCCGACCAGATGGTCGGTCCGCTCGCCTACGGCATTTCGGACGACCCCGTGGCGGCCGCGAAGGTGCTCCATGCCTACGCGAAGGACAACGACAAGCTCGTCATCAAGGGCGGGGCGATGCTCGGCCAGGTGATGAACGCGAAGGAGGTCGGCGCTCTCGCGTCGCTCCCGGGCCGCGAGGAGCTCCTCGCCAGGCTCATGGGCACGATGCAGGCGCCGGTCGCCAAGTTCGTCCAGACGCTGAACGAGGTCCCCGGCAAGTTCGTCCGGACCCTCGCCGCCGTTCGCGACCAGAAAGAGAAGCAGGCTGCCTGATCGGCCACGATCCCATTTGAACGACCACTGAATCGATCACAGGAGAACCACATGGCTATCGCCAAGCAAGAAGTCCTCGACGCAATTTCCAGCATGACCGTCCTCGAGCTCTCGCAGCTCATCAAGGACATGGAAGAGAAGTTCGGCGTGTCCGCCGCCGCGGCCACCGTCGCCGTCGCCGCGCCCGCCGCGGGCGGCGCCGCCGCCGCCGTGGAAGAGAAGACCGAGTTCACCGTCGTCCTCGCCGCCGCCGGCGAGAACAAGGTGAACACCATCAAGGCCGTGCGCGAAGTCACGGGCCTGGGCCTGAAGGAGGCCAAGGACCTGGTCGACGGCGCGCCGAAGCCCGTGAAGGAAGGCGTGAACAAGGCCGACGCCGAGGCGATCAAGAAGAAGCTCGAAGAGGCCGGCGCCAAGGTGGAAGTCAAGTAAGACGCTGCATCAAGTGCTTGTTGGCGTTGAGCGGCACCGGTTCGCCGGTGTCCGCTCGTACGCCGCTTTCGAAGCCAAATCAAAGCCCTGACGGGCTTTGATTTGCCTTCTGAAGCGACTGCAGGAGGCGGGTTTGGTCGGGCCGCGCGGGAGTCCCCAGCTTGCTGGGGCGACTCCAAGTCCCATCGCGCGGCCGTCCGCCAGCGGCTGGTAGGGGCCAGCCACCAGGCCATGAGCACCAGTCGGGTGCACGGGCGCGCACGCGCCCGCGGGATTCACGGAGCCATGATGACCACGACCTACTCGTTCACCGAGAAGAAGCGCATTCGCAAGAGTTTCGCCAAGCGGGCCGCCGTCCTCGACGTGCCGTTCCTGCTCGCCACGCAGCTCGATTCCTACACGGACTTCCTCCAGGCCGAGGTGCCCCCGGCCGAGCGCAAGGACGAGGGCCTGCAGTCCGCCTTCACGTCCGTGTTCCCGATCTCGAGCCACTCCGGCAACGCCCGCCTCGAGTTCGTGAGCTACGCCCTCGGCGAGCCGCCCTTCGACGTGGTCGAGTGCCAGCAGCGCGGCCTCACCTTCGCGAGCCCGCTGCGCGCCAAGGTGCGCCTCACGATCATGGACCGCGAGGCGACCAAGCCGACGGTGAAGGAGGTGAAGGAGCAGGAGGTGTACATGGGCGAGATCCCGCTCATGACCCGCA
This sequence comes from Betaproteobacteria bacterium, assembly GCA_037445795.1. GTDB lineage: Bacteria > Pseudomonadota > Gammaproteobacteria > Burkholderiales > Usitatibacteraceae > FEB-7. The sequence continues at coordinate 4,372 of JBBIJT010000140.1, read as the reverse complement.
ACGGCTCCTTCGTGGTGAACGGCACCGAGCGAGTGATCGTGAGCCAGCTGCATCGCTCCCCGGGCGTGTTCTTCGAGCACGACCGCGGCAAGACGCACTCCTCGGGCAAGCTCCTCTTCTCCGCCCGCGTCATCCCCTACCGCGGCTCCTGGCTCGACTTCGAGTTCGACCCCAAGGACTACCTCTATTTCCGCGTCGACCGGCGCCGCAAGATGCCGGTCACGATCCTGCTCAAGGCGCTGGGATACAGCCCCGAGCGCATCCTCGCCGAGTTCTTCGTCTTCGACACCTTCCACTTCGGCAAGAAGGGCCTCGAGTTCGAGGTGGTGCCGGAGCGCATGAAGGGCGAGATCGCCCGCTTCGACATCGTCTCCAAGACGGGCAAGGTGATCGTCCAGAAGGACAAGCGGATCACCGTGAAGCACATCCGCGAGATGGAGGCGGCGGGCATGAAGAAGCTCGCGGTCGAGCCCGACTTCCTGCTCGGGCGCACGCTCGCGAAGAAGCTCGTCAACAAGGAGACGGGCGAGATCGTCGCCAACGCGAACGAGGAGGTCACCGAGACCCTCCTCAAGAAGATCGCGGATGCCGGCGTCGAGGAGGTGCAGACCATCTACACCAACGACCTCGACCAGGGCCCTTACATCTCCCAGACCCTGCGCATCGACGAGTCGGTCGACCAGATGAACGCCCAGGTGGCCATCTACCGCATGATGCGCCCCGGCGAGCCCCCGACCGAGGAGGCGGTGAAGACCCTCTTCAACGGGCTCTTCTTCAACGAGGACCGCTACGACCTTTCCGACGTCGGCCGCATGAAGTTCAACCGCCGCGTCGGGCGCGACGAGCTCACCGGCCCGATCACGCTCTCGACCGAGGACATCGTGGCGGTGATCCGCATCCTCGTGGAGCTGCGCAACGGCCGAGGCGAGATCGACGACATCGACCACCTCGGCAACCGCCGCGTGCGCTCCGTGGGCGAGCTGGCGGAGAACCAGTTCCGCTCCGGCCTCGTGCGCGTCGAGCGCGCGGTGCGCGAGCGCCTCTCGCAGGCCGAGAGCGAGAACCTGATGCCGCACGACCTGATCAACGCGAAGCCCGTCTCCGCGGCGATCAAGGAGTTCTTCGGCTCCAGCCAGCTGTCGCAGTTCATGGACCAGACGAACCCGCTCTCCGAGATCACGCACAAGCGCCGCATCTCGGCGCTGGGCCCCGGCGGCCTCACCCGCGAGCGGGCCGGCTTCGAGGTCCGCGACGTGCACCCGACCCACTACGGCCGGGTCTGCCCGATCGAGACGCCGGAAGGCCCGAACATCGGCCTCATCAACTCGCTGGCGCTCTACGCGCGGACGAACGAGTACGGCTTCATCGAGACGCCCTACCGCCGCGTGAAGGACGGCAAGGTGGCCAAGGAGATCGAGTTCCTGTCGGCGATCGAGGAGGGCAAGTACGTGATCGCGCAGGCGAACGCGGAGCTCGACAAGGGCGGCCACTTCGTCGACGAGCTGGTCTCGTGCCGCCACCGCAACGAGTTCACGCTCTCCGGGCCCGACAAGATCGAGTACATCGACGTCGCGCCCTCGCAGATCGTGTCCGTGGCCGCCTCCCTCATCCCGTTCCTCGAGCACGACGACGCGAACCGCGCCCTCATGGGCTCGAACATGCAGCGCCAGGCGGTGCCCTGCCTGCGGGCCGAGAAGCCCCTCGTGGGAACCGGCATCGAGCGCACCGTCGCGATCGACTCCGGCACGGCCGTCCAGGCGCGCCGCGGCGGCCGCATCGACTACGTCGACGCCGGGCGCATCGTGGTCCGCGTGAACGACAGCGAGACGAGCGCCGGAAAGGCGGGCGTCGACATCTACAACCTCACCAAGTACACCCGCTCCAACCAGAACACCAACATCAACCAGCGCCCGCTGGTCAAGGTGGGCGACCAGATCGCGGCCGGCGACGTGATCGCCGACGGCGCCTCGACGGACATGGGCGAGCTCGCGCTCGGCCAGAACCTGCTCGTCGCGTTCATGCCGTGGAACGGCTACAACTTCGAGGACTCGATCCTCATCTCCGAGCGCATCGTGGCGGAGGACCGCTACACGTCGATCCACATCGAGGAGCTGGTGGTGGTCGCGCGCGACACGAAGCTCGGCCCCGAAGAGATCACGCGCGACATCTCGAACCTCTCCGAGCGCATGCTCGCGCGGCTCGACGAGTCGGGCATCGTCTACATCGGCGCCGAGGTCGAGGCGGGCGACGTGCTCGTGGGCAAGGTGACGCCGAAGGGCGAGACCCAGCTCACGCCGGAGGAGAAGCTGCTTCGCGCGATCTTCGGCGAGAAGGCCTCCGACGTGAAGGACACGAGCCTTCGCGTGCCTTCGGGCATCTCCGGCTGCGTGATCGACGTTCAGGTCTTCACGCGCGAGGGCATCCAGCGCGACAAGCGCGCCCAGCAGATCATCGACGACCAGCTCAAGGACTACCGCAAGGACCTGAACGACCAGCTGCGCATCGTCGAGGACGACCTCTTCGCGCGCCTCGAGCGCATGCTAAACGGCAAGTCCGCCAAGGGCGGCCCGAAGAAGCTCGCCAAGGGCGCCAAGCTCACCAAGGCCTACCTCGCCGAGCTCGAGCGGCACGAGTGGTTCGACATCCGCCTGTCCGACGAGGAGGCGGCCCAGCAGCTCGAGCAGCTGCGCGAGTCCCTCGATCTCACCCGCAAGGAGTTCGACCGCGCCTTCGAGGAGAAGAAGAAGAAGCTCACGCAGGGCGACGAGCTGCCGCCGGGCGTGCAGAAGATGGTGAAGGTCTACGTGGCCGTGAAGCGCCGGCTCCAGCCCGGCGACAAGATGGCCGGCCGGCACGGCAACAAGGGCGTGATCTCGAAGATCGTCCCCGTCGAGGACATGCCCTTCATGGCCGACGGGACGTCCGTCGACATCGTGCTGAACCCCCTGGGCGTGCCCTCGCGGATGAACGTGGGCCAGATCCTCGAGACCCACCTCGGGTGGGCCGCGAAGGGCCTGGGCCTCAAGATCGGCGAGATGCTGCGCGGCCAGGAGAGCGTGGCCAAGGTGCGCAAGTACCTGGACAAGATCTACAACTCGGCCGGAAAGAAGGAGGACATCGCGTCCTTCGCCGACGAGGAGGTGACCGAGCTCGCCACCAACCTCACGAAGGGCGTGCCCTTCGCGACGCCGGTGTTCGACGGCGCCACCGAGGCCGAGATCAAGGACATGCTGGAGCTGGCGGGCCTGCCGCGCAGCGGCCAGATTACCCTCTTCGACGGCCGCACGGGCGACGCGTTCGATCGCGCGGTGACGGTTGGCTACATGCACATCCTGAAGCTGCACCACCTGGTCGACGACAAGATGCACGCCCGCTCGACCGGCCCGTACTCGCTCGTCACGCAGCAGCCGCTCGGCGGCAAGGCGCAGTTCGGCGGCCAGCGCTTCGGCGAGATGGAGGTCTGGGCGCTGGAGGCCTACGGGGCCGCCTACACCCTGCAGGAGATGCTCACGGTCAAGTCCGACGACACGCAGGGCCGGACCAAGGTCTACGAGAACATCGTGAAGGGCGAGCACAAGATCGAGGCGGGCATGCCCGAGTCGTTCAACGTGCTCGTGAAGGAGATCCGTTCGCTCGCGATCGACATCGATCTCGAACGCTACTGACGCGAAGCCACCCCACAGCAGCGCCAACGCAAGCGAACGCCCCAGGAGAATACGGATGAAAGCACTGCTCGATCTGTTCAAGCAGGTCACCCAGGAAGAGGAATTCGACGCGATCCGCATCGGCCTCGCGTCCCCCGAGAAGATCCGCTCGTGGTCTTACGGCGAGGTCAAGAAGCCGGAGACGATCAACTACCGCACCTTCAAGCCGGAGCGCGACGGCCTCTTCTGCGCCAAGATCTTCGGGCCGACGAAGGACTACGAGTGCCTCTGCGGCAAGTACAAGCGCCTGAAGCACCGCGGCGTCATCTGCGAGAAGTGCGGCGTCGAGGTCACGCTCACCAAGGTCCGCCGCGAGCGCATGGGCCACATCGAGCTCGCGAGCCCCGTCGCGCACATCTGGTTCCTGAAGAGCCTGCCCTCCCGCCTCGGGATGGTGCTCGACATGACGCTTCGCGACATCGAGCGGGTGCTCTACTTCGAGGCCTACGTCGTCACCGACCCGGGCATGACGCCGCTGAACCGCTGCCAGCTCCTCTCCGAGGACGATTTCCTCGCGAAGGTCGAGGAGTACGGCGACGACTTCCACGCCTCCATGGGCGCGGAGGGCATCCGCGCGCTGCTGCGCGCCCTCGACGTGGGCCACGAGATCGAGACGCTGCGCACGGACCTCGCGGCCACCGGCTCCGAGACCAAGATCAAGAAGATCG
>JBBIJT010000139.1:0-8640 GCA_037445795.1 Betaproteobacteria bacterium | reverse complement strand
TCGTAGGCCTGCTCGCGCTTCTTGTCGCCTTCGACGACCTGCACCTTGACGATCACCGTGTCGCCCGGGGCGAAGTCGGGGATCTTGCGCGCGAGGCGCGCGATTTCTTCCTGCTCGAGCTTGCGGATGAGATCCATGTTTCGTTTCCTTTCGCGTGTCCGGCCCGTCGGGGCCACTTCCGGCAGAGCAGCCCGGTGGGCTGGTGCGCGGCGTTTCTTCTTGCGCTACTGCTGCTCCTGCATCTGCTGCTCGCGAAGCGCCTCCTCGAGGAGCTTCGCGTCCTCCTTCGAAAGCGCCCGGCCCTGGAGGAGGTCCGGCCGCCTCGCGTACGTTCTCGCGAGGGCCTGCTTGCGCCGCCACTTCGCGATCGCGGCGTGGTTGCCGGACAACAGCACCTCCGGCACCCGCTCGCCCCGCCACTGCTCCGGCCGCGTGTAGTGCGGCCAGTCCAGCAACCCGTCCGAGAACGAGTCCTGCGACGCGCTCCCCGCGTCGTTCAGGCTCCCCGGCAGGAGCCTCACGATGGCGTCGATCATCACCATCGCGGGCAGCTCCCCGCCCGAGGTCACGTAGTCGCCGATCGAGATCTCCCGGTCCACCCGGCGCGCGATGAGGCGTTCGTCCACCCCTTCGTAGCGCCCGGCCAGGAGCACGAGGCCCGGCGACTTCGCGAGTTCCCTCGCCACCGCGTCCGTGAACCGCTCGCCCTGCGGCGTGAGGAGCACGACCTGCGGCCTTTCCACCCCGGCGGCCACCTGCCTCGCCACCGCGGCATCGATGCAATCCTCGAGCGGCCCGGGCAGCATCACCATGCCCGGCCCCCCGCCGTACGGCCTGTCGTCGACCGTGCGGTGCGGGTCAACCACGAAATCGCGCGGGTTCCACGCGCGGAAGTCGAAGCCGCCCTCCTCCAGCGCGCGCCGCGTGATGCCGTGGCGGGTCACCGCCTCGAACATCTCCGGGAAGATCGTGACCACGTCGAAGCGCATCATCAGACGTCGTACCCCGCTTCCCATTCGACCGTGATGCGCCCCGCCTCCCGGTCGACCGACTTCACGTAATCCGCGATGAAGGGAATGAGGCGCTCCCGCTCGCCGCGCACGACCAGCACGTCCGACCCGCCGGTCCTCAGCAATTCCTCGACCCGCCCGAGCTTGCCGCCCTGCAGGTCCACCACCTCGAGGCCCACCAGGTCCACCCAGTAGATCTCGCCTTCGGCGGCATCCCCGAGATCGTCCCGGGTCACCGCGACGTCGAAGCCCCGGAGGGCCTCGGCGGCATTGCGATCGTCGACCCCCTCGAGCCTGGCGCTCACCGCGGCGGGGCGGACCTTGAAGTCCTGCAGCGCCGCCGAGCGCCACCCCGATTTCGTGCGCAGCCACCAGTTGGGGTGCCGCGCGAGGCCGTCGGGGTCCTCGGTGAAGGCCTTGAGCTTGATCCAGCCCTGGATGCCGAAGGGGCCGAGAACGCGCCCCATCACCACCAGCCGCGATTCGTCCCCCGCGTACGGGGAACCGGCGGGATTACTGGGCGGCCGCTTCGGGCTTGGCGGCGAGCTGTGCCTTGCCACGCTTGATCAGCTTCTTCACCGCGTCCGAAGGCTGCGCACCCTGGGAGACCCAGTGCGCGACGCGGTCGAGGGCGATCCGGAATGCCGGTTCGTTCTCGGCGGCCTTGGGGTTGTAGAAGCCGACGCGCTCGATGAAGCGCCCGTCGCGCGGCATGCGCGAGTCGGCGACGACGATGGTGTAGTAGGGGCGGTTCTTCGCGCCGCCGCGCGCCATTCTGATGACGACCATTTATGGCTCCATCCCGTTGAAAACGGGTAACGGTTGCTGGAAGTGCCGCCGGGGTTGCGCTCCCGGAGGCGGAAAAGCCTTGCATTATAAGGGGTTGGCGGGCTCCGCGCAACCCGGGCGCAGGCTTCAGTCCGCCAGCGCCTTCACCAGCCGGTAGAGGAACTCCGTGCCCTCGAAGAACGCCGCCACGCCCAGGCGCTCGTCGCGGCCGTGGATGCGGATCTCGCCGTACTCCACGAAAAGGCCCGACGCCCCGTAGGTCGGGATTCCGGCGTTGCGCAGGCGCGACCCGTCCGTGGCGCCCGCGCTCATCCCGGGCACCACCGGGACCCCGGGCCACATCGATTCCGACACGCGCTGGATCACGCCCATGACGGGCCCCTGCGCGTCGGAAGCGTCGCTCACGCGGGGCTCGCCCCGGGCGCGCACCTTGACCCGCTCGCCCGCGGCCCGCTGCAGCTGCGCCAGGACGAATGCCGGATCCTCCCCGGGCAGCAGGCGGCAGTTCACGAGGGCCTTCGCCCGCTGAGGGAGCGCGTTGTCGGCGTGGCCCGCCTCGACCCGCGTGGCCACGCAGGTCGTGCGCAGCTGCGCGTTGTAGCGCGGCACCGCGGACACGAGGCGCACCTGCCGCTCGTCGGCCCGGTTGGCCGCGATGGCGGCGATCGCCTCGGCGAGCTCGCCCTCCTCGATGTTGGCGAGCCGCGCGAACGAGGCCCGCGTGACGTAGCCCACGCGCGCCGGCAGCTCCAGGCGCGAGATGCCGCCGAGCGCCGCGGCGAGGTCGTAGATCGCGTTCTCGCGCGTCGGCACCGAGCTGTGGCCCCCGGCGCTCGTCGCCTCGACGTCGAAGGAGAGGAACATCTTCTCGCCGACCTGCACGCCGTGGATGTAGGGCTTGCCGGCGCGCAGCGTCCCGCCGCCGCCTTCGTTGATCGCGAACTCCGCGTCGATGAGGTCGCGCCGGTTCCTGAGCAGCCACGCGACGCCGTTGTGGGTGCCGGTCTCCTCGTCGGCCGTGAGCGCGACGATGACGTCGCGCCGCGGCCTCAGGCCTTCCGCCCGGTAGCGGACGAGGCTCGCCACGAAGATGGCGGCCATCGCCTTGTTGTCGAGCGTGCCGCGGCCGTAGAAGTAGCCGTCCCTCTCCGTGAGCGTGAAGGGGTCGAGGCCATCGGACCAGTCGGCGGCCTTCGCCTCGACCACGTCGATGTGCGCGAGGAGGAGGAGGGGCTTCAGCTCGCCCGTGCCGCGAAGCCGCGCCACGAGGTTGCCCTTGCGCGGGGCCGGCTCCACCACTTCCACGTCCTTCGCGTCGAACCCCGCGTCGAGGAGCCTCTTCGCCATGGCCCGCGCCGCGGCCGTGTTGTCGCCGTCGGGGTGGACGGTGCGGATGCCGACCAGCTCGCGGTAGATGTCGAGGGCGAGCCGCTCGTGGGCGGAGGGCTCCGCGGCGAGGGCCGGGAGGGCGAGCGCGAGGAGCGCCGCGGCGACGGACCTCATCGCATTCCCGGCAGCATGCCCTTCATGTTGCGCATCATCTTGGCGAGGCCCCCGGAGCGCATCATCTTCATCATCTTGCGCATCTGCTCGAACTGGCTGAGGAGGCGGTTGACCTCCTGCACCGGGACGCCCGCGCCGGCGGCGATGCGGCGCTTGCGGGACGCCTTGATGAGGTCGGGGTGGCGCCGCTCGGCCGGGGTCATCGCGTTGATGATGCCCTCGGTCCTCCGGAGGGACTTCTCCTGCAGGTCCGGCGACTTCGAGGCGGCCTGCGTGAGCTGGGCGGGGAGCTTGTCCATGAGCGCGGAGACCCCGCCCATCTTCTTCATCTGCTGGATCTGCGACTTGAAGTCCTCGAGGTCGAAGTCCTTGCCCTTCCTGAACTTGTCCGCGAGCTTCTGCGCCTCGGCCTCGTCGACCGACTTCCTGGCCTCCTCGACGAGCGAGACGATGTCGCCCATGCCGAGGATGCGCGAGGCCATGCGCTCCGGGTGGAACGCCTCGAGGCCGTCCATCTTCTCCGACACGCCGGCGAACTTGATGGGCGCGCCCGTGACGGCACGCACCGAAAGCGCCGCGCCGCCGCGCGCGTCGCCGTCCAGCTTGGTGAGGACGACGCCGGTGAGGGGCAGCGCCTCGCCGAACGCCTTGGCGACGTTGACCGCGTCCTGGCCCTGCATGGAGTCGACCACGAACAGCGTCTCGACGGGCTTCACGGCGGCGTGCACCGCCTTCACCTCCGCCATCATCGCCTCGTCGATCGCGAGCCGCCCGGCGGTGTCGACGATGAGCACGTCGTAGTAGTGCTTCCTCGCCCAGTCGAGCGCGCCCGAGGCGATGTCGAGCGGCTTCTGCGAGGGATCCGACGGGTAGAGGTCGATCGCGAGCTGCGCCGCGAGGCTCTTCAGCTGGTCGATGGCCGCGGGGCGGTAGATGTCGACCGAGACCAGCAGGACCTTCTTCTTCGCGCCCTTCAGGAGCCGCGCGAGCTTGCCCGCGCTCGTCGTCTTGCCCGCGCCCTGCAGGCCTGCGAGCAGGACCACCGCCGGCGGCTGCGTCGCGAGGTCGAGCTGCGCGTTCGTGCCGCCCATGAGGGCCACCAGCTCGTCGTGCACCACGCCCACGAGCGCCTGGCCCGGGGTGAGGCTCCCGACCACCTCCTGGCCCAGGGCCTTCTCCTTCACGCGCGCGACGAAGTCCTTGACCACCGGCAGGCCCACGTCCGCCTCGAGGAGGGCCATGCGCACCTCGCGCAGGGCATCGGAGACGTTCTCCTCCGTGAGGCGCGCGTGGCCGCGCATGGTCTTGATGACCGAGGAAAGTCGCTGCGTCAGCGCGTCGAGCATGGGAGGGGCCGGAGGGGAATTGGTGTAGACTTCAATCGCCCGAAAATGCGCGATTCAGCCCTTTATTTTAGCACCGCCGCCTGCTGGCTCGCCCTCGCGGCGCTTGCCTGGCGCGCCGCGCGCGCATCCACCCCCGCGGCCCCCTCGCCGGGCACGGCGTTCCGCCTCGAGGCGGTCCTGCTTCCGGTGGCGCTGGTGCTGCACGGCATGCTCGTCTACTCGGGGGTGCTCGCGGACGAGGGGCTCAACCTCGGCGTGTCCAACTCGATCTCCCTCATCGTCTGGCTCACGGTGGTCGTCTACTGGTTCGCGAGCCTCGCGGTGCCCGGCCTCGCGAGCATCCAGGGCCTCTGGGCGCCCGTGGCGCTCGCGGCGGTCGTCCTGCAGGCGGTGGTTCCCTCGCACTACTTCGTGCACTACGGCGGCGACCCCCTCTTCTCGCTGCACTTCGCCATCGCGATGCTCGCCTACAGCCTCTTCATCGTGGCCACGATGCACGCGGTGGTGATGCTCGCCGAGCAGAAGTGGCTGCACCGCGGCGTGATGCCGCCCTTCCTGAGGAGCCTGCCGCCGTTGCTCGAGATGGAGGCGCTCCTCTTCCGCATCCTCTTCGCCGCCTTCGTGCTGCTCACCCTCACCGTGGTCTCCGGGGTGTTCTTCTCGGAGCAGCTCTTCAACCGGCCCTTCCAGTTCACGCACAAGACGGTCTTCGGGCTGCTGTCGTGGGGGATCTTCGGTTCGCTCCTCGTCGGCCGCTACTTCTACGGCTGGCGCGGCAAGCGCGCGGTGTACTGGACGCTGTGGGGGTTCGCGGCGCTCCTGCTCGCGTACCTCGGCAGCAAGTTCGTTCTCGAGATCATCCTGAAGCGCGGCTGAGAGCCCGCCGCCCCGCCCCGCGGCGCGATGGGGAGTGCCCCTGCCTTGACCGAAGACATCCCGCTCATCTGGCTCATCGTCGTGCAGGCGGCGCTGCTGCTCACCTCGGGCTTCTTCTCGATCTCCGAGACGAGCATGATGGCGCTCAACCGCTACCGGCTGAAGCACCTCGTGCGCGAGGGCCGCCGCTCGGCCCGCCTCACGCAGGACCTCCTCGACCGCACCGACCGGCTGCTGGGCGTGATCCTCCTCGGCAACAACCTCCTCAACTCCGCCGCCACGGTGGTCGCCACGCTCATCTGCGTGCGCCTCTTCGGCGAGGGCGAGGCGACGCTCGCCATCGCGACCACCGGCGTCACCTTCGGCATCCTCGTGTTCAGCGAGATCACGCCGAAGGTCATCGGCGCGACCTTCCCCGAGAAGATCGCGCTGCCCGCCGCCTACGTGCTCACGCCGCTGCTCAGGATCGCCTACCCCGTCGTGTGGTTCGTGAACCTCTTCGTGCAGGGGCTCCTCAAGCTCATGCTCATCCGGCCCCGCTCGGAGTCCGAGGGCCAGCTGTCGATGGCGGAGCTGCGCACGCTCGTCCTCGAGGGGGGCAAGTTCATCCCGCCAAAGCACCAGTCGATCTTCCTGAACCTGTTCGAGCTGGAGAACATGACGGTCGACGACACGATGACGCCCCGCGGCCAGATCGAGTCCATCGACCTCGAGGACGACATCGACGACATCCGCACGGCGATCTCCACGGCGCACCACACGCGCCTCGTCGTCTGCGAAGGCGGCCTCGACAAGGTCGAGGGCATCCTGCACGTGCGCAAGTTCCTGAACGCCTCGCGCCGCGAGCCGCTCGACAAGGAGGGCATCCGCGAGATCCTGCGCGACCCCTACTACCTGCCGGAGGGCACACCGCTCCTGCAGCAGCTCAGCAACTTCCAGGAGCAGCTCCGCCACGTGGGCCTGGTGGTCGACGAGTACGGCGAGATCCTCGGCCTCGTCACGCTGCAGGACATCCTCGAGGAGATCGTGGGCGAGTTCACCAGCCAGAAGCCGATGTCGGGCACGCTGATCCGCCGGGAGCCCGACGGCTCCGTGCTCGCCGACGGCAGCTGCCCGCTGCGCGTGCTCAACCGCAAGGCCGGCTTCCACTTCCCGCTCGAGGGCCCCAAGACCATCAACGGCCTCGTGCTCGAGGCGCTCGAGGACATCCCGGAACCCGGCACGGCCCTCGTGGTCGCCGGGCATCCCGTCGAGATCCTCCAGGTCCAGAACCGCATGGTGAAGGTGGTGAGGATCCGGGCGCGTCTCCCGGCCGCCGGCGAGGCCGAGGCCGCCTGAGGCCCTAGCGGGGGGGCGCGAGGGATTCCGGCGCGTACTGCGCGAGGAAGCGCCGGTCGATGCGGTCCTTCCATCGCCACACCCACCCGCCCTCGAAGGACAGCGGGCCGTACGCCCCCACCGCGTAGCCGGCGCCGCAGGAGACGAGGGCGAGGAAGCGGCGCCGCGTCACGTGGTGCTCGAGGGGTCCGCCGTGAAGCGCGGCCAGCAGGTTGGCCATGAGCGCGGGGCCGGCGCGCACCGCGAACGCCCCTGCCTTGGGGCGCGGGTTGGCCAGGTTCGTCGCGCAGTCGCCCGCCGCGAAGACCTCCGGCCGCGAGAGCGACTGCATGAAGCCGTTCACCGCGAGGAAGCCGCGCTCGTCGACCTGCAGCCCCGACTCGCGCAGGAAGCCCTGCGCCGAGGCTCCCGTCACCCAGAAGGTCGCGTCGGAGGCGAAGCGGATGTTCTCGCGCAGCCGCACGTATCCGGCGCCCACCTCCGCCACCCGGGCGCGCGCGTGCATTCCGATGTTGCGGCGGCCCGCGAGGCGAAGCAGCCTGCCGCGGGCGGCCGACGTGTATTCGGGCACCATGGAGTCGGCATCGGTGAGGACGCGCACGTGCGGCGCCGCCTCCGCCATCTCCTTGCGGAAGCGCTGGTCCATCGCGAAGGCGAGCTCGATGCCGGCCGCCCCGCCGCCCACGACCGAGACCGAGCGCACCGCGCCGCTCCGCGCCCGCGCGAGCACGCGCTCCCAGCCCTGTACGAAGCGCTCCAGGGGGCGGACCGCGACGGCGTGCTCCGCCAGGCCTTCCACCGCCTGCGCCGGCGGCCCGGAGCCCACGTCGATCGAGAGCACGTCGTAGGGGACGACCTCGCCGTTGGCGCAGATCACCTCGCGCATCGACGGGTTCACGAGCGTCGCCGCGGACCTGACGACGAGCGCGCGCGCCCGGCCCGTGAGGGGCGCGAGCGCGATGCCGCACTCGGCGAGCGAGTACCGGCCCGCCACGTAGCCCGGGACCATCCCGGAATAGACCTGGCGGTCCACCGGTGTCACGAGCGTCACGCTCAGCGTGGGGTCGAGCGTGTCGCCCAGGGCCTTGAGGACGTGCACGTGCGCGTGGCCGGCGCCCAGGAGCACGAGCCTCTTCATCGCCGCGCCTCGAGCCGGAAATCGCCGAACCAGGCCGTGGCGGACTCCCGCGTCTGGTCGGTGTCGTTGCCGGCCGCGATGCCGGTGACGCGCGGAACGGGCCCGCGCCATTCGCCCCCGAAAGCGGCGCGGAAGTCGGCCTCGAGGTCGCGCGACTCCTCGGCCCACGCTCCTGGCGAGCCGCTCCGCAGGACGACCGTGCGGACGCGGTCGGTGTACGGGTTCCACGCGCTCGTGCCGACGGGATGGCGGTTGTCCCAGACGTAGCAGATCGCCGCCGTCGGGAGCCGCTCGCCCCAGATCGCGCGCGCGAGGACCGCCTTCGCCCGGGCCACGAGGGGGAGCGAATCGACCGGGACGTCGTAGAACACGTAGACGCGCGCGGCGAAGTCGTCGCCGCTCTTCTCGGCGAGGTCGGCGCGCTCGACCACGCGATCGACCTTCCACCGCCACGAGAGGATGGGCGTCAGGGCGGGCGAGGCATCGAGGGCGTGCGCCACCGTGCCGGCGGCCGAGTTCGCGCGCGAACGCAGCACCGTCACCCCGGCGTCCGCCACGAGCGCGAACTCGGGAGGCGGGATGCGCGCGAGCGTGAGCGGGCTCCAGCCGGCGGGAAGCGCCGCGCCGGGGCTCGCGCGCG
>JBBIJT010000138.1:0-8671 GCA_037445795.1 Betaproteobacteria bacterium | reverse complement strand
CTTGCGCGTGGACGGCAACCGTGCCGTGCTCGAGCGCACATGGAAGACCGGCGCCGAGAGGTCGGAGGGCACCGTCGCCACGGGACGCCCCCTCCAGCTCGTGGGCACGGGTTCATTCACCGCGACTCCGGACAAGCCCTGGAGGGTGCGCGCAACGCTCACGCAGCGCGGGGATCGCTACGAAGGGCCGGGGCTGCTCGAAAGCCCGGACGGGAGGAAGAAGTTTCGCGACTGCTCCTTCGAGCTGGCGTCGACCACCACCGTGGCCAAGGCGGAGGCGCCGGCCACGATGCCGATTCAATCCGTGCCTCCGAAGGCAGTGGCCACGCCGGAACCGCCGCCCTCCGCACCTCCCGAGCCGCCGAAGGCCGTTGAAGCAACCGTTCCTCCTCCGGTGACCGCAGCGGTTGCCCCCGCACCGCCGCCGGCCCCCAAGGAGGCGAGAAGAGAGCCGGCCAACCCATCAGGGTCCGCGAACACGGAGACCCGACCGGCCTCATTTGGCCTTGCTGGTCTCGTCGTCGCCTTCCTGTTCGGGGCGGCCGCCATGGGGCTCGGGATGACGATGGTTCGCCGCATGGGCGGATCGCGAGCCGTACCGGTGGCCACGCCGCCCGGTCCCGCGGTGAAGGCGACGACGGAGACGGATCGGCTGTCACGCTTCCTGGAGACCGCGCAGGGCCTGCTGGGCGCCGTCGTGCTCGTGGCGATCCTGGTCTGGGGATACAACAAGTTCTTCGGCTCGCCCCCGGAATCGGCTCCCCTTTCGCCCACCGCAGCCAACGCGCCGCGCACGACAGCGGCCGTGCCGGGCCAGGCGAACCAGGTGCCGTCGGTTCCGCCCCCCGCCAGGCCCGCACCAGTGCCGCCGGCTCCACCCGCCGCTGCCCAGCTCACCCCCGAGGAACAGGCCGTCGCGGACCGGGTCAAGGCCCATCCCACGGAGGAGATCGTAGGCTCGATCCGGGGCCAGGAGATGTATCCGGGCGTCGAGATCCACTACGTCCCGGACCAGTTCGGCGAGAACCCCACGTGCCAGGTCGAGTTCAACGGAAGGCAGGCCGACGGGCACCCCATCCAGGCCAGGAAGTGGTTCCTCGTCTACGTCGTGAGCGCCCGGGGCATGGGCAGCCTCGTCTCGGACAACTACTTCGGCACCCGGAACGCCCTGCGGATGTACATCGACGATTCCACGCAGTTCATCGAGATTCCGGTGGTCGCCAGCGATGACGCGAGACTGAAGCTGACCCCCGAGCTTTCCGCGCGGCTATCCGGCGCGAGAAAGGTGAAGATCCTCCACGGCCGCGGCGCCTCGGGAGAAATCAGCTTCACCTACGACTTCTCCAATTTCGCCCACGTGCGGAACATCGCGAAGGCGCTCTGCGGGCCGAAGTGAGGAGAAGGCGGCCGCACGCCACGCCGACCGGGGCAGCCGTCAGGCCTTCCCCATGAAGTCGCCCTTGCTCAGCTCCACGCCGTCGCGCCGGAGGATCGCGTAGGCCGTCGTGAGGTGGAAGTAGAACTTCGGCACCGCGTGGTTCAGGAGGTACGCGGTCCCCTTCACGGAGATCGTGTTGCCGCGCGCCGTCCAGCTCACGAGGCGCTCCCCGGCGCCCTCGAACCGCGAGGGATCGAGCGTCCGGAGGAAGCCCCCGGCCCTGCGGATGCGCTCGAGGAGCTCGGGGAACGAGCCCTCGTCGTCGGCGAATGGAGGCGGCTCGACCTGCGCCAGCCGCGCCGCGCCGTCCACGGCGGCGTCCGTCGCCACCTGCACCTGCTTCACGAGCGGGTACATGTCCGGGTGCAGGCGGCTCGCGAGGAGCGTGGCCGGATCGATCTTCCTCGCCTCGGCATGCGCCGCACCCTTCTCCAGGATGCGCGCGAGCTGGCCGAGCATCCGGATGAACACCGGCACGGAGGCTTCGTAGAGCGGGTTGTCCACGGGACGGCCGCCGGGCTCAGGGCTTCCCGAGGAAGTCCCCCTTCCCGATTTCCACGCCGTTGTGCCTCAGGATCGCGTACGCGGTCGTGACGTGGAAGTAGAGGTTGGGCTGCACGTGGTTCAGCAGGTAGGGCATGCCCTGCATGGACTTCTCGCCGGCGCGGGTCTTCCACGTCACGGTACGGTCCTCGGCCCCCTCGAACTGCTCGGGCTTCAGCGTGCGCAGGAAATCGACGGTCTTGCGAAGGCGGGCCACGAGCTCCGCGAAGGTGGTCTCGTTGTCCTCGAAGGCGGGGGGCTCCATGCCGGCGAGCCGCGCCGCGCCGCCCTTGGCCGCGTCGGAGGCGACCTGCACCTGCTTCGAGAGCGGGAACATGTCGGGGAACAGGCGGCCCTGCACGAGGACCGCTGGGTCGATCTTCCGGGCCTGCGCGTGGGCGGCGGCCTTGTCCAGGATGGCCGCCAGGTTCTCGAGCATGCGGATGAAGACGGGGACGGAGGCCTGGTACATGGAGATTTTCATGGTGATGGGGCAAGGCGGGCCGGGGGATAAGGGGGAGCCAGAGTAGCGCAGTTCGGACCCAATTGCGCCTGCGCAAGCGCCGGCGCCACCCGGGGCGGTAGGATAAGTCATTGCCAGGAAAGGAATTCGCGCCCGGGTCCACGAGTTTCCCGGGCACAAAGCGGCTCATGAACTCCACGTTTCCCCCCGCCAGCGACGATCTCGATTTCTCGCGCGAGAGTCGCGCCCCGGCGCCGAGTCCCACCCCCGAGCAGGCCGCGCAGGCCCGCAGCGAGGCCGAGACCGGCACGCCGCAACTGGCGAAGGCGGGCTTCTACGTGAGCATCGCCCGGCGTTCACCCACCCGAATCCCGCCGCGAAGCGGCGACAAGTACTCGATCCTGGTGGTCGAGGACGACCCGGACCTCGCGCAGCTCGTGATCGACATCTTCATGACCGCGGGCTTCGAGATGCACTGGGCGTCGAACAAGGCGGAGATCAACCAGCAGATGAGCCGCCGGCCCTCCGTCGACCTCGTGCTCATGGACATCGAGCTGCCCGACGCGAACGGGCTCCAGGTCCTGCAGCGCATCCGCTCGCACCCCAAGCTCTCGAAGATGCCGGTGATCATGATGACGGCGCGGTCCTCGCCCGAGGACGTCGCCGCAGGGCTGATGGCGGGCGCCGACGGCTACGTGTCGAAGCCCTTCCAGATGAGCGGGCTGGTGAAGGCGGTGAAGCAGGTGCTGGGGAACGCGTAGCCCCCTCAGCCCATGCAGAAGACGTTGAGCTTGTTCCCGTCCGGGTCGCGGAAGTAGCCGGCGTAGAAGCCCTCGCCCCGCGGTCCCGCGGGACCTTCGTCCTTCGCGCCCAGCTCCATCGCCTTCCGGTAGACGCGGTCGACCTTGTCCTTCGAGTTGACCGCGAGGGCGACCATCACGCCGTTGCCCACGGTGGCGGGGTTCCCGTCGAAAGGCTTGAGGATGCCCAGCGCGGGCTTGTCCATCGCCACTCCCCAGGCATACCCGCGGCCGAGATCCATGATCCGCTTGGCGCCCACCTCGGCGAGAAGCGCGTCGTAGAAAGCCGCGGCGCGCGGCAGGTCATTGGTTCCGAGCGTTACGTAGCCGATCATCGGGGAGCCCCTCGCGAGCGTGGAAAGCCCGCATTGTAGGCTCCCCGAGGGCGGTCACGGGTTCGGTCCGCGGTGGCAGTCGTAGCAACCGACGTTCTGGCCGGCGGCGTAGCTGCGCGAGCCGCCCTCGATCGAGAAGGTGCGCGGAGCCTTCACCTGGGCGAGGTCGCTTCCCCGGAAGTCGGCGCCGTGGCAGTAGGCGCAGGAAGACGGGCCGCTCCTTTCCACGAGGTCGCCGTGCGACTTCACCCACGCCGCGCCCACGGTGTGCATGCCGTGCGGGCCGCCGTCCGCCGTGAGCGGAGTGGAAGCGTGGCAGACCTTGCACTCGCGCAGCGTGCCGGCGTAGCCCTGGAGCGCGATGCTCTGCAGGTTGTCGTTGTCGTGGGAGCTCGGGTACTCGGCGTGCGTCGCGCCGTGGCAGGCTTCGCACTGCATTCCGCCGTGGCCCTTGCTGAAGCGGAAGAGGCTGAAGCCCTTGGCCGGCACGTCGGGGTTCGTCGCGAAGCGCTTGTCGGAACGCGCGATCAGGTTGCCGGCGGCGTCCACCGCGCTCGTCACGCGCTTGCCGTCGAAGTGGCACGCCTGGCAGTTGGGCTCCTGCAGCCAGCCCACGCGCGCGGGGTCGCCCACCTTCGTCATGTTGCCGTGGCAGCTCTGGCAGCCCATCGTGGCGTTGCCGCTCGCGTCGACCGCGTTGCCCATCGCGCCGCGAAGGCACTTCGTCACCGAGCCCGGGTGGCACAGGTAGCAGGCGCTGCGGTTGTCGCTGGCATCGAGCGCGAGCATGGTGGCCGGGTCGGCGACCTTGCCGTGCGTCGAGTGAAGCGCGCTCGTGAGCGCGGCGATGCCCTGCATTCCCGTCCCGGGCAGCGCGTTGGAGCCGTGGCAGGCGGCGCAAAGCGCCGGCTTGCCGGCCGTGGCGGAATCGAGGAGCCCCGAGGGCGCGAGCCCGAGGGTCGAGAGCGCCGCCGCGTACTTGGTGTTGGCCGCCTGCTTCTCGTCGTGAAGGCGAAGGATGTTCTTCTTCCAGTCGAGCTCCGCCTGGATGTCGTTCACCCAGCCAGCGGCCGGCTTCGCCGCCAGCCGCGCGGCGTTCGTCTCGCTCGCCGGGCGGGAGGAGTGGCAGGCCGCGCACGTGATCTCGTCGCTCACGGGGAGCACGGTGGTGGTCGTCGCGAGGATCGTTCCGGCCGAGTCGCGCGCCGTCACCTTCACCGTCGGGTAGAAGTTCTTCCTTCCCTGGTCGTCGTACGGCGTGACCGGGATTCCCGTGGCCTCGAACCAGCCGTTGGCCGCGTCGAGGACCATGCGCGCGGGGGCGAGGGACGGGGTGGGATTGCCGGTGAGCCCGATGTTCGGGGCCGGCGACGCGCCGTACACGGGCTTCACCCATGCCCAGAAGTTGGTCTTGTCGGCGCTGCGCGTATTGATGGAGCCGGCGGGATCCGCGACCGCCTCGTAGGTGAGCGTCACGCCGCTCGTGACCACCTTGCCCGTGCCCGCGTTCACCAGTTGCGCGTGGAGGTTGTTGAACGGCGGCAGGATCGAGAAGACGGAGTAGTCCTTGCCGTCGACGCAGTGCATGCCGAGGTCGTTCCACGCCACGAGGGAATACCTGCCGGTGGCGGCCGAGCCGCCAAGCACGGTGACCGGCACGCTGACCGTGGACTTGCCGTCCTTCACGGAGACCACCGTCGCGCCGGGGGCCACGCCCGTCACCGTGACGACGTTGCCGCTCACCGAGACCTTCGCGATGCGCGTGTCGGCGGCCGTCGCGGAGAGGCTTCCGGAGTAGTTGCGGGCGGTGATGGTCGCGGTCGTCCCGGCCGAGATCGCGATCGACGTGGGCGACACCGTCATCGAGGAAGTCACCTTCACGGCCAGGCTGGCCCGTTGCTCCCGCGCGTCGCGCACCGACACGGTGGTGCTTCCGGCGCCGCGGCCCAGCACGTTCAGGGTCGCGCCCGTCGACGTGACGTTGGTCAGCGTGACGGTCGCGACGGCCGTGTCCTTCGATTCGGCCTGGATACGGCCGCTCGTGCCTTTCACCTGGACCGAAGTGTAGGTTCCGGCCGGCAGCGTGACGCTCGTCGGCGAGAGGGCGATGGCGGCCAGGGCCTCTCCCGCCAGCATGGCGATTGCGATGCAGGTCCAGGCGAAAAGAAGGCGATTCAGTCGCGGGAGCTTGTTCGTCGCTGGGGCGATGTTGTTCATTGTCTTGTCCGTGGCGAGGGCCCGGGATCGGGTAGAGGGCACCTAGCACACCGGATGCCAACTCGCTTTTCCTGCCGGAACAATGACTTGGCGACGGCCGGGGCGAAGCAGTGTCGGCGGCCGAAGACGGCCCGCATACCCCTACGGACTCAAGGGATTGATTCGAAAGGCGAAGGCGCGTCTCGGAATGGAGACAACCGCACCGTCCGCCCCGGCACTACACCCGCACGTTCTTGAACTGCCAGGGGTCGCTCGCGTCGACGTCCTCGGGAAAGAGCACCCCGCGCCCCTCGAGGGGCGTCCAGTCGGTGAACTTTCCGACCATCTCGCCGAGATACGGAAGGGCCGCGTTGAGCACCTCCCGGAAATCCATGTCGTCGGGGTCGACGATGCCGCGGTCGGGGTGGCGCATGGCCCACACCACGCCCCCCAGCACGCCGGCGGCGGTCTGCAGGCTGGTCGCGTTGTTGAGGGGGCAGAGCGCGCGCGCCTGGCCGATCGTGAGCCGCGAGCCGTACCAGTAGGCGTTCTTCGCGTGCCCCGCCAGCAGGACGCCCAGCTCATCCATGCCCGATTCGATGTCTTCGGCGCCCAGCTCGCGGCGCCATTGCTGCAGCTTCCATCCCTTCCCCGCGAGCTCGTGGAGCGAGAGCACCGCGTCGTCGCACGGGTGGTAGGTGTAATGGACGGTCGGGCGATAGACGACGCGCCCGCCCTCCTTCATCGTGAGGTAGTCGGCGATGGAGACCGACTCCCCGTGCGTGATGAGGAAGCCGTGGTACGGGCCCTCGAGCGGCGTCCAGCTGCGCACGCGCGTGGCGGCGCCCGGCCGGTCGAGGTAGATCGCGGAGTCGCAGCCATAGCCGTGGTGGTGCCCGTCCGCGGGGAAGTGGCGCTCGTGCGAGCCCCAGCCGAGCTCCGCGGGCTGGCAGCCCTCGCCCGCGAACCCCTCGACGGACCACGTGTTCACGAACTCGCCCTGACGCTTCGCCTTGGCCGACACCTGCGTGTCGCGCTCGGCGACGTGGATCACCTTGATGCCGAGCCGGTGCGCGAGGCCCGCCCAGCCGGCCCGGTCCTGCGGCTCGCCGCCCGCGAGGCCTCCGGTGGCCTGGGCGATGTCGAGCAGCGCCTGCTTCACGAAGTGGGAGACGAGGCCCGGGTTCACGCCGTGGGTGAGGACCGCCGTGGGCCCCTTGCCGGAGTTGCGAAGCGCCAGCGCCTCCTCCCGCAGGCCGTAGTTCGAGCGCTGCGAGGCCGTCTTCGACGTGTCGTAGTAGCCGCCTTCCCAGGGCTCGATGCACGCGTCGAGGTACAGCATGCCCTTCTCGTGGCACCAGGCGATGAGCTCGACGCTCGAGACGCCGATCGAGAGGTTCAGCAGGAAGTCTCCCGCCTTCAGCTCCTCGGAGAGGATGCTCCGGTAATTGTCCGGCGTGACCTTCTCGATGCGGATGCCGATTCGGTATTCCTCGGCGATGGCCCGGTGCGTGGGCTTGTCGGTGACGATGCGGATCCGGTCCGGCCCGAGGCCCGTGTGCCGCAGCAGCAGCGGCAGCACGGCGCGCCCGATGCAGCCGAAGCCGAGGATGAGGATGCGGCCCCGGAACTTCGTCAGGGTCTTGTTGGAGGTCATGGCGCGTGGATGAAGAGCGGAGGCCACGCATATTACCGGTTGCCTGCCCGCAACCGCCATCGCCGGCGCCGGTGGGGCCGCTCGCGCCGGGGGCCGGTGCCGATTTGACGCTCGCGCGGATGCGGGCGTAGCCTCCGCCAGCCGCACCCCCCATCAACTGAGGAGGAACAGAACATGAGCGAGGCGAGAAGATTCCTGGCTGCCGCGGCTGCCGCGGCCGCGTTCCTGGCTTCGATTCCGGCCATTGCCGCGGACGACAAGGATGTCCTCACCGGCGTGAAGGAGCTGAAGGTGGCCTTCGACATCACGGAAGGCGACGGCAAGGCGCTCCTCAACCGCCTCAAGACCATCGAGGAGACCCGCCAGTCGCTCATCGCGCAGGGCGTGACGCCCCACTTCGTGCTCGCGTTCCGCGGCCCCGCCACGAAGCTGGTGCAGACGGATGTCGAGAAGATCAAGCCCGACGACCGGCCGATCGCCACCCAGATCGCGGCGAAGCTGGGGGAAATGAGCAAGGCGCAGGGCGTGGACAGCATCGAGCAGTGCTCGGTGGCGATCCGCGGACAGGGCACCAAGGCGGAGAACGTGATCCCGGCCGTCAAGGTGGTGGGCAACAGCTGGATCTCGCTGATGGCCTACCAGTCGAAGGGGTACGCGTACATCTCGCCGTAAGGGTTGGGGGTGAGGGTCCCTCGCCCGCGCGGTCCTTGCGCTATCGCAACTTGCTGCGCCGCAACGACGGCATAAGATACGCCGCAACCCACCACCCCCGGGGAAGGACAGGCTCGCCATGAGCGACCGCTTTCTGTCCCATGTCAGGACCACGCTGGCGCAGATCCGAGCCGACGGCTTCCACAAGGCCGAGCGCGTCATCGCGAGCCCGCAGGCGCCCGCCATCCGGCTGGCCGACGGCGCGGAGGTCCTCAACTTCTGCGCCAACAACTACCTCGGCCTCGCCGGCGACCCGCGGCTCGTGGCTGCCGGCAAGGCCGCCCTCGACCGCTACGGCTACGGCATGGCCTCGGTGCGCTTCATCTGCGGCACGCAGACGGTGCACAAGGAGCTGGAGGCCGCCCTCTCCGCCTTCCTGAAGGTCGACGACTGCATCCTCTACTCGAGCTGCTTCGACGCCAACGGCGGCCTCTTCGAGACGCTGCTGGGCGAGGAGGACGCCGTCATCAGCGACGAGCTGAACCACGCGAGCATCGTGGACGGCATCCGCCTGTGCAAGGCGAAGCG
>JBBIJT010000137.1:0-8695 GCA_037445795.1 Betaproteobacteria bacterium | reverse complement strand
TGCGTGGCAGTTGCCTTCCAACGCCGAATATACGCCGCCGGAGGCACGGCCTAGCGGGCGTCGAGCAGCTCCACGTCGAAGACCAGGGTGGCGTTGGAAGGGATGACTCCGCCGGCGCCGCGCGAGCCATAGCCCATCTCCGGGGGAATGATGAGCGTGCGCTTGCCGCCGACCTTCATGCCCGCCACGCCCTCGTCCCACCCGCGGATGACCTGCCCGCCGCCGAGGCGGAAGTCGAACGGCTGGCCGCGGTCCACGGAGCTGTCGAATTTCCTGCCGCGGCCATCGGGCCGCGAGGCGTCGTGAAGCCAGCCGGTGTAGTGAACCTTGACCATTCCGGGTCGCGCTTCCGCGCCCGAACCCACTACGACGTCGATCTTCTGCAAGTCGGCCATGGCTTCTCCTGGGGATATCGGTACGGTGCGATGTGTGCACCCAAGATTCGGCGTAAGTCTCCGAAGGAATCAAGGGTAGCAAGGGAAATTGGCGGAGAGGGCGGGATTCGAACCCGCGTTAGGCTGTTAACCTAAACACGCTTTCCAGGCGTGCGACTTAAACCGCTCATCCACCTCTCCGGGGATGCCGCGCCCCCGCTTCCGGGGAGCCCGCAATTATACCTGCGACGGCCCGCCCGGGCGAACTCCCCTAGCGGCGGAAGGTGAACAGGCGCCGTGACAGCATCTGGCGCGACAGCAGGAAGGCGAGCAGCGCGACCACCGCCAGGTGCACCGGCCAGATTCCCAGCCAGATCGGGATCTTTCCCTGGGCAGTCCAGGCCTGGAAGACGGAAAGCAGGTTGTTGTAGAGCGTGTAGGCGAGGACCGCCAGCACCAGGTTCCAGGATCGCCCCGAGCGCGGGTTCACGAAGGAAAGGGGGACGGCGAGGAGCGCCATCAGCACCACGGAGAATGGCAGCGCGATCCGCCAGTGCAGCTCCGCGATGTTGTGCGGGGTGGGCGCATCGAGCAGCTCCAGCGTGCTCATCGACTTGGCGGGGGGCGTCGGGTCCTTCTTCGCCTCCTTGGGCTCGATCCGCAGCATGTAGCGGTCGAAGTCGACGGTCCGGTAGTCCACGCTGCCGGGCGTGCCCTCGTAACGCCGCCCGTTCAGCAGCACCGCGAAGCGGTCGCCGTTCTCCGCGGTCTCGATGAAGCCCTTCTGCGCGACCATCACGCCCAGGCGCCCGCCGTGCGTGGACTGCACGAAGACGTTGTTCACCACGTCGTCGCGCTCCGAGAGCTTGTCGACAAAGAAGACGCGATCGGCCTGCCGCGACTCGATGAACATGCCGGGCGTCACCGCGGAGAGCTCGTCGCGGCTTTCGAGAAGGCGCCGGTACTCGCGGCTCTGCGATTCCGACCACGGCGAGAGCACGAGCGACAGCACGGCGCACACCACGGCGATGGGCAACGCGAACCTCAGCACCGGGTTCACCCACGCCGCGATCGAGAGCCCCGAGGTGAACCAGACGGTCATCTCGCTGTCCCGGAAGCTGCGCGTAAGCGTGAGCAGCACCGCCACGAAGGCCGCGATCGACAGCAGCACCGGCAGGTAGGCGAGGATCCCGAAGGCGATGAGCCCGATCACGGCCTCCGGCAGCACCTCGCCGCCCGCGGCCTTGCCCAGCAGCAAGATGAGGAGCCGCGTGAGGATGAGCGCCACGAGCACCGCCACGACGGCGAGGGCCACCAGGCTGAATTCGCGGACTAGGCTGCGCTCGAAGATCAATGGGGTGTGTGGGTGCGGGTTTCTTTGACTTGGCTCGCCCAAACCGGGGATAATCGCCGTCTGGCGCGAGCGCCCAAGTACAGGAAAACAAATGGAATTTAGCATAAAGAGCGGCAGCCCCGAGAAGCAGCGCACCGGATGCGTGGTGGTAGGCGTCTACGAGGGCCGCAAGTTGAGCGCGCCCGCGCAGGCCATCGACCGCGCAGCGAAGGGCTTCCTCACGGAAGTCCTGCGACGCGGCGACCACGAAGGCAAGGCCGGCACTTCGCTGCTCCTGCATTGCCTGACGGGCCTTCCGTGCGACCGGGTGCTCCTCGTCGGCCTCGGCAAGGAGCGCGAGATGGGCGAGTCGGCCTATCGCAAGGCCCTCGACACCGCGATCAAGGCCCTGCGAACCACCGGCGCCACCGACGTCACCCTCTTCCTCACCGACATCGCGCTGCGCAAGCGCGACACCGCGTTCAAGGTGGAGCAGGCGGTGCTCGCGATCATGGAGGGCATGTACCGCTTCGACCGCATGAAGAGCAAGCCGTCGGAGACGAAGCGCGCGCTTCGCAAGGTCGCGCTGCACGTGGCTCGCCGCAGCGACATCGCCGCGGGCGAGGCCGCCGCCGCGCGGGCGCATGCGATCGCCGCGGGCGTGAGCCTGGCCCGCGACCTGGGCAACCTCCCGGGCAACGTCTGCACGCCGTCCTACCTGGCCTCCGAGGCGCAGGACCTCGCGAAGCACCACGGCCTCGACTGCGAGGTCCTCGAGCAGAAGGAGATCGAGAAGCTCTGCATGGGCGCCTTCCTCGCGGTGGCGCGCGGAAGCCGCCAGCCGCCCAAGCTCATCGTCCTGCACTACCGCGGCGCGAAGAAGAAGGACGCCCGGCCCGTCGTCCTGGTGGGCAAGGGCATCACCTTCGACACCGGCGGCATCTCGCTCAAGCCCGCCCCCGAGATGGACGAGATGAAGTTCGACATGTGCGGCGCGGCCAGCGTGCTGGGAACGATGAAGGCGGTCGCCATGATGAAGCTGCCCATGGACGTCGTGGGCATCGTCCCGGCAACGGAAAACATGCCCGGCGGCAACGCCATCAAGCCCGGCGACATCGTGACGACCATGTCGGGCCAGACCGTCGAGATCCTCAACACCGACGCCGAGGGCCGCCTCATCCTCTGCGACGCCCTAACCTACGCCGAGCGCTACAAGCCCGCCGCCGTCGTCGACATCGCGACCCTCACCGGCGCGATGGTGATCGCGCTGGGCCACGTGGCCACCGGCCTCTTCGCGAACACCGATTCGCTCGCCCGCGAACTCGTGCACGCGGGCGAGGCCGCGTGGGACCGCGCCTGGCACCTGCCCCTGTGGGACGACTACCAGGAGGCGCTCAAGTCGAACTTCGCCGACATCCCCAACATCGGCTCACGCGCAGGCGGCGCCATCACGGCCGCCTGCTTCCTCGAGCGGTTTGCGAAGGGGTACCCGTGGGCGCACCTGGACATCGCGGGCACCGCGTGGAAGTCGGGTGCCGACAAGGGCGCCACCGGCAGGCCCGTGGCACTGCTCGCGAACTTCCTCACGCGGCGCTCGGCGTGACGCGCATCGACTTCTACCACTACGCCGAGGACAAGCTGCGCTACGCCTGCCGCCTCGCGGCCACGGTCGCGGAGCGCGACAGCCGCCTGGTGGTGTTCTCGCCGGACGAGCAGGTCCTCGGCGCGTTCGACCGGCTGCTCTGGACGTTCCAGTCGACCCGCTTCGTGCCGCACTGCCGCGCGGGCGACGCCGTCGCGCCGGAGACGCCCGTCGTCCTGGCCACGGGGGAGGAGTCGCTGCCGCACCGCGACGTGCTCCTCAACCTGGGCGACGAGTGGCCGCCCTTCTTTGCCTCGTTCGAGCGCCTGCTGGAGATCGTCGGCACCGACGAGGAGGACAAGTCCCGGGCACGCGGCCGCTTCGTCTTCTATCGCAAGCGCGGCTACGACATCAACGTGAACGCGATCCGGGAGGCCTGAGGAGATGGCCGACGACCGCGACATCCTCGGCAAGGCCGACGCGCTGCTTCGCAGGCACGCGCCGCCCCGCCCCGGATCGGCGGACGGGTCGGACGTTCCCGTGCTCACCGAGCTGATCACGCCCGGCGGGAGCCCCGCCGCTCCGGCCGCGCCCGCCGAGGCGCAGCCCGCCCCGCCGCGCGACGACGCCTTCACCCGCGACCTGGTGGCCGAGGTCGTGAACGCGGTCCACGCGCGCCTCGCGCAGGACCTCGAGCGGCGCCTCGCCCAGCACGTCACCGCCGAGGTGCAGGCCGCCGTGGCCGCCACGCTCGGGGACCTTCGGCAGGACATCGCCAACGCAGCCGGCGACGCGGTGGCCCAGGCGCTCGCGCGCCGCACGCCCCGCTAGCCCTTCAAGCTCCACCATGGAACTCGCGAAAAGCTTCGACCCCCGCGCCATCGAGGCGCACTGGTACCCCTTCTGGGAATCCCGCGGCTGGTTCAAGGCCTCCTTCGACCCGTCGCGCCCCTCGTACTCCATCCAGTTGCCGCCGCCCAACGTCACGGGCACGCTGCACATGGGCCACGCGTTCCAGCAGACGCTCATGGACGTGCTCACGCGCTGGCAGCGCATGAAGGGCGTCAACGTTCTCTGGCAGCCCGGCACGGACCACGCGGGCATCGCCACGCAGATGGTGGTGGAACGCCAGCTCGAGCAGGAGGGCACCTCGCGCCGCGACCTCGGGCGGCAGAAGTTCGTCGAGCGCGTGTGGGCGTGGAAGGAGCAGTCCGGCTCCACCATCACGCGCCAGATGCGCCGGCTGGGCGCCTCGTGCGACTGGTCGCGCGAGTACTTCACGATGGACGAGCCGCGCTCGCGGGCCGTCACCGAGGTCTTCGTGCGGCTGCACGAGGAGGGACTCATCTACAGGGGCAAGCGCCTCGTGAACTGGGACCCCGTTCTGCACACGGCGGTCTCGGACCTCGAGGTCGAGTCGCGCGAGGAGACGGGCTCGCTGTGGCACCTGCGCTACCCGCTTGACGAGGGCACCGAGAGCCTCGTCGTGGCCACGACGCGTCCGGAGACGATGCTCGGCGACACGGCCGTGGCCGTGCACCCGGAGGATCGCCGCTACCAGCACCTCATCGGGCGAATGGTGCGCCTGCCGCTCGCCGACCGCCTGATCCCCGTCATCGCGGACGAGTACGTGGACCGCGAGTTCGGCACGGGCTGCGTCAAGATCACGCCGGCGCACGACTTCAACGACTACCAGCTGGGGGCCCGCCACGGGCTGCCGATGATCAACATCTTCACGCTCGAGGCGAGCGTGAACGAGAACGCGCCCGAGGCCTACCGCGGGCTCGACCGCTTCGAGGCGAGGAAGCGCGTGCTGGCCGACCTGGAGAAGGCGGGCCTCGTCGAGAGCGTGAAGCCGCACAAGCTGATGCAGCCGCGCTCGCAGCGCTCCGACGCCGTCGTGGAGCCCATGCTCTCCGACCAGTGGTTCGTGAAGATGGACGGCTTCGCGAAGGCCGGCCTCGACGCCGTGGCCGCGGGGCGCACGCGCTTCGTGCCCGACATGTGGGCCACCGTCTACAACCAGTGGCTCGAGAACATCCAGGACTGGTGCATCTCGCGGCAGCTGTGGTGGGGCCACCAGATCCCGGCGTGGTACTCGCAGGACGGCACCGCGTTCGTCGGCCGCACCTTCGAGGAGGCCCTCGCGAAGGCGAAGGCCGCCGGCAAGGTCGTCTGCGCGGATTCCCGCGACCCCGACGTCCTCGACACGTGGTTCTCGTCGGCCTTCGTGCCCTTCTCCACGCTGGGCTGGCCCGACGAGGCGACGATGGCGAGGGAGAGGCCCTTCTACCTGCCCTCCTCCGTCCTCATCACCGGGTTCGACATCATCTTCTTCTGGGTGGCGCGCATGATCATGACGACGCTCCACTTCACCGGGGAAGTGCCCTTCCGCGACGTCTTCATCAACGCCATCGTGCGCGACGCCGAGGGCCAGAAGATGTCGAAGTCCAAGGGCAACACGATCGACCCGCTCGACGTGATCGACGGGATCACGCTCCGGGAGCTTCTCGCCAAGTCCACGCAGGGGCTCATGCTCCCGGCCCACCGCCAGGCGGCCGAGAAGCGCATCAAGCGCGACTACCCGGAGGGCATCGACTCATACGGCGCCGATGCGCTTCGCTTCACCTTCGCCGCGCTGTCGACGCTCGGGCGCACCCTCAACTTCGACCTGAAGCGGTGCGAAGGCTACCGGAGCTTCTGCAACAAGCTCTGGAACGCCACCCGCTTCGTGCTCATGAACTGCGAGGGCAAGGACACCGGCCTCGACCCCGCGGCTCCCGTCGAGCTCTCCTACGTGGACCGGTGGATCGTCTCGCGCCTGCAGCGCGCGGAGGCCGAAGTGGCGCAGGGCTTCGCCGAGTACCGGTTCGACACCGCCGCCCGCGCGATCTACGAGTTCGTGTGGGACGAGTACTGCGACTGGTACGTGGAGGCGGCCAAGGTGCGCCTGCAGTCGGGCTCCGAGGCAGAGCAGCGCGGCACGCGCAGGACGCTCATCCGCGTGCTCGAGGCCACGCTCCGGCTCGCCCACCCCGTCATCCCCTTCATCACCGAGGAGCTCTGGCAGAAGGTGGCGCCGCTCGCGGGCGCGCAGGGCGAGACGGTGATGCTCGCGCGCTTCCCCGAGCCGCAGCCGGAGAAGGTCGACGAGGAGGCCGAGCGGGCCGTCGCGGTGCTCAAGGAACTCACCAACGCCGCCCGGAACCTGCGGTCGGAGATGAGCCTGCCCCCCGGCCAGCGCGTGCCCGCCTTCGTGCAGGCGGGCCCCGAGGTCGCCGTCCACCTCCCTTACCTCGCGGCGCTCGCGCGCCTCGCCGACACGAAGGTCGTGGCGAAGCTCCCCGAGGAGGACGCCCCGGTCGCCGTCACCGGTGTCGGCAAGGTCATGCTCCACGTCGAGATCGACCGCGCCGCCGAGCGCGAGCGCCTCGCCAAGGAGGCCGCGCGCCTCGACGGCGAGATCGCGAAGGCCGAGGCGAAGCTCGGCAACGCGTCGTTCGTGGAGCGTGCGCCCCCCGCGGTCGTCGAGCAGGAGAAGAAGCGCCTGTCGGACTTCCGCGCGAAGCTCGAAGACATCCGCGCCCAGCTCGAGCGCCTGGCCTGACCGGCCCGTGGCCCTGCCCCACAGCCTCCGGGCCCTCGGCTCGCCGAACTTCCGCCGCTACTACGCGGGCCAGGCGGTGTCGATGATCGGCACGTGGGTGCAGTCGCTCGCCCTCATGTGGCTCGCCTACCGCCTTTCGGGCTCCACGTGGTTCACCGGGCTCGTGGGCTTCCTCAACTCCGCGCCCTACCTGGTGCTGTCGCCCTTCGCCGGCGTGCTGGGCGACCGCATGGACCGCCGACGCATCCTCATCACCGTCCTGTCCCTCCTCTTCCTCCAGTCCCTCGCGCTCGCGCTCCTGTCGGGCCTCGGCGTGATCACGATGGGGCAGCTCGCCGCGCTCGCGCTCTTCGCCGGCGTGGCCAACTCGTTCGAGACCCCGACGCGGCAGTCCTTCTTCGTGCTGCTCCTCGACGACCGCGAGGACCTGCCCAACGCGATCGCGCTCAACTCCATCCTCATGAACGGCGCGCGCCTCGTCGGCCCCTCGATCGGCGGGTTCATCGTGGCGACCTGGGGCGAGACGGCCTGCTTCGCGCTCAACGCCGCGAGCTTCCTCGCGGTTCTTGCCGCCCTGTTCCGGATTCGCCCGGCGAGGGCGGCGCCGGCACGCAAGGAAAGCCACCCCCTCGCCGACCTGGCGGACGGATGGCGCTACGCCATGGGCTTCGTGCCCATCCGGCGCATGCTCCTGCTGCTCGCCACGGTCAGCATCTGCGTCGGCCCCTACTCGACGCTCATGCCGGCCATCGCGGTGCGCACCTACGCGAGCGGGGCGCAGCTCGTCGGCCTGTTCATCGGCGCCGTCGGCCTGGGCGCCGTGATCTCCGCAGTGAGCCTCGCGCGCCGCCCGTCCATCCGGGGCCTGGGCAAGTGGATCCCGGCGTCGGCGATCCTCGCGGGCGCCGGCGCGGCGGGGTTCTGCTTCTCGCGGTGGGTGCCGCTGTCGGCCCTCTTCATGGCGATGATGGGCTTCGGGATGTTCATGACCGCCGCTTCCTGCAACACGATCGTGCAGAGCGTCGTCGAGGAGGACAAGCGCGGCCGGGTGATGAGCTACTACACGATGTTCTTCATCGGCTCGCTGCCCATCGGCCACCTCCTCGCCGGCGCCGTCGCCGAGCGGATCGGCGCCCCGTTCACCTTCCTCGCGGGAGGCATCGCCTGCGCGGCCGCCGGCGCCGTCTTCGCGTTTCGCCTCCCCTCCTTCCGCGACCACCTGAGGCCCGTCTACGTGGAGCGCGGGATCATTCCCCCACCCGGAGAGCCGCAATGACCCCCCTCGCCACCCTCGCGGGCAAGACCCTGTTCGTCACCGGCGCCTCGCGCGGCATCGGGCGGGAGATCGCCCTTCGGGCCGCGCGCGATGGCGCGAACGTGGCCATCGCCGCCAAGACCGTCGAGGCGCAACCGAAGCTTCCCGGGACCATCCACACCGTAGCGGCCGAGGTGGAGGCCGCGGGAGGGCGCGCGCTCGCGATCGCGCTGGACGTGCGCGACGATTCCGCCATCGCCGCCGCCGTCGAACTCGCCGCCCGCACCTTCGGCGGCGTCGACATCCTCGTGAACAACGCGAGCGCCATCAGCCTCACGCCGACGCCCGAAACTCCGGCGAGGCGCTTCGACTTGATGATGGGCGTGAACGTGCGCGGGACCTTCCTCTGCTCGCAGGCCTGCATCCCGCACCTGCGCCGCGCAACGAACCCGCACATCCTGAACCTGTCGCCGCCCCTTTCGATGAAGCCGAAGTGGTTCGCGGGCCACGTCGCCTACACGATCTCGAAGTACGGCATGAGCCA
>JBBIJT010000136.1:0-8790 GCA_037445795.1 Betaproteobacteria bacterium | reverse complement strand
GC
Organism: Betaproteobacteria bacterium; assembly: GCA_037445795.1. GTDB lineage: Bacteria > Pseudomonadota > Gammaproteobacteria > Burkholderiales > Usitatibacteraceae > FEB-7. The sequence goes on along the minus strand of JBBIJT010000136.1, from coordinate 8,788 downwards.
TCGCGGTAGGCGATGCGCATGGCGAGCTGCTGCGCGAGGAGCTCGTCGAACTTGAGCCGCCGCCAGGCCGGGTGGGTTCGCTCGGCGAGCGAGCGCGCGTCCGCGTCCGGCGGCGGGCGGTGCAGCCACAGCACGCTCTCGCGGAACCCGCCCAGGGCGAGGCGCTCGAGAACCGCGGGCTCGAGCGTGTCGTCGAGCAGCAGCGTGTCCAGGGCGTGCTCGATGAAGCCGCGCAGGTTCGCCTGCGACAGCCCGGCGGTGGTGGGGTAGACGGGCGTGAGCGACGAGGCGAGGGGCGCCCCCTCCTCGACGACGCGCACCCTGGGGTGGACCATCTCGGCGCCGAAGAAGCCCGGCCGCACCTCGCCGAAGAGCCTCAGCCGCCGGCCCGGCGCCATCTGCTTCACCTGGCTGGGGTAGAAGTTGAGGAAGCGAAGCCACAGCTCCGACTTCCCGTCCGTGCACTTCACCACGAGCGTCCTGCGCGGGCGGTATTTCACCTCGCACTCCAGGACGTCGGCCTCCACGAGCACCGGCTCGCCCGTGGCCGCGTCGGCGAGCGGCGTGAGGCGCGTCTCGTCCTCGTAGCGAAGCGGCAGGTGCAGGACGAGGTCGAGCCGGGAGTGGATGCCCAGCTTGGCGAGCTTCGCGCGCACGGCCGGGCCGGCGACGAGGTCGTCGCGGGGCGGCGGCGCGGCGGGAACCGAGGCCCGCGCCTCGCGGGGGGAGCGCGAGGCCGCCACGGGAGCGACTAGCCCCGGCTCTCGGCGCCCGGCAGGTGCATCACGGCGTCGATCTCCACCGCCGCGCCGCGCGGCAGCGACGCGACGCCCACGGTGGCGCGCGCCGGGTAGGGCTCGCGGAAGTACGTCGCCATGACCTCGTTCACCCTGGGGAACTGCGCGAGGTCCGTGAGGTAGATGGTCACGCGCACGACGTCGCCGAAGCCGCCGCCGGCGGCGCGGCAGACGGCCTCGAGGTTGTCGAAGACGCGGCGCACCTGGTCCTCGAAGCCCTCGACGAGCTGCATCGTCTTCGGGTCGAGGGCGATCTGGCCGGAGAGGTAGACGGTGTCGCCCACGCGCACGGCCTGCGAGTAGGGGCCGATGGCGGCGGGGGCTTCGGTCGTGGCGATGGTCTTCTTCATGCGGGCTTCTTCTTGAGTCGCTGGAGGCGGACGACCTCGGGGATGCGGCGCAGGCGGCGGAAGACCTGCGCGAGGTGCATGCGGTTCCTCACCTGGATGGTGAAGACGATGGTGGTGTAGGCGGTGCTCGCGCGCTCCTCCGTCTCGATGTGGTCGATGTTGGAGTCGGCCTCCGAGATCTCGGCCGCGAGCCGCGCCAGGACCCCCCGCTGGTTGGCGGCGGTGAGGCGCACGTTCACGTCGAAGAGCCGCCCGGGCGCCGCGTCCCACTGCACGTCCACCCACTTCTCGGGGTCGAAGTGGAAGGGGTGGATGGCGGGGCAGTCGTGGGTGTGCACCACGAGGCCCTGGCCCTTCTTGATCTGCGCGATGATCGGGTCGCCGGGGATGGGGCGGCAGCACGGCGCGAACTGCACGGCGAGCCCCTCGGTGCCGCGGATGGTGACGGAGTCGAGCCGGTGGGTGCCCTCCGCCACCGCTTCCGGCGTGGCGAGCAGGCGCTTCGCGACCACCACCGCGAGCCGCTTGCCCAGCCCTATGTCCGCGAGGACCTCCTCGCGCGTCTTGGCGGCGTCGCCCTTGAAGAACCGCTTCCAGTGCTCCTCGCCCACCTGCTCCGGGTTGGCCTTGAGCGAGCGCAGCGCCTGCACGAGGAGGAGCTCGCCCACCTCCGCCGACTCCGTCGACTGCATCGTCTTGAGGTAGTGGCGGATGTGGGAGCGCGCCTTGCCGGTGGCGACGTAGGAGAGCCACACCGGGTTGGGGCGCGAGTCGGGGTCGGTCACGATCTCGACGCGGTCGCCGTTGCGAAGCGCCGTGCCGAGGGGCACCGTCTCGCCGTTCACCCTGGCCGCGATGCAGTGGTTGCCCACGTCGGTGTGCACCGAGTAGGCGAAGTCGATGGGCGTGGCGCCTCGCGGCAGCGAGAAGATCTTGCCCTTGGGCGAGAAGACGTAGACCTCCTCGGGGAAGAGGTCGACCTTGATGTGCTCGAGGAACTCGAGCGCGTCGCCCGACTCGCTCTGGATCTCGAGCAGCGACTGCAGCCACTGGTGGGTCTTCAGCTGCACGTCCTTCGACTGGTCCTCGGCGCTCTTGTAGAGCCAGTGCGAGGCCACGCCCGCCTCGGCCACCTTGTGCATCTCGGGCGTGCGGATCTGCACCTCGACGGGCATGCCGAAGGGCCCGAAGAGCGTGGTGTGCAGCGACTGGTAGCCGTTCGCCTTGGGGATGGCGATGTAGTCCTTGAACTTGCCGGGGATGGGCTTGAAGAGCGTGTGCAGGGCGCCGAGCGCGAGGTAGCAGGCGGCGAGGTCCGGCACGAGGATGCGGAAGCCGTAGATGTCGAACACCTCGGAGAACGAGATGTTCTTCTCCTGCATCTTCTTGTAGATCGACGAGATGTGCTTCTCGCGGCCGTGCACCTGCGCGTCGACGCGGAACTCCTTCAGCCGCGCCTGGATGGACTCCTTGAGCTTCCCGACGGCGTCGCGCCGGTTGCCGCGCGCGCGCTTGAGCGCCTTGTCGAGGACGCGGAAGCGGGTCGGGTGCAGGTAGCGGAAGCCCAGGTCCTCGAGCTCGTAGTAGATGGCGTTCAGGCCCAGGCGGTTGGCGATCGGGGCGTAGATCTCCAGCGTCTCGCGCGCGATCCGCTCCTGCTTCTCCGCATGCACGGCGTCGAGCGTGCGCATGTTGTGCAGGCGGTCGGCGAGCTTGATGAGGATCACGCGCACGTCGCGCGCCATCGCGAGCAGCATCTTGCGGAAGTTCTCGGCCTGCGCGTGCTGCAGGGTCGCGAACTCGATGCGGTCGATCTTCGAGACGCCGTCGACCAGGTCCGCCACGGCCTTGCCGTACTGGCGCGCGATCTCGCTCTTGGTGGTCTGGGTGTCCTCGACCACGTCGTGCAGCAGCGCCGCCATGAGCGCCTGCGGGTCGAGGTGCCACTCGGCGAGGATCTTCGCCACCGCGAGCGGGTGGGTGATGTAGGGCTCGCCGCTCTTGCGGTACTGCCCGGCGTGGGCGGCGCGGGCCGTGTCGTAGGCCCGCTCGATCTGCGCGACGTCCTCGGCCTTGAGGTAGCCGAGGCTCGCGGAAAGCTCGGACGCGTCGGGTCCGGGCGGCGTCGCGCCGGAGCCCTGGAGGCCCCCCGCGACCGCCTGGACGCCGGGGAGGGGCATGGCCTAGGTCAGAGGACCGGGGGCGTCGGCGCCGGCGGGTTGAGCAGCTCCTGGCCCACCTTGCCGCCCGCGATCTCGCGAAGGGCGACGACGGTGGGCTTGTCCCGGTTGGCCTCCACCAGCGGGGAGGCGCCGAGGGCGATCTGGCGCGCGCGGTTCGTGGCGGCGAGCGTGAGCTCGAAGCGGTTGGGGAAGTACTTGATGCAGTCGTCGACCGTGATGCGGGCCATGGCGGAGTCTCCGTTACCTGAATTCGTCGAGGAGGCGCGAGAGGCGGTCCGCCCGCCTTTCGCGCGAAAGACGCGACGCGCGAACCACGGCCTTAAGGTCCGCCAACGCCACGTCGAATTGTTCATTGACAATTATATATTCAAATTCAAGAACATGCGAGATTTCCTCGCGGGCGCTCGCCATGCGGCGCTCGATGACCTCCGCGGAGTCCTTCCCGCGCGCCGTGAGCCGCCGGCGAAGCTCCGCGATCGAGGGGGGCAGGACGAAGATCCCGACCATGCGCGGGAAGAGGCCGCGCACCTGGTTCGCCCCCTGCCAGTCGATCTCGAGGAGGACGTCGTGGCCGCGGGCGAGCACGTCCTCGATCCAGCGCCGCGACGTGCCGTAGTAGTTGCCGTAGACGTCGGCGTGCTCGAGGAAGTCGCCGGCGGCGATCATCGACTCGAAGCGCTCGCGCGAGACGAAGTGGTACTCGCGGCCGTCCACCTCCCCCTCCCGGGGGGCGCGCGTCGTGAAGGAGACCGAAAGGCGGATCCCGGCCTCCTCCGCGAGCATCGCGTTCACGAGGCTGGTCTTGCCGGCGCCGGAGGGCGCCACGACGACGAAGAGATCACCGGGCATGGAAGGCGACGCGCGAAGGGCTGCAACCCGCATTTTGCCAGCGACGCGCCCTCACCGCGACCCTGCCGGCGTCCAGCTGCGGATGAAGGCGGGGATGTCCGCCGCGGGGAGCGGGCGCGAGATCACGTAGCCCTGGGCCATCGTGCATTCCATGCGCCGCAGGATGTCGAGCCCGGCGCCGCTTTCCACCCCCTCGGCCACCGTCTTCAGGCCGAGGCTGCGCCCCATCGCGATGATCGCCTGCGTGATGGCGCGGTCCTCCTGGTCGCGGCCGAGGTCGCGCGTGAACTGGCGGTCGATCTTGAGGGTGGTGACGGGCGCGCGCTTGAGGTAGCCGAGCGACGAGTAGCCCGTGCCGAAGTCGTCGATCGCGAAGCGGATGCCGGCCCGGTGCAGCCGCTCGATACGCTCGATCGACTCGGAGCCGCCCATGAGGAGCGACTCCGTGATCTCCAGCTCGAGGATCCCCGGTTCGATCCCGTGCCGGCCCAGCGCCGCGAGCACCTCCTCCACGAAGGCGTCCGACTCGAACTGGCGCACCGAGACGTTGATCGCCACCTGGCCCAGCCCGAGCCCCTCCTCGAGCCAAACGCGCGCCTGCGCGAGCGAGGAGTCGAGCACGAACCGCCCCACGCCGTCGATGAGGCCCGTCTCCTCCGCGATGGCGATGAACTCCCCCGGGAGCACGATGCCGCGCTCGGGATGGCGCCAGCGCACGAGGGCCTCCACCCCGGCGTGGCTGCCGCTCGCGAGGTCCACCTGCGGCTGGTAGTGGACGAAGAGCTCGCCGCGCTCGAGCGCCTGGCGAAGCTCGCCCTCCACCTGGAGCCGCCGGCGCATGCGCTGGTCCATCTCGGCCTCGAAGAAGCGGTAGCCGCGCTTGCCGCGCGCCTTGGCGTCGTAGAGCGCCGTGTCGGCGCACCGCAGGAGCCCGGCCACCGTGCCCGCGTCCGCGGGGTAGACGGCGACGCCCACGCTCACGCCCACGTGCACCTTGTTCCCGTCGGCGGCGAGGGGCTGCGAGAGCGCCCCGATGACCTTCTCGGCGATGCGCTGGGGCTCCTCGCGGCCGCGCACGTGCTCCAGGATCACCGCGAACTCGTCGCCCCCGAGGCGGGCGACCGTGTCGGTGGCGCGCACCTGGTGCTTGATCGCGCGGCCGATCTCCTCGAGGAGCCGGTCGCCCACGTGGTGGCCCAGCGAGTCGTTCACCAGCTTGAAGTCGTCGACGTCGACGAGCAGGAGCGCCGCGCGCGCGCCGAGGATCCTCGAGTCATCCAGGACGCGGCCGATCCGCTCGTTGAAGTAGTGGCGGTTGGGCAGGTGGGTGACCGGGTCGAAGTGGGCCAGCTGGGCGAGGCGCCCCTCGGCCTCGCGCCGCTGCTCGAGCTCGCCGGCGAGCGCCTCGTCGCGGGCCTGGATCTGCGCCAGCATCTCGTTGAATCCGCGCGCGAGGTCCCCGATCTCGTCGCGCGAGGCCTCGGGCGCCCTCAGCCCGAAGTCGCCCGTCTGCGTCACGCGACGCGCCGTGAACGACAGCCGGTCGAGGGGCTCGAGGAGCCGGCGCACCTGGGTGGTGAGCACCAGGTAGCCGGCGAGCGCCGCGGCGAGCGCCACCACAACCGTCGCGGCCAGGTATTCGATGATGTGCTCGCGCAGCCAGCCGAGCTCCACCGACAGCTCCACCGTGCCCACCTTCACCTCCTGGACCAGGATCGGCTGGCTGATGTGCAGGATGTCCGACCCCCCGACGGGAGCCTCGCGCTCCCAGGCCCGCATCACGAGCAGGCGCCCGCTCTCGTCGCGAAGCTCGGCGCTCACCACGTTCGGGGAGGCTTCCAGGGCGCCGAGGATGTCGAGCCCCGCCTCGCGGTCCTCCAGCCGCACCGACGTCGCCGCGTTGCGGGCGACCATGGCCGCCTGGATGCGGTAGTCGGTGACCGCCTTCTCGTGGTCCTTCAGGTACTCGTGGGCCAGGATGACGACCGACATCGTCACGAGGGTGGCGACGAGGCTCGCGAGCGCCACGGCCATCAGCCGCCAGCGAAGCGACCGGCCGTGCGGCGGCGATGCGGGCGGGGCGGCTTCGGTGCGTGGCGGGGCCGAGGTCATGGCAGCCTGGTTCTTCGTTCTTGGTTGTTCTGCCTCGATCGCCGCGGCGGCGCGACTGCGCCGCGCTGCGTCGGGTGTTGCCTGGGTTCGCGCCCTACTCGATGTTCTGGACCTGCTCGCGCATCTGCTCGATGAGGACCTTCAGTTCCACGGAGATGCCGGTCATCTCGGCCGACACCGACTTGGAGCCCAGGGTGTTCGCCTCCCGGTTCAGCTCCTGGCACAGGAAGTCGAGGCGCTTGCCGCAGGCGCCGCCCTTGTCGAGCACGCGCCGGAACTCCGCCACGTGGGCCCCGAGGCGCTCGAGCTCCTCGTCGACGTCGACGCGCGCCGCGTAGAGGACCACTTCCTGCTGGATGCGCTCGTCCGTCGGCGCGGCGGCGGCCTCGGCGAGGCGGGCCGCGAGCTTCTCGCGGAACGCCCGCATCACCTCGGGCATCAGCGGCTGGGCGCGCGCGACGAGCGCGGCCATCGACTCGAGCCGCTCGCGCAGCACCTGCGCGAGCTTGTCGCCCTCGCGGCGGCGCGTCTGCGAGAGCTCCGCCACGGCGCGGGACGCGAGCGCCGCGACGTCCTCGCGGATCTGGTCGGCCGCCACCTCGGCATTCGCGAGGACCCCCGGCCAGTGCAGCACCTCGTGGACCGACAGCGGCCTCGCCTGCGGGAAGACCGCCGCGGCCCTGGCGGACGCCTCGGCCAGGGCCGACATGGCCTTCGGGTCGGGCGCCAGCGCCCGCTCGCCCGCCGCCGACGGCGTGAAGGTGAGCCGGCAGTCGACTTTGCCGCGCGTGAGCCCGGCGGCGACGGCCTCGCGCAGCAGGGGCTCGAGCGCGCGCAGGTCCTCCGCGAGGCGGCACTGGAACTCGAGGTAGCGGTGGTTGACGCTCTTGAGCTCCACCGCCAGCTGCCCGCCGGCGACCTCGCGGGTGGCGGCGGCAAAACCGGTCATGCTGGCGATCATCGCGGGCCCGTTTCGGCGTAGGGAGGGAAAAGCCGGCGACCGCGGCGCGCGCGGAAAAATCCTTTTCCCTACGCGCCTTTACAAGCCGTTTTCGATTGCCGACAATGCAGTCAATTATAGCGGAACCCCCCGCATCCCAATGCCTTCGCAGGTAAACCAGCCGTTGCCGGGCGGCTACGTCCTCAACGGCTACCGCATCGACAGGCCCCTTTCGTCCGGCGGATTCAGCATCGTCTATCTCGCGTACGACGAGAGCCAGACGCCGTTCGCAATAAAGGAGTACCTCCCCGCCTCCCTGGCGCTTCGCGCCGGGGGAACGGAAGTGCGCATCGAGGACGCGGCCAACATCTCGGTCTTCCGCCACGGCCTGAAGTGCTTCTTCGAGGAGGGGCGCGCGCTCGCGGTCATCTCGCACCCGAACGTGGTGCGCGTGGAGAACTTCTTCCGCGCCAACGAGACCTGCTACATGGTGATGCAGTACGTGCGCGGGCGGACGCTGCAGTTCCACATCCAGAGGAACCGCGCCGAGTTCACCGAGAACTTCATGCGCCGCATCTTCATCCACCTGATGAACGGGCTGCGCGAGGTGCACGCCAACAAGCTGCTGCACCTGGACATCAAGCCGGCCAACATCTACATCGCGATGGACGGCCGGCCGGTGCTGCTCGACTTCGGCGCCGCGCGCATCACGCTCTCCGACGAGCCGATGAAGCTGAAGCCCATGTACACCGCGGGCTTCGCCGCGCCCGAGCAGTACAAGTTCGAGCCGGGGAGCCTCGGGCCCTGGAGCGACATCTATTCCGTGGGCGCCACGCTCTACACCTGCATCGCCGGCACGCCCCCGCAGGCGGCCGACGCGCGGATGGAGAAGGACCGGCTGATCCCGCTCCGCACGCTGGCGCGCGAGTCCTACTCCGACGAGCTCTACTCGATCGTGGAGGCGTGCCTGGACCTCGACCACCTGAAGCGGCCGCAGACCGCCTTCGAGCTGCAGAAGCTTCTCATGGTCGAGCCGCAGGACCCGGCCAAGAAGGGGTTCTTCGACACCCTCAACAAGCCGATCTCGAAGTTCTTCTCGCGATAGGGCGGCCCGGCGGCGATGCGCTTCGTCATCTTCCAGGACAGCCGGCTCGGCGACCGCGAGGGCAACGAGGACCGCATCGGCTACTCCTACAGCAAGGACGTGCTGCTCATGGTGGCCGCCGACGGGATGGGCGGCCACATGCAGGGCGAGGTGGCCGCCGAGATCGCGGTGACGGAGATCACGAGGCTCTTCCAGCAGGAGGCGAGGAACCGGCTGCGCCGGCCCTCCGACTTCCTCGTCTCCGTGATCAACTCCGCGCACCGCGCCATCGTCTCGCACGCGGTCGCGCAGAACCTCCTCGAGTCGCCGCGCACGACCTGCGTCGTGTGCATCGTCCAGGCGGGCACCGCCTGGTGGGCCCACGCCGGCGACTCGCGCCTCTACGTCCTGCGCGGCGGCCGGCTCGTCGCCTCGACGCAGGACCACTCCCGCGTGCAGCAGCTCGTCGACTC
>JBBIJT010000135.1:0-8985 GCA_037445795.1 Betaproteobacteria bacterium | reverse complement strand
ACCGGTACCGCACCTTCGAGGTGATGGTGCCGCTTCGCAACATGGTGTGGTTCCCCACGCCCGCCTGACCCCCGACATCCAGAACGGACAGCGGCCATGCCCCATACCCGAACCGCCAGGATCCCCGCCCGCGAGCGTGCCTTCCGCCGCGCGCAGGACGGCCTCGTGCTCTTCATCGCCCTCATCGTGCTGGTGGCGATGTCCCTCGCCGGCGTGGCGCTCATGCGCTCTGTCGACACGGGCGTCGTCGTGGCCGGCAACATGGCCTTCAAGCAGGCGGCCATCATGGTCGCCGACCGAGGCACGCAGGAAGCGACCAAGTGGCTCTCCGACAACAGCGGCGGGCCCACGCTCCAGAACACCATCGAGGCCAAGGGGTACTACTCCTCGCGGCCCGTGGTCGAGCCCAACTGGTTCGACCCCGCCAGCTGGACGGACTCCCTCACCCTGAACGGCGGGGCGCCCGACGCCTCCGGAAACGTCGTCCGGTACGTGATCCACCGCATGTGCACGCAGCCCGACACACCCTACAACGGCTCGAACGGCGGCGTGGCGAACGAGTGCGCGCTCTACTTCGCCACGAGCGCCGCCGCCCAGGGCGGCAGCATGGCCGTGGGCTCGCCGCAGTTCATCGGCTCGCCGCAGCTCTATTACCGCATCACCACCCGCGTGGAAGGCCCGCGCGACACGGTGAGCGTCATCCAGACGAGCGTCCTCGTCAGCATCTAGCAGCGCCTCATCTCCCCAGGAGTGATCCGCATGTCACAGAATCCCAGAATCCGCCGGTTCCTCGCCGCCCTGCTCGCCGTCGCCGCCTCGGGCGCCCTCTCCGTGCGCCACGCCGGCGCCGAGATCGCCGATGTCGCGCAGGTGCCGCTCGCCAACTCCCCCTCGGACGCGGTGCTGCCCAACCTCATGTTCATCCTGGACGACTCCGGGTCGATGGCGTGGAACTACATGCCCGACAACATCTTCCGGACGAGCTCGGGGGACACCCTCAACAACTGCAAGAAGTGCACGTCGACTTCGTGCGACGGCCCCGGCGGCACGGGCTCCAACGGGTTCCAGTGCGGCAACGACCAGAACAACCCCAACAACTCGTCGAACAACGCCCCGACAACCTACGGCGAGGCGCCGTTCTACGCCTACGTGTTCAACAAGATCTGGTACAACCCCAACATCACCTACACCCCGGGCCTCGACTACCAGGGCAACAGCCTCGGCAACGCGAACCCCAACAGCGCGAGCGACGACGCCTACCTCGGCGGCGGCAACACCAACCTGGTGAACGGCTTCAAGGAGGTCGTCTACTGCAACGTCTCGAGCCCGACCGGCGCCAACCTCACGGACCCGACCAAGTGCCGCAAGAACGGCATCCACAACGTCGGCGCGACCTACGGCAGCGGGTTCAGCTACTTCCTCTACTGGGCCGGCTCCGGCACCAACGCCAACGTCGGCCTCCCGACGAAGACCTACTGGAACAAGGCCCTCGTCTCCACGTCGAACGCGCACTACTACAACATCGACCCGAACGAGTACTGCAGCGACGCGAACCTCGTGAACTGCGCGCTGGCCACGGCCGCGGGCGCCTCGCCGGGCTCCCCCAACACGATCCCGGCGCCGGTGCGCTACTGCAAGACCGTCGCCGACGCGACCGCCGTCACCGTCGTCTCCGGCAACTCGGGAAGCGCGCCGCGCTGCCAGAAGAAGTACGACAGGACGAACTACCCCTACCCGCGCTACGGCCGCTTCTCGCGCGTCGACATCGTCTCCACGACGGCGTCCTACCCCAAGGGCCCGGCCGCGGTGCGCACCGACTGCGCCAGCGCGACCTCCTGCACCTATGCGGAGGAGATCCAGAACTTCGCCAACTGGTGGTCCTACTACCGCACCCGCATGGCGCTCATGAAGACCGCCACGGGCCGCGCGTTCCTGCCCATCGACGACCGCTTCCGCATCGGGTTCATCACCATCAACCCCAACAGCCCGGTGACGTCGGACAAGTTCCTCGGCGCCTCCAAGTTCGACTCGACGCAGCGCCAGAGCTGGTACAAGCTCCTCTACATCCAGGAGACCAACGGCAGCACGCCCAACCGCACGGCCCTGCACCGCGTCGGCCGCTATTACCAGGGCCTCTCGGACGGCATCAACTCCGGCATGACGCCGGACCCGGTCGAGTTCTCCTGCCAGCAGAACTTCGCGCTGCTCACCACCGACGGCTACTGGAACGACTCCTTCTCGTCGATCGGAAACGAGGACAGCAGCAACAGCGGCTACACGACGCGGGCCTACGGCGCGTACGACGGCGGCCTCACCGGCTCGAAGAGCACGCTGGCCGACGTGGCGGCCTACTACTACAAGACGGACCTGCGCACCTCCGGGGCCGTGTCCCAGAACAACGTGCCCACGTCCTCGCGCGACCAGAACCCGGCGCAGCACATGGTGACCTTCACCCTGGGCCTCGGCCTCGAGGGCAAGATGGACTACCAGTCCGACTACGAGACCTCCCTCACCGGCGATTTCGCCAAGATCAAGGCCGGCACCAACAACGCCTGCTCGTGGACCACCGGCACCTGCAACTGGCCCGCGCCCTCGGCCAACGACCCGAGCACGCTCGACGACCTCTGGCACGCCGCGGTGAACGGGCGGGGCAAGTACTTCAGCGCTAGCGACCCCAACTCCCTGACTCAGGGCCTGCAGAGCGCGCTGGCGGCGCTCAACATCCAGACGGCCGCCGCCGCGGCCTCGGCCACGTCGAGCCCGAACATCACCGAGACGGACAACTACATCTACAGCTCGACCTTCCGCACCGTGAAGTGGGACGGCGAGATCGTGGCGCAGCGCATCGACACCGTCTCCGGCAACGTGCTCCCGGCCATCGTCTGGTCCGCCCAGACGCTCCTGGACGGGCGCACCTCGGCGAGCGGCGACACGCGCAACATCTTCACCATCGACGAGTCCGGCCCGGGCAGGAAGAAGCCCTTCGCCTACGCGTCCCTCTCGGCTTCCGCCTCCGGCGGCATCGCGGCCGAGCAAGCCTACTTCGACAACAAGTGCACTGCGCTGTCGCAGTGCGCGCTGCTCACGGCGGCGCAGAAGGTGGTGGCCAACAACGGCGACCGGCTGGTGAGCTACCTGCGCGGCTGGCGCCAGGACGAGGCCTTCGCGAGCCCCGAGACGAGCCCGCCCTTCCGCGCCCGCGAGCACATCCTGGGCGACCCGGTCAACGCGACCCCCGCGTTCATGAAGGCGCCGCGCTACGGCTGGACGGACGCGGTGACCCCGACCTACGCGGAATTCAAGGTCAACAACGCCTCCCGCCAGGCCACGCTCTTCATCGCCGCCAACGACGGGATGCTGCACGCGCTCAACGGCGACACGGGCCAGGAGATGTGGGCCTACGTGCCGCGCATGACGATGCCCAAGATGCACCGGCTGGCAACGGAAAACTGGACGGTCACCCACGAGTTCAACGTGGACGGCTCGCCCGAGATCATGGACGCCTACCTGGGCGGATCGTGGAAGACCGTGCTCATCGCGGGGCTCAACGGCGGCGGCCGCGGCTACTACGCGCTGGACGTGACGACCCCGGCCTCGCCCACGGTCCTGTGGGAGTTCTGCCACGACTCCACAATCTGCAAGATCTGGGACAAGGACCTGGGCTTCACCCACGCGAACCCGGTGATCACGAAGCGCGCGAGCGACGGCAAGTGGGTGGCCATCGTCACCTCGGGCTTCAACAACGTGTCGCCCGGCGACGGCGAGGGGTACCTCTACGTCCTCGACCTCGCCAACGGCACCATCCTCGACAAGATCGGCACCGGGAAGGGCGACACGACGACGCCCTCGGGCCTGAACCACATGGCCGCCTACGCCGACAACTTCAACATCGACAACACGGCCAGGTTCGTCTATTCCGGCGACCTGTACGGCAACGTCTGGAAGTTCGACATGAAGACGGCCTCGGTCTCGAGGCTCGCCCAGCTCAAGGACCCGAGCGGCAAGCCCCAGTCGATCACCGCGCGCATGGAGCTCGCGCTCATCGACGGCAACCCCATCGTCTACGTCGGCACGGGCCGCTACCTCGGCCTCGACGACCTGGTCGACCCGGCCACCCTCACCCCGCCCAACCAGTGGGCCTACCAGCAGTCGCTCTACGGCATCAAGGACCAGGGCACTTCCTACGGCAACTTCCGGGCGGGCAACGTGGTCGAGAACAAGCTCGTCTCGAGCGGGCCCACGACGCGCACGACGACCCAGAACCCGGTCGACTGGGCGACGAAGGACGGCTGGTTCATGGACTTCAACCCGGGCGGCGCCTCGCCGGGCGAGCGCGTGAACCTCGACCTGCAGCTCGTCCAGGGGACGCTCATCGTGGTGACGAACGTGCCCAACAACAGCGCCTGCGCGGTGGGCGGCGACAGCTGGATCTACCAGTTCAACTACAAGGACGGCACCTACGTCCAGTCCTCGGCGGGAGGCACCGCGGGCACGAAGTTCACCGGCCAGATCACGGTGGGCCTCGTGGTCGTGAGGCTGCCGAGCGGGGTCTTCAAGGGCATCGCGACGGGCGCCACCGGCACCAAGACGCCGTTCGCGGTCAACATCGGCGGCGGCGGCGGCTCGGCGCGGCGCATCTCCTGGCGCGAGCTGATGCAGAAATGAGGACCCCTCGCCTCCTGGCGGTCGCCGCGGCCCTGGCCGCGGCCTCCTCCCTCGCGCCGGTGGCGATGGCGCAAGGGTCGCTCCCCACCTACGAGCCGCAGCAGCGGCTGCGCTCGGCCCTGGACACCTGCACCAAGTCCGAGGTCATGAGGAACGCGTACTGCGTGAAGAAGTGCCAGGACGGCTTCCGGATGGACGTGTCGGGGCCCAAGCCCCGCTGCATCGGCCTCAAGCCCGACGCGAAGTACACGCCGCCCGCGCCCGCCTACCAGCCGCCGGCGCCCAACCCGTCGCGCAGGCCGCCGCCGGGCGCCTAGCCTAGGCCTCGGGCGAGGCCTTCGCGATCGCCTTCGGCAGGGGGAAGGTCACCGATTCGGTGATGCCTTCCAGCTCGCACACCCGCGCCGCCCCCATGCGCTGGAGCGCGGCGATCACGTCCCGGACCAGCACCTCGGGCGCCGAGGCGCCGGCCGTGACGCCGACGGTTCGCGCCCCCTCGACCCACTCGGGGCGGATCTCCTCGGCACGGTCGATGAGGAAGGCGCGCTTGCCGAGGTTCTCCGCGACCTCGCGCAGGCGGTTCGAGTTCGAGCTGTTGGGCGAGCCCACCACGATCACCACGTCGCAGCGCGGCGCCATGAACTTCACCGCGTCCTGGCGGTTCTGCGTGGCGTAGCAGATGTCGTCCTTCTTCGGCCCGACGATGTCGGGGAAGCGCGCGCGAAGCGCCGCCACGATTCGGGCCGCGTCGTCCATCGAGAGCGTCGTCTGCGTGACGTAGGCGAGGTTCCTGGGGTCCCTCACCACGAGGCGGGCCACGTCCTCCTCGCTCTCGACGAGGTACATGCCGGTCTCGGACTGCCCCATCGTGCCCTCGGCCTCCGGGTGGCCCTCATGGCCGATCATCACCACCTCGCGGCCGTTCTCGCGCATCCGCCCCACCTCGACGTGGACCTTCGTGACCAGCGGGCAGGTGGCGTCGAAGACCCGCAGGCCGCGCTTCTCGGCCTCGCGGCGCACGGCGAGCGAGACGCCGTGGGCCGAGAAGATCACCGTTCCGCCCGAGGGGACCTCGGAGAGGTCCTCCACGAACACCGCGCCCTTGGCGCGCAGGTCCTCCACGACGAACTTGTTGTGGACGATCTCGTGGCGCACGTAGATGGGGGCCCCGTGCACCTCGAGCGCCCGCTCGACGATCGCGATGGCGCGGTCGACCCCGGCGCAGAAGCCGCGCGGCTTGGCCAGGATGATTTCCAGCGGCTCGGTCATGGTTGCGGTGCCTCCCTCAGCTTCTCCCGGGCCGCGCGCGGGAAGCGCGGGCCTCGCGGAATCCGTCCCAGAGGATCAGGGCCACCCCCACCGTGATCGCCGAGTCGGCGACGTTGAAGGCCGGCCAATAGTAGCCCCCGGCGTGCACCTGGATGAAGTCGACCACGTGGCCCAGGCTGAGCCGGTCCCAGAGGTTGCCGGCGGCGCCCCCGAGGACGAGGGACACGCCGGCCGCAAGGAGCCGGTTGCCGCCGCTCCTGCGCAGCATCGCGAGCAGCAGCGCGGACACCGCGACCGTCACGCCCACGAAGAACCAGCGCTGCCAGCCGCCCGCCCCGGCCAGGAAGCTGAAGGCCGCGCCCGGGTTGTGCCAGAGCACGAGGTTCAGGAACGGCGTGACCACGTGCACGTCGCCCGGGGCGAACGCCGCGCTCACCCACGCCTTGGTGGCCAGGTCGGCCGCCGCGATCGCGGCGGAAGCCAGCAGCCAGCGCGACCAGTGGGCGACGGCCGCCTCAGGCATGCCGACGTTCCTCGCCCGGGCCGTCGATGTTGGAGACGCAGCGGCCGCACAGCGCGGCGTGGCGCGGATCGGAGCCCACGTCCTCGCGGTAGTGCCAACAGCGCTCGCACTTCCGGTGCGGGCTGGGGGCCACTCGCACCGCGAGCGCCGCGCCGGGCTCCACCGTGGCGGTGGAGGTGATGAGGACGAACCGCAGGTCGGCGCCCAGGCTCTCGAGGAGCGCCCGGTCGCCTTCCGGCGCCGCGATGGCCACCTCGGCCTGCAGGGAGGAGCCGATGCCGCCCGACTGGCGAAGCGACTCGAGCTCCTTGGTGACCGCGGCCCGGATCTCGCGAAGCCGTTTCCACTTCACGGAGAGCGCCGCCTCGTCCGGCTGCTCCGGGAGCACGCCCTTCCACGTGTGGAAGAAGATGCTCTCGTCGCTCCCCGGGTGCAGAACCTCCCAGGCCTCCTCGGCCGTGAACGACAGGATGGGGGCCATCAGGCGCAGCAGGACCTGCGTAATGTGGTGCAGGGCCGACTGCGCGGCGCGCCTGCCGGGCGAGGTGCGGCCGCCCGTGTAGAGCCGGTCCTTGAGGACGTCCAGGTAGAAGCCGCCCAGGTCCTCGGAGCAGAAGGTCTGGATGCGCTGCGCCACGAGGTGGAACTCGAAGCGCGCGTAGTCCTCGACGGCGGCCTCGGCCATCTCGCGCGTCATGGCGAGCGCGTAGCGGTCGATCTCGAGCCAGCGCTCCGGCGGCAGGAGGTCGGCGGCGGCGTCGAAGTCGGCGGTGTTCGAGAGCAGGAAGCGCAGCGTGTTGCGGATGCGGCGGTAGCCCTCCACGACGCGCTTCAGGATCTCGTCGGAGATGTAGAGCTCGCCCGAGTAGTCGGAGGAGGAGACCCAGAGGCGGATCACCTCCGCGCCCAGCGTGTCCGAGACCTTCTGCGGCGCGATCACGTTGCCGAGCGACTTGGACATCTTGCGTCCCTGCCCGTCGACGACGAAGCCGTGCGTGAGGAGCGCGTCGTAGGGCGCGCGCCCGTGCATGGCGCAGCTCGTGAGCAGGCTCGACTGGAACCACCCGCGGTGCTGGTCCGAGCCTTCCAGGTAGAGGTCCGCCGGCCACTTCTGCCCCTCGAGGGCGCGCAGCACCGAGAAGTGCGTCGTTCCCGAGTCGAACCAGACGTCGACGGTGTCGGTGAGCTTGCGGTACTTCGCCGGGTCGACGCCGAAGTCCTCGCAGGTGGCCGCGAACCAGGCCTCGATGCCGCCCGCGGCGACGCGCTGCGCCGCTTCCTCGAGGAGGCGCCCGGTGTCGGGATGCAGCTCCTCCGTCCCGCGGTCGAGGAAGAAGGGCAGCGGCACGCCCCAGTTGCGCTGGCGCGAGAGCGTCCAGTCCGGCCGGTTCCCGATCATCGCCTCGATGCGCGAGCGGCCCCACGACGGGTAGAACGTCGTGTCGGCGATGGCCTGCCTGGCGATCTCGCGCAGGGTGCGGCCGACGTCGCCTGGCTTGTCCATTCCCGAGGCCGAAGGCCTGTCCATGCCAATAAACCACTGGGTGGTGGCGCGGAAGATGATGGGCGTCTTGTGGCGCCAGCAGTGCGGGTAGCTGTGGCGGAAGGGCTCGTTGCGCAGCAGCGCGCCGTCGGCGGCCAGGCGCTCGAGGATGGGCTTCTCCGCCTCGCGCACGCCCATGCCCGCGAAGTGCGCGACGGTGGCCTTGAACCGGCCGCGGTCGTCGACCGGCTGGTCGAGGGGGAGGCCGTACTTCACGCCGGCCTCGAAGTCCTCGGCGCCGTGGGCCGGCGCCGTGTGCACGAGGCCCGTGCCGGCCTCGAGCGTGACGTGCTCGCCGAGGATCATCGGGACATCGCGCGCTTCCAGCGGGTGGCGGAAGGCGAGGCCGGCCAGCGCTTCCCCGGCGGCGCTCGCGAGGACCTTCGTGTCCGTGAAGCCGTAGCGGGCGAGGCTCGCCTCGCGAAGCTCCGCCGCGAGGATGAGCGCGCCCCTGGGCGTCTGCACCAGCTCGTAGGCGTGGCCGGGATGCGCGGCGATAGCCTGGTTGCCCGGCAGCGTCCAGGGTGTCGTGGTCCAGATCACCGCAAGCGCGGCCCCGGGGACCGCGGCGAGCCCGAATGCGCGCGCGACGGCGGCGGTGTCGGCGGCCGCGAAGGCCACGTCGATCGCGGCCGAGGTCTTGTCCTCGTACTCCACCTCCGCCTCGGCGAGCGCCGAGCCGCAGTCGATGCACCAGTTGACCGGCTTCAGGCCGCGGTAGAGCAGGCCCTTCTTCCAGATCTGGCCCAGGGCGCGGATCTCGTCGGCCTCGGTGGCGAAATCCATCGTGCGGTAGGGGTGTTCCCAGTCGCCCAGCACGCCGAGGCGCTGGAAATCGGCCTTCTGCCGCTCGATCTGCTCGGCGGCGTAGGCGCGGCAGAGGGCGCGGGCCTTGTTGCCCTCGAGGTGGCGGCCGTGCTTCTTCTCGATCTGGTGCTCGATGGGCAGGCCGTGGCAGTCCCAGCCGGGCGTGTAGGGCGCGT
The DNA here is from genome assembly GCA_037445795.1 of Betaproteobacteria bacterium. Lineage (GTDB taxonomy): Bacteria > Pseudomonadota > Gammaproteobacteria > Burkholderiales > Usitatibacteraceae > FEB-7. The sequence goes on along the minus strand of JBBIJT010000135.1, from coordinate 2 downwards.
CG
>JBBIJT010000134.1:0-8996 GCA_037445795.1 Betaproteobacteria bacterium | reverse complement strand
CGCGCGAGGCGATCTCGCCCGGCGAGCGCTGGACGTAGAAGTCCATGGGCAGCGCGAGCGCGTGCGAGAAGAAGCGCGTGGCGGAGGCGAGGGCCGTGCGCGTGAAGGCGGCGGTGAGGACGCGCGCCTGCAGCCACGAGAGGATGCCGCGCGCGAGCGCGGCGACGAGGAGGCCGGCGAGGAGCGTCTCCGCCACGCCGGGCAGGCGGGCCGCGAGCACCTCGTCCACGAACCGCCCCATGAGCCAGGGCAGCGCGAGGCCCGGCGCCACGAGGGCGAGGCCGAGCACGACGGCGAGCGTGACGGCGGGCGCGACGCCCTGCAGGTGGCGCGCCAGGGAGCGCAGCACCGACGGGGGCTCGCCGCCGGGCGCGAATTCCGGCCCCTTCTCGAAGGTGAGGACGACGCCCGTGAAGCCCTCGTCGAACGCGGCCGCGTCGACCCGCCGGCGCCCGATCGCGGGGTCGTTGAGCCACGCGTGGCCCTCGTGGAAGCCCTCGAGCACCACGAAGTGGTTGAAGTTCCAGAACACGATGGCCGGCAGCGGGAGCGCCGCGAGCTCGGCCGGCTCCTTGCGGAAGCCGCGCGCCACGAGGCCGTAGCCGCGCGCCGCGCGGAGGATGCCGCCCGCCTTGCTGCCGTCGCGCGTCACGCCGCAGTCCGAGCGCAGCGCCTCGAGCGGGACGTGGCGGCCGTGGTGGGCCAGCACCATTCCGAGCGCGGCGGCCCCGCACTCCACCGCCTCGAGCTGAAGGATGGTCGGGACGCGGGCGACCGGCGTGTCCGGCAGCCGCGAGGCCGTCGGGGCACCCTCGGATCCGGCGGCTACCGCAGCCATGCGGCGAACCCGGCCACGGCGACGGCGAGCAGCGCGATCACGGCCGCGAGCAGTCCCGGGTAGGAGGGGAGGCGAGGGCGCGCGTCGAGGCGCTCCGGCGAGGCGAGCCGCTCGAGCGCCGCCTTGCGGAAGATCGCCTTGTCGGGGCCGCTCATCGGGGATCAGCCCGCCAGCCGCTTGAGCATGCGGTCGAAGCGCGCGCCCGCGAGGTGGACGTTGTCCAGGAGATCGTCGGTCAGCTCGTCCTTGGCGTTCTCGTCCTCGGCGGCGTCGTCGCCGTAGCCCATGCGCCGCGTCGTGCTGCGCAGGCGGCTCGCGAGGAACACGCAGAGGGCGCGGTAGAAGCGCGCCGCGAAGGCAGGGTCGTCGGCGAGCTTTGCGCGCACCGTGGCGTCGGAGATGCGAAGCAGCGTCGCGTCGCTCGCCACGCGGACGGACACCGCGGTCGGGGCCGGGTCCACGAGCGACATCTCGCCGACGATCTCGCCGGAGCCCATCAGCGCCAGTTGCGTTCCCGCGGCGGTGTGCACCGACAGGGCGCCGTCGAGGACGAACCAGATGCTCTCGACGCGCGCTCCCAGGGGCACGAGCGTGGTGCCGGAGTCGAGGTGGATGCGCTCCCCGGACTTCGAGAGCCACTCGACGTCGGCGTCGGTCAGTTCGCTGAAGATGAGCAGCACCTTGCGCATGGCTTCACTCCCTCGCCGGGCGCGGCCTGTCGGGCCGCTGACGGGGCCGAGTGTAGCGGAAAGGGCGCCCGGGCCGACGCCCGGCCGGCGATCAGGGTGGCGAGGGCGGCTTCCCGCGGCCGGGCAGCCAGGTGTGGGGCAGGCGGACGATGCCGTAGTCGCGCGTCACGCCGGTGACGGTGAACTCGACGGCGACGGTGTCGAACAGCCGCAGCCCCTCCGGGTCGAGCGCGTGGGCGCGGAAGTAGTACTTGCCCGGTAGCAGGTCCAGCGGCTCGAACCGGACGGCGAAGCCGAACTGCCCGCGCTCGAGGCGGGCGGGGACGAAGCCGAAGTCGTTCGAGTGCATGCCGCACACGCCCGTGCCGTTCACGCGCACGACGCCCACGAGCACGACCGGCGGCCGGTCGTCGGGCTCGTAGGCGACGCCCTGCAGGACCGCGGTATCGCCGAGGGCGAACGTGTCCGCGGGCCGTCCCTCGCCGTCCTCCGCCCAGAGGGAGACGATGCGGGGCACCGGGCCCTGGGGCGGCGGCGGCGCCTTCGCGGCGGCGGCCGTCTTGGCCTCGTGGTAGGCGAGGTACTCGCGCGTCACCTCGAACGCCTGGCCCTGCATGCGCTCGGCCCCGTGGTGCAGCCAGAGGGCGCGGCCGCAGAGCGTCTGGATGTGATACATGCTGTGCGAGACGAGGAGCAGCGTGCCGCCGCCGGCGCGGTAGCCCTCGAGCCACTGGATGCACTTCTTCTGGAACGACTCGTCGCCGACCGCGAGCACCTCGTCGGTGATGAGCAGCTCGGGCTCGAGCGCGGTGGCTACGGCGAACCCCAGCCGCACCACCATGCCCGACGAATAGTGCTTGATCGGCTCGTCGATGTGCTCGCCGATGTCGGCGAAGTCGATGATCGAGTGCGCCTTGCGGGCGACCTCGCGCGGCGACAGCCCCGCGAGCGCCCCGGATAGCTCGATGTTCTCGCGCCCGGTGTACTCGGGGTGGAAGCCGCTGCCCAGCTCGAGGAGCGCGCCGATGCGGCCCGCGATCGCGACCGTGCCGGCCGTCGGGCGCGCGACCCCCGCGATGATCTTGAGGAGCGTCGACTTGCCGGCGCCGTTCTCGCCGATCACGCCGACCGACTCGCCGCGCCGCACCTCGAGGTCGATGCCGTCGAGCGCGCGGAAGCTCGGGTACTCCCTGCGGCCGAAGGCGAGCGAGGCGAGCGCGCGCATGCGGTCGCCGCCCGTGGTGACCTTGGGGTAGTCCTTCGACACGCCCTGCAGGCGCACGAGGATGTCGGGATCGGCCAAGCGTTCGGTTCCGATGGTGCCGGGAGAGGGACTCGAACCCTCACAGTCTCGCGACCGGCGGATTTTGAGTCCGCTGCGTCTACCGATTCCGCCATCCCGGCGGAGGATGGAAGGGAAATTATAATCGACGCATGGATTCCACCCCGGCGCGCCGCCCATGAGCCCCGACGAGCTGAAGGCCTGGCGCAGGTCCGAGCGGGCCCGGCTCCTCGCCGCGCGCGGCGCCGTGGACGCCACCACGCTCGCCGCGTGGCGCGAGCGCATCGACGCGCACCTCGAGGCCGCGTTCCCGGACCTCGCGCGCGGCACCGTGGCCTTCTGCTGGCCGGTGCTCGGCGAGTACGACGCGCGCTACCTCGGCAAGCGGCTGCGCGAGCGCGGCGCCGTCACCGCGCTCCCGGTCGTCGTCGCGCCGCGCACGCCGCTCGCCTTTCGCGAGTGGCATCCCGGGGTGCGGCTCGCGAAGGGGGCGATGGACATCCCTTACCCGGTGGAGTCTCCCGACGTGGTGCCCGACACCGTCCTCCTGCCGATGAACGGGTGGGACGCCGGGGGCTACCGGCTGGGCTACGGCGCGGGGTTCTTCGACCGCACGCTCGCGAGCCTCGCCGTGCGGCCCCGCGTGATCGGCGTCACCTACGAGATGGCGCGGATGGAGACGATCCATCCACAGCCGTGGGACATCCCGGCCGACTTCGTGGTGACGGAGGAGCGCGCCTGCCGCCGCGACGCCGGCGGGCGCCTGGTTCCCGTGGGGGCCACGGGCCCGTGAAGATCTCCGACTTCGACTACGACCTGCCGCCGGAGCTCGTCGCGCAGCATCCCGCGATGGAGCGCGCGGCCAGCCGCCTGCTGCGCGTGGAGCCCTCGGGCGAGCTTCGCGACCTCGCGTTCCGCGACTTCCCCGGCCTCCTCGATCCCGGCGACCTCCTCGTATTCAACGACACGCGCGTGATGAAGGCGCGGCTTCGCGGGCGCAAGGACTCCGGCGGCGAGGTCGAGGTGCTGGTGGAGCGCGTGGTCGCCGCGGACGTCGCGCTCGCCCACGTGCGCGCGAGCAAGACGCCAAAGGCCGGCCGGCGGATTCACTTCGCGGGCGGGGTGGTGGCCGAGGTGGCCGGTCGCCGGGGCGAGCTCTTCGAGCTCCGGTTCGTCGAGGGTGGCCCCGTGCCGGACATCCTGGCGGCGCACGGCGAGGTGCCGCTGCCGCCCTACATCACGCACGCGCCGGGCGCCGACGACGAGTCGCGCTACCAGACGGTGTACGCGGCGGTGCCGGGCGCGGTCGCCGCGCCCACGGCCGGCCTGCACTTCGACGACGCCGTGCTCGCGGCGATCGCGGCCAGGGGCATCGCGACGGCGCGCGTGACGCTGCACGTGGGCGCGGGCACGTTCCAGCCGGTGCGCGGCGAGGACATCGCCTCGCACGTCATGCACGAGGAGTGGTACGTCATCCCGCAGGCCACGGTGAGCGCGATCGAGGCGGCGAGGGCGAGGGGCGGGCGGGTGGTGGCCGTGGGCACGACGACGCTGCGCGCCCTCGAGTCGGCGGCCGCAGCGGGCCCGCTCGAGGCAAGGTCGGCCGAGACGAGGCTCTTCATCGTCCCCGGATTCCGGTTCCGGGTCGTGGACCGCCTGCTCACCAACTTCCACCTGCCGAGATCGACGCTCCTCATGCTGGTCTCCGCTTTTTCAGGCACGCAGCTCATCCGCCGCGCCTATGCCCACGCCGTCGCCGGGCGCTACCGCTTCTTCTCCTACGGCGACGCGATGTTCCTCGACCGGGCGCCGAATACCTGATCAGGCGTCGTTCGCGGCGCAGAGGTCCTCGTCGCTCAGCTCGACGCGCGAGGCGACGAGGGCCTGGACGACGGTGCGACCCTGGCGCGCGACCACGAACGCGTCGCCGGCCATCACGACGAAGTCCCGCGGCTCCCCCTCCTCGGTGATCCAGAGGGATCCCTCGAAGGGCTCGATCCGGGTCCCGCACGCGTCGTCGAGCGTGAGGTGCTGGCCGGCCGCGAGGGACAGGACGGGAGATTCGACTCGCAGGTTCATGGCGCCTCCTTGCAGGATGAGTGGCTGGAATGCAAAATGCCCGATGGGTGCGCCCAGTATCGTTACACCGCCTCTGCAGCACAAACGAAAAGGACGCATGTCTCGCATGAGTGCAGCGCATGCATAAGCCCGCCCGCCCCCTGCCGCCCCTCGACCTCGTGCGCGGGTTCGAGGCGGCCGCTCGGCACCTGTCCTTCACGCAGGCGGCCGGGGAACTCTTCGTCACGCAGTCGGCGGTGAGCCGCCAGGTTCAGGCGCTCGAGGAGTTCCTCGGCGTGAAGCTCTTCGAGCGCCGCCACCGCGCCCTCGCGCTCACGGAGGCGGGGCAGGCGTACTACCGGGCCGCGGAGGCCGCCCTGGCCGAGCTTCGCGCCGCGACGCAGCGCGCGCGCGAGGCGAGCCGTGGCCACGTGCTCACGGTGACGACGACCGTCTCGTTCGCCTCCATCTGGCTGGTGCCGCGGCTCGCGCGGTTCCGCCGCGAGCACCCCGGCGTCGACGTGCGGATCGCGGCGACGCACGAGGTGGTCGACCTGGCGCGCGAGGGCATCGACCTGGCCATCCGCGACATCCCGTCGGGGAGGGAGCCGCCCGGCGCGGTCCCGCTGGCGGGGGAACAGCTATGCCCGGTGGCGAGCCCGGCGTACCTGCGCGAGGCCAAGGCGCCCCTCGCGAAGCCCGCCGACCTCCGCCACCACGTGATGCTGCAGCTGCACGACCCGCAGGGGCGCTGGCCGTGGCTCGCCTGGGCGGCCTGGCTCGAGGCCAACGGGCTCGCGGACCTCGTTCCGCTCGGGACGCTCACCTATGGCCAGTACGACCAGGTGGTCAACGCGGCGCTGCACGGCCAGGGGGTGGCCCTGGGGCGGCTCACGATCGTGGAATCCCTCGTGCGCGAGGGGCAGCTCGTCCCGCTCTTCGGCAAGCGGCTTCGGATCCCGCGCGCCATGCACGCGGTGTACGCCCCGGGCGCCGAGGCGCGGCCCCAGGCGCGTGCGTTCGTGGACTGGCTGAAGTCGGAGATCGCCTAGCGGGGAAGGGGCCGGCGGTTCAGGCGGCTTCCTGCAGGTCCACCCAGGTGGTGTCGATGGCCTGGACGACGGTCCGGCCCTTGTGGGCGACGATGAAGTCCTCGCCGGGGTTCACCACGAAGTCGCTGCAATCGCCTTCCTCGGTGACCCAGACCTTGGCGCCGACCGGGCGGATGTGCACGCCTTCGGCGTCGTCGAGGGTGAGGACCTGGCCGGGCTCGAGGACGACCTTGGAGGAGGTGACTTTCAGTTTCATGTTGTCGCTTTCGGTGTTGCGCGCGAACCCCGACCGCCGAGGCGCCGCGTCGATGGAGAAATGCTGCGCTGCAGCGAAGCGGGAGACAAGCGAGATTTCCGAATGCGAAGGGATAGTTTTTCTAATGCCTGCCGCCCCCGGCCCGCATTGATTCTCCGCAGGCTCCGGCGGGGCGCGGTTTGTATAATTCGGGACCGACATGAAACGCGACCGTACCCCCTGGCGCATCACCTGGCCCCCGCGGCCGGAGGCCCCCCGTGGATGACGTGGTGACGACGACGCCGGCCATCGAGCCCGGCCTCGCCCGCGTCGGCACCCGCACGTCCTTCGACTGCCCGGATCTCCACGCCCTCGCGGCGCGGCTGGATCCCCACGGGCCCTGCCTGCCGCAGGTCGCCTGGTCGGATTCCTCGACGCGCGACGAGCGCTGGCTCGCCCTGGGCGAGCTGGACTGCCTCACGGCGCCGGCGGGCTGCGGATTTTCGGGCGCCCTGGAAGTGCTGGCCCGGGCCCGGGAACGGCTCAAGGTGCTCGCGGGCATTTCCCCCGAGCCAGGGTTGTTGCGCTATTTCGGCGGCCTCGCCTTCGACCCGCGCCACGGCGCCAACGCCGACTGGCCCGCGGGCCTGGCCGCGCGGTTCGTCCTGCCGCGCGTGCTCGTCCGCGAAAGTGGCGGCCGCGCCGACGCGGTCGTGCTGGGGACTCCGGAGGCGGAAGCGCACTCGCTCGTCGAGCGCCTGCGCGAGGCCGCCCGGGAGCCCGCCGCGCCCGCACGGCCCATCCGCGTCCGCGAGACCGTGCCGGCCGGCTCGCGGGAACGCTGGACGCAGGCGGTCACGGAGGTGCTGCGCGCCATCGATTCCGGCGCCGTCCGCAAGGTAGTGCTCGCGCGCGACATCGTCCTCGACGCGGACCGCCCCATCGACCCGTGGGAGCTGCACCGCCTCGTGCACGCGCGGGACCCGCACGGGCTGCGCTTCTGCCTGCGCTTCGACGGCGACTCCGCGTTCATGGGCGCGAGCCCCGAGCGGCTCGTGTCGCTGCGCGGCGAGTCGGTGGCCTGCGACTGCCTCGCCGGCACCATCGCGCGCGGGGCCTCGCCCCAGGCCGAGGCGGCCAACGCCTCGGCGCTCCTCGCGAGCGAGAAGGACGGCCGCGAGCACCGCATCGTCCTCGAGGAGATCCTCGCCGCCATCGCGCCGCACGCGCGCGCCGTCGAGTCGCCTCCCTCCCCGCGCATCCTTTCGCTCGCCGAGGTGCTGCACCTCTGGAGCCCCATCCGCGCGCAGCTTCGCCCGGGCGTGGGGCTCCACGAGCTCGTGGGCAGCCTGCATCCCACGCCGGCGGTGGGGGGTTCCCCGAGGCTCGCCGCCATGGATCTCATCCACGCCCTCGAGGGGCGGCCGCGCGGGTGGTACGCCGGGCTCGTGGGCTGGGTGGGCCACGACGCGGCGGACTTCGCGGTGGCCATCCGCTCCGGCGTCGTGCGCGGCAGCCGCATGATCGCCTACGGCGGCGCCGGCATCGTGCGCGGCTCCGACCCCGCCGCGGAGTGGGACGAGACCGCGCGCAAGGCCGCCTCCTTCATCAACCTGTTCGCGGAGCGGGCGTGACCTCGGCCGGCGGGGGCGTCGCCCCGCGGGCGGGCGACGGGTCCCCGGGTCCCGCGCCGACGGCGCTTGCCAACCTCCTCGCCGCGCGGGCCCTCGTGGAGGGCCTCGTCGCCGGCGGCGCGCGGCACCTGTGCCTGAGCCCCGGCTCGCGCTCGTCGCCGCTCGCCATGGCGGCGCATCTCGACGGGCGGCTCGCGATCACGGTCCAGCTCGACGAGCGCAGCTCCGCCTTCCTCGCGCTCGGCATCGCCAAGGCCACGGGCTCGCCCGTCGCCGTCGCCTGCACCTCGGGCACCGCCGCCGCCAACTTCCTGCCGGCCGCGGCCGAGGCCTTCCTCGCCGGCGTTCCCCTCGTGCTCCTCACCGCGGACCGCCCGCCGGAACTGCGCGGCAGCGGCGCCCCGCAGACCATCGACCAGGTGGGGCTCTTCGGCACGCACGTGCGGCTCTTCCGCGACCTGCCCTGCCCCGACGATCCCGCGGCGACGCCCGGGTCGGCCGCGCGCGCCGCGCTCGACGCCTGCGCCGCCGCGATGGCCGGCGTGATGGGCCCGGTGCACCTCAACCTGCCCTACCGAGAGCCGCTCGTGCCGCCCCCCTCCGAGAGGCCGGCGTGCGAGGCTGCGTGGGGCGCGCTGCAGCCCGCGATTCGCGCGGCGCTTCCGCCCGTCGCGGCCGCGACGCCGGGCGTGCCGGCGCTGCCGACGCTGGCCGCGATCGCCGATAAGCTGCGAAAGGCCAGGCGACCGCTCATCGTCGCGGGGCCCGGGGCGGTCCGCGCCGCCGACGCGAAAGCGGTGCTGGGCCTCGCCGCCGCCTGCGGCGCGCCGGTCTTCGCCGACATCGCCTCGGGTCTTCGCTCCTCCAGGGCCCCCGCGGGCGCAGCGGTGTTCTCGCATGCGGACCTCTTCCTGCGCGACGAGGCGGTCGCGGGCCTCGCGCCCGACTTCGTGCTGCGGCTGGGAGGCATCCCCACCTCGAAGACGCTCGCGACGTGGCTCGCGCGCCACCGCCCGCCGCTCGTCGCGATCCAGCCCGACGAGCGCCGCCGCGATCCCGACGGGATCGTGGGAGAAGTGGTCGTGGGGCCGGCGGCCGCCACCTGCGCGGCGCTCGCCACGCAGGCCCGGCGCGGCGCGCTCGACGACGACTGGATCGCCGCGCTGCGCGCGGAGGAGGCCGGCGTGCGCGCCGTGGCGGGCTGCGCA
>JBBIJT010000133.1:0-9003 GCA_037445795.1 Betaproteobacteria bacterium | reverse complement strand
CCCCGGCGCAGGCCCCCGCTCCCGCGCCTTCCCCGGCGGCGCAGCAGCCCGCCCCGCAGGCGGCCGCACCGGCCGCCGCCGAGCCGGCCAAGGTCGCCCCGGGCGAGGGCCTCATCCGGCTCACCTTCCGCGGCGCCGCCTGGGTCGAGATCACCGACGGGAAGGGCAAGCTGCTCCTGTCGCGCACGCATCCGGGCGGCTCCAGCACGGAGGTCACGGGCAAGCCCCCGTTCACCCTCGTGATCGGCAACGCCCCCGAGGTGCGCCTGCAGTTCAACGGCCGCGAGGTCGACCTCGCGCCGCACACGCGCGTGGCCGTCGCCCGCTTCACGCTTCCCTAGCCCGGGTCCGAGCCGAATGAGCCCTGTCCCGCGCCGTCCCTCGCGCCAGGTCCGCATCGCCGGCAAGCCCGTCGGCGGCGGCGCGCCCATCCTCGTCCAGTCGATGACCAACACCGACACCGAGGACGCGAAATCGACCGCGGACCAGGTGGCGGCGCTCGCGCGCGCCGGCAGCGAGGCCGTGCGCATCACGGTGAACACGCTGGAGGCGGCCCGGCAGGTGCCCGCCATCGCGAGCCGCCTCGTGGCCATGGGCGTGAGCGTTCCGCTCATCGGCGACTTCCACTTCAACGGCCACAAGCTGCTCGCGCAGGTGCCCGAATGCGCGGCGGTGCTCGACAAGTACCGCATCAACCCCGGCAACGTGGGCCACGGCTCGAAGCGCGACGACCAGTTCGCGACGATGATCGAGAAGGCCATCGAGCACGCGAAGCCCGTGCGCATCGGCGTGAACTGGGGCTCGCTCGACCCGGAGCTGCTCGCCCGCCTCATGGACGGGAACGCGAGGCTCCCCGTGCCGAAGGAGGCGGACGAGGTGATGCGCGAGGCGCTCATCGTCTCGGCGCTCGAGAGCGCGGCCAGGGCCGAGGAGATCGGCCTTCCGGGCGATCGCATCATCCTGTCCTGCAAGGTCTCGGCCGTGCAGGACCTCATCCGCGTCTACCGGGCGCTGGCCGCGCGCTGCGACTACCCGCTGCACCTGGGCCTCACCGAGGCCGGCATGGGCTCCAAGGGCATCGTCGCCTCCACGGCCGCCATGGGCGTGCTTCTGCAGGAAGGCATCGGCGACACGATCCGTGTCTCGCTCACCCCGGAGCCCGGCGGCGACCGCACGCGCGAGGTGATCGTGGCGCAGGAGATCCTGCAGACCATGGGGCTTCGCTCCTTCACCCCGCAGGTGTCCGCCTGCCCCGGGTGCGGGCGCACCACCAGCACCTTCTTCCAGGAGCTCGCGGACAAGATCCAGTCCTACCTGCGCTCGCAGATGCCGGCGTGGAAGACGCAGTACCCCGGCGTCGAGGAGATGCACGTCGCGGTGATGGGCTGCGTGGTGAACGGGCCGGGCGAATCGAAGCTCGCCGACATCGGCATCTCGCTGCCGGGGTCGGGCGAGAAGCCCGTGGCGCCCGTCTTCGTGGACGGCGAGAAGACGGTGACGCTCAAGGGCGAGCGCATCGCGGAGGAGTTCCAGGCCATCGTCGAGGACTACGTGCGCACGCGCTACGCGCCCGGCGCCCCGAAGCGATCCGCCCAACGCAAGAAGACGATTGCCATTTCTCCCGCCGAATAACAACAACATGAGCAGCAACAAGATCCAGGCAATCCGGGGCATAAGCGCCTCCGGCGCGCCATCCAGACAAACAGCCATGCCCCGCCACGAACGATGAGCAGCAAGATCCAGGCAATCCGGGGCATGGAGGACATCCTCCCCGACGCTTCCCCCCTGTGGGAGAAGCTCGAGGACGCCTGCCGCGAGGTCTTCCGCCAGTACGGATACCGCAACATCCGCACGCCCATCGTCGAGCCCACGGCGCTCTTCGTGCGCGGCATCGGGGAAGTGACCGACATCGTCGAGAAGGAGATGTACACCTTCGACGACAGGAACGGCGACAGCCTCACGCTGCGCCCCGAGGCCACGGCCGGCATCGTGCGCGCCGCCATCGAGCACAACTTCCTCTACAACGGGCCGATGCGCGTGTGGACCGCCGGGCCCATGTTCCGCTACGAGCGCCCGCAGAAGGGGCGCCAGCGCCAGTTCCACCAGTACGACGTCGAGGCGCTGGGCTTCGAGGGCCCGGACGTGGACGCCGAGCAGATCGTGATGCTCGCGCGCCTCTGGAAGGCGCTCGGCATCGGGCCCATCGAGCTGCACGTGAACTCCATCGGCGACGCGGCCGACCGCCTCGCGCACCGCGAGAAGCTCATCGCGTACTTCACGAGGCACGCGGAGCTCCTCGACGAGGACGCCAGGCGCCGCCTGCACTCGAACCCCCTGCGCATCCTCGACTCGAAGAACCCCGCCATGCAGGAGATGATCGAGGGGGCGCCCAGGCTCCTCGACCACCTGGGCGAGGGCGCGGCCGGGCACTTCGAGCGGACGAAGCGGCTGCTCTCCGAAGCGGGCGTGGAATTCACCGTGAACCCGCGGCTCGTGCGCGGCATGGACTACTACAACCGCACCGTGTTCGAGTGGATCACCGATCGAATAGGGGCCCAGAGCACCATCGCCGGGGGAGGCCGCTACGACGGCCTCTTCGCGATGCTGGGCGGCAAGCCCACGCCCGCCTGCGGCTTCGGCCTGGGGATGGAGCGCATCGTCCTCACGATGCAGGCCTTCGGGCGCGCGGCGGCGCAGGAGCCCGACGCCTTCGTCGTGCACGCGGGCGAGGCGGCCTCGGCCGAGGCGTGGCGCCTGGCCGAGCGGCTGCGCGACGCGGGCCTCGCGTGCGTCATGGGCGCCGGCGGCAGCTTCAAGTCGCAGATGAAGAAGGCCGACGCGAGCGGCGCCCGCTTCGCTATAATCCTCGGCGACGACGAAATCGCCGCCGGAAAGCTCACCCTGAAGCCCCTCCGCGACGGCGGCGAGCAGCAGCTCCTCACCCCCGAAGAAGCACTCCCGCGCCTTCGCCGCGCGCCCTGAACGCGCTCCCCGACACCCCGCATCCCGGAAGAAGACCCATGGCAGGATCCTACGATTTCGAAGAGCAGGAACGAATAGCCGCCATCCAGCACTGGTGGGAAGACAACTCCAAGTTCGTCTACGGCGCGGTGGCCGCGTTCGTCCTGGCGGTGGCCGGCTACAAGGGCTGGCAGTACTGGTCGGACCAGCAGACGGCCGACGCCGCCGCGATGGCCGCCGAGATCAACAAGGCGGCCGGCGACCCGAAGAAGGCGGTGGCCATCGCGCAGGCCGTGATGGACAAGTACCCGGGCTCGTTCTTCGCCTCGGAGTCCGCGCTCGTGGCCGCCAAGGCGTCCTTTGACTCGGGCGACCTCAAGGGCGCGCAGGCGCAGCTCGAATGGGTGCTCGCCAACGGCCGCGAGGAGCACAAGGGAGTCGCGCGCGTGCGGCTCGCCGCCGTGCTCATGGACCAGAAGAAGTACGACGAGGCGCTCAAGGTCCTCGACGGCAACAAGGACGAGGCCTTCATCGGGCCGGTGGCGGACCTGAAGGGCGACATCCACTTCGCCCAGGGCCGCATCGACGAGGCGCGCGCCGCCTACAAGCTCGCCATCGACAAGAGCGACCCGAGGAGCCCGCTGCGCTCGCTGACGGAGCTCAAGCTCGGCGCGCTCGGGGGCGGGCAATGAGACCCTCGGGCCGCGCCGTCGCCGCGCTCTGCGCGCTTGCGCTGGGCGGCTGCAGCTATTTCGGCTGGTTCCAGGACGAGAGCAAGAAGCCTTCGCCCCTCACGGAGATCAAGTCGACGGTCGCGCCCAAGGTGCTTTGGACCGCTTCCGTGGGCAAGGCGGAGGATCTCCGCTTCGTGCCCAAGGTGGACGGCAACCGCATCCTCACCGCGGCCGCCGACGGCACGGTGACGATCCTCGACGCCGACAGCGGCCGCGTGGCGAGCCGCTTCGAGGCGGGCCGCAAGCTCTCCTCCGGCGCGGGCGGCGAGGGCGACCTCGTCGTCGTCGCCACCGCCAAGGGCGAGGTGCTGGCCTTCGACGCGGCGGGCAAGCCGAAGTGGACGGGCAACGTGGGCGGCGAGGTGCTCGCGCCCGTGGTGATCGCCGGCAAGCGCGCCATCGTGCGCACGGCCGACGGCCGCATCTTCTCGCTCTCCGTCGACGACGGGAAGCGCCAGTGGGTTTACCAGCGCCCGACGCCGGCGCTGCTGCTTCGCGCGGCCACGGGCGTCCTCGCCGCGCCCGCCAACGTGGTCGCGGGCTACCCGGGTGGCAAGCTCATCGCGCTCGACATCGACGACGGCAAGCTCGTGTGGGAAGTGACCGTGAGCCTGCCGACGGGCTCCACGGAGCTCGAGCGCGTGGCGGACGTGGCCGGCGTCCCGGTGATCGACGGCACCCGCATCTGCGCCGCGGCCTTCCAGGGCAAGGCGGCCTGCTTCGACATCCAGGGCGGCAACACGCTGTGGACGCGCGACGTCTCGAGCGCTTCAGGCCTCGTGCTCGACGACAAGAGCGCCTACCTCGCCGACGACCAGGACAACGTCCACGCGCTGGACCGCGACAGCGGCGCCTCGCGCTGGAAGCAGGACAAGCTCCAGCGCCGCAAGCTCACCACCCCCGTGGTGGTCGACGGCAAGGTCGTGGTGGGCGACGCGCAGGGCTACCTGCACGTGCTCTCCCGCGACGACGGCGCCTTCATCGGGCGTATCCAGGTGGACGGCGGCGCCGTGCGCGCGCTCGTGCCGCACAAGTCCGGCGTCCTCGTCCAGACGGCAGGGGGAACGGTCTCCTTCGTCGGCTTCTGAGCCGGCAGGGCACGCGCCGCCCATGAAACCCACGGTCGTCCTCGTCGGCCGCCCCAACGTGGGCAAGTCGACGCTCTTCAACCGCCTCACGCGCTCGCGCGACGCCATCGTGCACGACATGCCGGGCCTCACGCGCGACCGCCACTACGGCCGCGGGCGCCTCGGCGAGAAGCCCTTCATCGTGGTGGACACCGGCGGCTTCGAGCCGGTGGCCAAGGACGGCATCCTCTCCGAGATGGCGCGCCAGGCGCAGGAGGCCATCGCCGAGGCCGACGTCGTCATCTTCGTGGTGGACGGCCGCGCGGGCCTCGCGCCGCAGGACAAGCGCATCGCCACGCTGCTGCGGGAGCGCGGCGCGCCGGTGTGGCTCGCGGTCAACAAGACCGAGGGCATGCAGGAGGACCTCGCCGTCGCGGAGTTCCACGAGCTGGGCCTGGGCGCCCCGCACGCGATCTCGTCGGCGCACGGGGAGGGTGTCCGCCAGCTCATCGAGGACGCGCTGGCGCCGTTCCCGGTGGACAAGGAGGACGCGGACGCCGAGCCCGAGCACCCGCGCGTGGCCATCGTCGGGCGCCCCAACGTCGGCAAGTCCACGCTCGTGAACCGCATCCTCGGCGAGGAGCGCGTGATCGCCTTCGACCAGCCCGGCACCACGCGCGACGCGATCGAGGTCGAGGCGAGTTGGCAGGGCAAGCCCTACACGATCATCGACACCGCGGGCATCCGCCGCAAGGGCAAGGTGTGGGAATCGGTCGAGAAGTTCTCGGTGGTGAAGACGCTGCAGGCCATCGAGCGGGCCAACGTGGTGGTGCTCGTGGTCGATTGCGCGCAGGACATCTCGGAGCAGGACGCGCACATCGGCGGCTACATCCTGGAGGCCGGGCGGGCGCTTGTCGTGGCCGTGAACAAGGTCGACGCCATCGACGCCGAGAAGCGCAACGACACGCAGATAGACCTCGAGAGGAAGCTCGCCTTCCTCGACTTCGCGGAGTTCGTGCCCATCTCGGCGCTCAAGGGCACGGGGCTCAAGGCCCTCTTCAAGGCGGTGGACGGCTCCTTCGCCGCGGCGATGGCCAAGCTCTCCACCCCGAAGCTCACGCGGGCGCTGCAGGCGGCCATCGAGAAGCAGGCGCCGCCGCTCGCCGGCAAGATGCGCCCGAAGCTGCGCTACGCCCACCAGGGCGGCTCGAACCCCCCGGTGGTGGTGATCCACGGCACCTCCGTCGCCGCCATCAAGGACGGCTACCGGCGCTACCTCGAGAACACCTTCGTCAAGGTCTTCAAGCTCAAGGGCACCCCCCTGCGGGTGGAGCTGCGCCAGGGCGCCAACCCCTACGAGGGCAAGAAGCGCCCCAACCTCACCCCCCGCCAGGAAGCCAAGAAGCGCCGCCTGAAGCGCTACCAGAAGAAGACCTACGGCGCCTGACCTAATCGGATTAGAAAATCTAATCCGGTCAGGCCCCGTGGGGGGAACTTGGGGAGGCGGGGGGTGTCCGTCGTAAGGTGGCGGGGGAACCCGCTTTCCTATAGAGTCGTACGGTTGGAAGACGGACCGGCCGCATGGGTGAGTGACAAGGCCGGACCGGCATTGAACCCGCAACTAAAAGGGGCATAACAATGAGCAACAAGGGGCAACTTCTTCAGGATCCTTTCCTGAACATCCTCAGAAAAGAACACGTGCCGGTCTCGATCTACCTCGTGAACGGCATCAAGCTGCAGGGCCAGATCGAGTCGTTCGACCAGTACGTCGTCCTTCTCAAGAACACCGTGACGCAGATGGTCTACAAGCACGCCATCTCGACGGTGGTGCCGGCGCGCCCGGTGTCGGTCCCGTCTGAACATTCCCCGGAATCCTGATCCCGCGGTCCCCCGGAGGGACCGTGCCGTCCTCGTCTGCCTCGAAATCGGCAAGCGGGGAGCCCCGGATCGCGCCGAGGAGGCCGCGAGCCTCGTCGAAAGCGCCGGCGCCCGGGTCTGCGAGGTGCTTTCCGGCCGCCGCGACCGCCCCGACGCCGCGACCTTCGCCGGCTCCGGCAAGGTGGAGGAGCTGCAGCGCCTCTGCCGCCTGCACGAGGCGACCACGGTCGTCTTCGACAACGCCCTCACCGCCGCCCAGGTCCGCAACCTCGAGCGCGCGCTCTCCGAGGGCGGCCCCAAGGTGCGCGTCTACGACCGCACCGACCTCATCCTCGAGATCTTCGCCCAGCGCGCCCGCAGCCACGAGGGCAAGCTCCAGGTCGAGCTGGCCCGCCTCGAGCACCTGTCGACGCGGCTCGTGCGCGGCTGGACCCACCTCGAGCGCCAGCGCGGCGCCCTCGGCAAGACGGGCGGCCCGGGCGAGAAGCAGATCGAGCTGGACCGCCGCCTCATCGGCGAGCGCGTGAAGAAGGTGAAGGAGCGCCTGAAGAAGGTGGCCCGCACCCGCGCCACGCAGCGCGCCGCCCGGAGCCGCTCCGGCATGCTGCGCGTGTCGATCGTGGGCTACACCAACGCCGGCAAGTCCACGCTCTTCAACCGCCTCACGCGGGCCGACGCCTACGTGGCCGACAAGCTCTTCGCGACGCTGGACCCCACGACCCGGCGCCTGCACCTGGGCGAGGGCGTGCATGCCTCGCTCTCCGACACCGTGGGCTTCGTGCGCGACCTCCCGCACGGCCTGGTGGCGGCCTTCCGCTCGACGCTGGAGGAGACGATCCAGGCCGACCTCCTGCTGCACGTGGTGGACGCCTCCAGCGCGAGGCACGACGAGCAGGTCGACGCCGTGAACGTCGTGCTGGCCGAGATCGGGGCCGCCGACATCCCCCAGATCGTCATCTGGAACAAGATCGACCGCATACCCGGGGCGGAACCCGAAGTCGTGCGCGATCCTTGTGGTAAGATATTGAATATCAAGGCGAGTGCCATCACCGGCGCCGGCCTCGAGGCGATCCGCGCGGCCCTGGCGGAGGTGGCCCGCGAGACCGATCCGCGCGCCCTCGCCCCGGCCGCGTAGGCATTCCGTTCACGCTGCATTGAAAAGGCCCTCCCGGCCCCGCATTTCCCCCTCGTCTTCATTCCGCGCCACCCACTCCGCATGCCTCCCAACGATCCCCAATGGGGAAAACGCCCTAACGAAGGCCCACCGGATCTCGACGAGATCCTGAGGAAGCTCAACCAGAAGCTCACGGGCCTCTTCGGCGGCCGGCGCGCCGGCGGCCCCGGGCCTTCCTCCGACGGTCCCAGCGCCGCCTTCTTCGGCGGCTCCATCGCGTTCATCGTCCTCCTCGTCCTCGCGGTGTGGCTCGCGAGCGGCTTCTACATCGTGGAGGAGGGCCGCCGCGGCGTGGTGCTGCGCCTGGGCAAGTACATCGAGACCACGGCGCCGGGCCCGCGCTGGCACATCCCGTTCCCCATCGAGTCGGCGGAAGTCGTGAACGTCTCCGGCGTGCGCACCGTCGAGGTGGGCTACCGCGGCAACCCCAAGAACAAGCAGCCGCAGGAGGCGCTCATGCTCACGGACGACGAGAACATCGTCGACGTGCAGTTCGCCATCCAGTACACGCTGAAGAGCCCCGAGGACTACCTCTTCAACAACAGGAATCCCGACGACAACGTGCTGCAGGCGGCCGAGACCTCCATCCGCGAGGTGGTGGGCAAGAGCAAGATGGACTTCGTGCTGAGCCAGGGCCGCAGCGAGGTGGCCTCGCGCGTGAAGCAGCTCATGCAGCACATCCTCGACCGCTACAAGACGGGCATCAACATCACCACCGTGAACCTGCAGAACGTGCAGGCGCCCGAGCAGGTGCTCGCCGCGTTCGAGGACGTCGTGCGCGCCGGCCAGGACCGCGAGCGCTTCAAGAACGAGGGCCAGGCCTACGCCAACAGCGTGGTGCCCAACGCCCGCGGCGTGGCGGCCCGCCTCACCGAGGAGGCGGCCGGCTACAAGCAGTCGGCCATCGCCACCGCGCAGGGCGACGCGTCGCGCTTCCGCCAGATCCTGGCCGAGTACGAGAAGGCCCCGCAGGTCACGCGCGAGCGCCTCTACCTCGAGTCGATCCAGCAGATCCTCTCCAACACCAGCAAGGTGATCGTGGACCAGAAGGCCGGGCAGAACCTGCTCTACCTGCCGCTCGACAAGCTGATGCAGATGGCGGGCCCCGGCGGCACCGTCTCGGCCCAGGGCGCGGACGTTCCGCTGCCGCGCATGACATCGACATTGTCCTGCTGGTAGCAGGGAAGGG
>JBBIJT010000132.1:0-9096 GCA_037445795.1 Betaproteobacteria bacterium | reverse complement strand
CTCGAGGCGATCGGCGCCGAGATCCAGAAGATGCTGCTGCCGAAGGACCCCAACGACGAGAAGAACCTCTTCCTCGAGATCCGCGCGGGCACCGGCGGCGACGAGAGCGCGCTCTTCGCGGGCGACCTCTTCCGCATGTATTCGCGGTTCGCGGAGAGGAACCGCTGGCAGGTCGAGGTCGTTTCCGAGAGCGCGGGCGACGCCGGCGGCTACAAGGAGATCATCGCGCGCGTCGTCGGCCAGGGCGCCTACTCGCGGCTGAAGTTCGAGTCGGGCGGCCACCGCGTGCAGCGCGTGCCGGCCACCGAGACGCAGGGCCGCATCCACACCTCCGCCGCGACCGTGGCCGTGATGCCCGAGGCGGACGACGCCTCGGGCGTCCAGGTGAACCCGTCGGACGTGCGCGTCGACACCTTCCGCGCGAGCGGGGCCGGCGGCCAGCACGTGAACAAGACCGACTCGGCCGTGCGGCTCACCCACCTGCCCACGGGCATCGTGGTGGAGTGCCAGGACGCGAGGAGCCAGCACAAGAACCGCGAGCAGGCATGGCGGGTGCTCGCCGCGCGCATCAAGGACAAGCAGGTGCGCGAGCAGCAGGCGAAGGAGGCGAGCGAGAGGAAGAGCCTCGTGGGCTCCGGCGACCGCTCCGACCGCATCCGCACCTACAACTTCCCGCAGGGGCGCGTGACGGACCACCGCATCAACCTCACGCTCTACAAGATCGACCAGATCATGGACGGCGACCTCTCGGAGCTCACCGGGGCGCTGATGGCCGAGCACCAGGCCGAGCTGCTCGCGAGCCTCGCCGACACGCCGTGAGCGCCGCCTCCGCCCTGGAGGCGCGCCTCGAGGGCACGCGGGGTGGGGCAATTCGCGGGGAGTTCCTCGCGAACAGCGCCTACTTCCCGCTCGCCAACGTCCTCTTCGAGTGGCTGCGCGAGGGATGGTCCGCCTTCATTCGCTCGCCGGACCCGTACACCCTCCTTGCGACGGGGCTCGTGCAAGCGTGGTTCCTCGGCTCGTGGACGCACGCGGGCAAGCCGCGCCCGTTCCTGGGCAACCTCATCGGCCCCGCGTTCTACACGCTCGTCGAGGGGCTGATCGAGGGCCCGGCGTTCTTCGACGCGCCCCACCACGTCGCCTACTGGGCCTTCTCGGCGGCCATCGGGGCGATGCAGGAGGCGCGGCTGCGCGCCGGCGACGCGCGCCTGCGCGTGGCGGCGACCCTCGTGGAAAACGTCGTGCGCGCGGCCATCATCGTGGTGATGTACGCCATCTTCGAGGCGTTGGCCAACCCGGCCGATGCAACCCTGGCCGGCTTCTTCGCCGACCCGAGCCACGGCTACGTCACCGCCTCGCTCCTCGCGCTGGGCCTCGTGATCGGCGTGGCGCAGGTCACCGCCGACGGCGACCTGGCGCTGCTTCGCGCGACGGCCGCGCAGCTGCGGCGCTATTCCGAGCTGGCGATGGGCCGGCGCGTGCTCGAGCGCGCGGTGGAGGACGAGGCCACCCTCGAGCCCACGCGCCGCGAACGCGCCGTCGTCTTCCTCGACATCCGCGGCTTCACCGCCTGGAGCGAGCGCCAGCCGCCCGAGGAGGTGGTGCGCATGCTCAACGCGTTCTACGGCGTGGTCGAGGCCACGGTCGCGCCCTTCTCGCCCATCCGCATCAAGTACACGGCCGATGACGCGCTGCTGGTGTTCGCGCAGCCGCGGCCCGCGGTGGAGGCGGCCACGGCGCTGCGCGCGGCGCTCGCTCCCTACCTCGGCCCCCTCGGGCTCTCGGCAGGCTTTGGCATCCACGCCGGGCCCGTGATCGA
This sequence comes from Betaproteobacteria bacterium, assembly GCA_037445795.1. Taxonomy (GTDB): domain Bacteria; phylum Pseudomonadota; class Gammaproteobacteria; order Burkholderiales; family Usitatibacteraceae; genus FEB-7. The sequence continues at coordinate 7,277 of JBBIJT010000132.1, read as the reverse complement.
GGGCCTGCTGGGAAGCGAGTCCGTGATGGCCTTCGACGTGCTGGGCGACACGGTGAACGTCGCCAAGCGCCTGTGCGACGCGGCCGCTGGCGGCGAGATCCTCGTCTCGACGGCCACCGCCGTCACCGGGCTCGACGACGCTCCCGTCCGCGAGCTCTCCGCGAAGGGCAAGTCGCAGCCGCTGCGCGTGCGCGTGGTGGGATCGCCGTGAGGCGGACGGTCCGCGCGGCACTCGACGAGGCGGCCACCGCGATCGGCCGCGTCGATGCCCGCGTTCTCGCCTGCCACCTGCTCGGCGTCGACCGCGCGTGGCTCGCGGCCAACCCCATGCACGTGCTCACCGAGTCGCAGGACGCGCACTTCGACCTCCTCGTGGCGCAGCGCTCGATGGGGCACCCCGTCGCCTACCTCACCGGCGCGCGCGAGTTCTACGGGCGTGAATTCTCGGTGGGGCCCGGCGTGCTCATCCCGCGTCCGGAGACGGAGACGCTGGTGGAGGCGGCGCTGGGACGCATGGGGCCGCGCGCCACCGTCGCGGACCTGGGCACCGGCAGCGGCGCCATCGCGGTCACGCTCGCCTGCGAGCGGCCTTCGGCCGTCGTGCACGCCGTCGACGCTTCCGCCGAGGCGCTCGCCATCGCCCGCGCCAACGCCGCGCGCCACGGCGCGACGATCGCGTTCCACGAGGGCGCGTGGTACGGGCCCCTCGAAGGGCTCCGCTTCGACCTCGTGGTCGCGAACCCGCCCTACGTCGCCGCCGGCGACCCTCACCTCGGCGAGGGCGACCTGCGCTTCGAGCCGCAGCTCGCGCTCACCGACGGCAGCGCCGACGGGCTCGGCTCGATCCGCGCCATCGTCGCGGGAGCCCGGGAGCACTTGAATCCGGGCGGCTGGATCCTCATTGAACATGGGTACGACCAGGCCGACGCCTGCGGCCTCCTGCTCGAGTCCTCGGGCATCACCGGCATCGTGTCGGTGGCGGACCTCGCGGGCATCCCGCGCGTGGCGGGCGGCCAGTGGAAATGACCTTCCGCTGACGGGGTCATTGCGCCACGCAATGGCGACTCTCGTCGTATGATTGCGGTCCGACTCCCGCTTGCGCCAACACCAAGGTTCCATCCATGAGCACCCAGGAAAAGATCCGCAGCACCGTCACCTCGAACCCCGTCGTCCTCTTCATGAAGGGCTCGCCGCAGATGCCGATGTGCGGCTTCTCGGCCACCGCCACCCAGATCCTGCAGCTCTGCGGCGTCGAGAACTTCCTCGCCGTCGACGTGCTCCAGGACCCCGAGGTCCGCCAGGGCATCAAGGAATACGCCAACTGGCCCACCATCCCGCAGCTCTACGTGAACGGCGAGTTCGTGGGCGGCTCGGACATCATGCGCGAGATGTACCAGTCGGGAGAGCTGCAGAAGCTCCTCGAGCACGCGAAGAAGCCCGCCTGACCCGCCGCGGCGGGGAGGCTCGCGCCGTGTCGCGCATCCTCGCCGCCATCCTGGCCGCCGTCGTGACGGCGGCCTTCGCTCCCGCCGCCCGCGCCGTCCCCGGCGTGGCAGCGGCCTCCGACCTCAAGTTCGCCCTCGACGAGATCGCGCGCGAGTACGCACGCGACTCCGGCCGGTCCGTGCGCCTCACCTACGGCTCGTCCGGCAACTTCCGCCGCCAGATCGCCGAGGGCGCGCCCTTCGAGATCTTCCTGTCGGCCGACGAGTCCTACGTGCTCGCGCTCGCGAAGGACGGCCGCCTGGAGGACGAGGGCGTCCTCTACGCGGTGGGGCGGATCGTCCTCTTCGCGCCGAAGGGCTCGCCGGTCGAGCCGGAGCAGGGCCTGGCCGGCGTCGCGCGCCTCGCGGCCGGGGGCCGCATCGGGAAGCTCGCCATCGCGAACCCCGCGCACGCCCCCTACGGGCGCGCAGCGCGCGAGGCGCTGCAGCACGCCGGCGCGTGGGAGGCGCTCCAGGGCCGGCTCGTCCTGGGAGAGAACGTCTCGCAGGCAGCGCAATTCGCCGCGTCCGGCGACGCCAGCGCCGGGATCTTCGCCTACTCCCTCACGTTCTCGCCGGAAGTGGCCGGCCGCGGCCGCTTCGCGTTGCTGCCGGAGTCGTCGCACGCGCCCCTCAGGCAGCGCATGGCGCTCGTGAAGGGCGCGGGTGAGCAGGCGCGCGCCTTCTACCGCCACCTCCAGGGGCCGGCCGCGCGCGCGGTATTCTCGCGCTACGGCTTCGCGCTGCCCCCGTGATGGACTGGACCGCCCTCACCCTCTCGATCAAGCTGGCCGCCTGGACGATGGCCGTCCTGCTGCCCCTGGGCATCGCCCTCGGGCGCGCGCTCGCCTGGGGGCGCTTCGCGTGGAAGCCGGTGGCCGAAGCCGTTCTCGCGCTGCCGCTCGTCCTTCCGCCCACCGTGCTCGGCTACTACCTGCTCGTGAGCCTGGGCGCCGCCTCGCCCGTGGGCCAGTGGTTCCAGTCGGCGTTCGGACGCCCCCTCGTCTTCAGCTTCGAGGGGCTGCTCGTGGCCTCCATCGTCTTCAACCTGCCCTTTGCGGTGCAGCCGATGCAGCGCGCCTTCGAGACGATCCCCCAGGACGTGCGCGACGCTGCGGCCTGCTGCGGGCTCACGCGCTGGCAGGCGCTTCGGCGGATCGAGCTGCCGCTCGCCTGGCCCGGCGTCCTGTCGGGCATGGTGATGACCTTCGCGCACACCCTGGGTGAGTTCGGCGTCGTTCTCATGGTGGGCGGCAGCATCCCCGGCGAGACGCGCACGGTGGCCATCGCGATCTACGACAGCGTGCAGTCCTTCGACAACGCGGCCGCGGGCGTCATGTCGGCGGTGCTTCTCGCGCTGTCGCTCGTGGCGATGGCGGTGGTGTACGCCACGGGATCGCGCGGGACGGGGCGCCGTGGCTGAGCGCGCGGCCGGCGCCCTCGAGGTCCGCCTCTCGCAGGCCGGGCCCATTCCCCTCGACGTGGAGCTCCATTGCGCCGCGGGCGAGGTGCTCGCGCTCGTGGGGCCGTCGGGCAGCGGGAAGTCGACGGTGCTGCGCTGCATCGCGGGCGTGCTGAACGCAAGAGCCGGACGGATCGCGGTAGGCGGCGAAGCGTGGTTCGACGCCGGCGCGGGCGTGTCGCTCCCTCCCCGCGAGCGGCACGTCGGGTTCGTCTTCCAGAACTACGCCCTCTTCCCGCACATGAGCGCGCAGGGCAACGTCGAGATGGCGCTCGGCCACGTGGAGGCGCCCGCGCGGGCCTGGCGTGCGCGGGCGCTCCTCGACCGCGTGAACCTCAAGGGGCTCGAGTCGCGGCGGCCCGCGGAACTCTCGGGCGGCCAGCAGCAGCGGGTGGCCGTGGCGCGGGCGCTGGCCCGCGACCCGCGGGCCCTCCTGCTCGACGAGCCGTTCTCGGCGGTGGACCGAAGCACGCGGCAGATCCTCTACCGCGAGCTCGCGACCCTGCGACGCGACCTCGCGATGCCGATGGTGCTGGTGACGCACGACCTCGACGAGGCCGCGATGCTGGCCGACCGCCTGTGCATCCTGCACCGCGGGCGCACGCTGCAGTCGGGGCCGCCGCACGACGTGATGACGCGACCGGCGAACTCGCTGGTGGCGCGCCTGGTGGACGTGAAGAACATCTACCGCGGCAGGGTCGCGGGCCACGATGCCGGCGCGGGCATCACGTTCCTCGAGGGCATGGGGCAGCGGCTCGAGTGCCGGCTCGACGATCGCTTCGCGCCCGGCGCCGAGGTGCACTGGGCGGTACCGGGATCGCACGTGATCCTGCACCGCCGCGACCGCCCCTCGCGCGGCGAGCGCGAGAACCCCGTGCGCGGCGTCGTCGCCGACTTCCTGCCGCTGGGCGAGAGCGTGAGCACCGAGATCCGCGTCGAGGCCACCGGCGAGCCCCTGCGCGTCACCTTCCCCCTCCACGTCGCCCGCCGCAACGGCCTCGAGGCCGGCGCCGAAGTCGTCGTCACCCTGCTTCGCGACGGCATCCACCTCATGCGGGAATGAAGCGGGACGGTTCTACGGAACCGGTCCATTCCCCGCATTGGTGCACGTCGCAGGGTGACCCCGGAATGGACCGGTTCCGTAGAACCGTCCCGCTTTTCCTATTCCGGGTCGTTCCAGGTGACGGTGCCGAGGCCGGCGATGTCGTAGCCGCCGAGCGAGCGGGCGTGGTCGGCGAAGCGCTTGCCGCGCGCGAAGGCGAACAGCGACTGCAGCGGCGGCTCGAAGAAGGCCGCGCGGGAGACGCCGAGGTCGAGTCGCTCGACCACCAGCGGGACGAAGTCGAGGCCCACCGGGATGGCCGCGGCCCTCGCGCCCAGGCCCACGTCCGCATCGCCCGAGCGCACGGCCATCGCGAGGTCGTTCTCCCCCATCGCGGTGGCGGCGATCTTGAGCCGCCGCCGATCGACGCCTTCGCGCACCAGCAGCCGATCCAGCAGCGCCGCGCTTCCCGCTCCCGCCTGCCTCGCCGCCACCGACACCCCGCGTCGCGCCATGTCCGCCACGCCGCGGATCCTCTTCGGGTTTCCGCGCGCGACGAGCAGGCCCTGCTCGCGCCGGGCCCACTCGACGAGGGCCACGTTCCGCCCGCGCAGCCGCTCGTCCGCCTCGGCCCGGTTGAAGTCCGCGAGGTCCGCGGAGGGCAGGTGCATGAGCGCCCCCGCCAGCTCGCCCCGGGCCAGCCGCTCGAGGCCGTCGACGCTGCCCTGGGTGAGCAGCGCCAGCCCGCAACGCGACTCGCGCACCGCCCAGTCGAGCAGCGGATCGTGGCTGCCCCCCAGGGTCGCGGGCGGCATGCCCTGCCGCGCGACCTCGCGACCCGCGGACCGCGCGAGCCAGCGCTCCACCTCGGCCAGGTCGAAGAGGAGCTTCCCGCCGGCGCGGGCATGGGGCAGGCCCTTGCGCGCGACGAGGTCGTAGACCGTGCGGGTGCCCAGGCGCAGGTGGCGGGCCACGTCGGCGACGGTGAGGTGGGCGGGGGCGGGGGCGGAAGGGGTCCGGGCAGGCACGGGTCAAGGCGTCCTTTCCAAGCGGTTTGGTAAAATTGCACAATGTTTGAAATTTTTGCAAGCCTGGGCCTGGCGCTCCAGCTTATCGGCGGGGGCGACCCGGAGCTCGCGCGCATCGTCGGGCTGTCGCTGGAGCTCTCGCTGGCGGCCGCCCTGGCCGGCGCGGCCATCGGCCTCCCCATGGGCGCGCTCGTCGCGGTAGGCCGCTTCCCCGGCCGGCGCGCGCTCATCGTCGTGCTGAACGCGCTGCTTGGGCTGCCCAGCGTAGTCGTGGGCCTCGTGGCCTACCTGCTGCTGTCGCGCGCCGGCCCCCTCGGTCCGCTGGGAATCCTGTTCACGCCGGCGGCCATCGTCGTGGCGCAGACCATCCTCGTCGTTCCCATCGTGGCCGCCCTCGCCCGGCAGGTCGCCGAGGACGCCTGGAAGGAGTACGAGGAGCAGCTCACCTCCCTCGGCGTCTCCCGCCTGCGAGCGGTGCCCACGATCCTGTGGGACGCGCGCTTCTCCCTCTTCACCGTCGTGCTGGCGGGCTTCGGCCGCGCCGCCTCCGAGGTGGGGGCCGTGATGATCGTCGGAGGCAACATCGACGGCGTCACGCGCGTGATGACCACCGCCATCGCGCTGGAGACGAGCAAGGGCGACCTGCCCCTCGCGCTCGCGCTCGGCATCGTGCTGATCCTCCTCGTGCTCGCGGTGAACGCGGGCGCCTACGCCGTCCGCGAGTGGAGCGCGAGGCGCCATGGTTGAGCGCGCCCCCTTCGTGCTCGAGGCGCGGGACCTGCGCGTCGTCCTCGGCGGCGTGCGCGCGCTCGACGGCCTCAGCCTCACGCTCGAGCCGGGCGCGCGCACCGTGGTTCTCGGCCCCAATGGCGCCGGCAAGAGCGTGCTGCTGCGCACCCTGCACGGCCTCATCGTGCCCACGTCGGGCACCGTGAACTGGCAGCGGCCCACGCGGCAGGCGATGGTCTTCCAGCGCCCGGTGATGCTGCGCCGCTCGGCGCTCGCCAACATCCGCTACGCGCTCTCGGTCCACGGCATGGCCGAGCCCGCGTGCACGCAGCTGGCCTCCTCGGCGCTTGCGCGCGTGGGGCTCGACAGGATCGCCTACCGCCCGGCGCGCGTCCTTTCCGGCGGCGAGCAGCAGCGCCTCGCGCTGGCGAGAGCCTGGGCGCTGCGGCCCGAGATCCTCTTCCTCGACGAGCCCACCGCGAGCCTCGACCCCGGCGCGGCTGCCGAGGTGGAGCGCATCGTCGCCTCCATCGCCGCCGAGGGCACCCGCATCGTCATGACCACCCACAACCTCGGCCAGGCACGGCGCCTGGCCGACGAGATCGTCTTCCTCCACGCCGGCCGCGCCATCGAGAAGACCCCGGCCGACCGTTTCTTCGAGCAACCCGCCTCGGAAGAGGCCCTTCAATTCCTCAAAGGAGAGCTTCCATGGAAATGAACCTACCCCGCACCCTGTGGCGATTCAGCCTCGCCTGGATGGGCGCCGCCCTCGCCGCCTCCGTGCTGCTCGCCGCGCAGCCCGCGCAGGCGCAGGGCACCTTCATCACGGTCTCCTCCACCACCTCCACGGAGCAGTCGGGCCTCTTCAAGGACCTGCTGCCCCACTTCACGAAGGCGACCGGCATCGAGGTGCGCGTCGTGGCGCTGGGCACCGGGCAGGCGCTCGACATGGCGCGCCGCGGCGACGCGGACGTCGTGTTCGTGCACGACAAGGCTGCCGAGGAGAAATTCCTGGCCGAGGGCTTCGGCGTGAAGCGCTACGAGGTCATGTACAACGACTTCGTCATCGTCGGTCCGAAGGCCGACCCCGCCAAGGCCAAGGGCAACGACGTGATCGCCGGCCTCAAGGCCATCGCCGCCGCGAAGGCCCCTTTCGCTTCCCGCGCCGACAAGAGCGGCACGCACGCCGCCGAGATGCGCTACTGGAAGTCCGCGGGCATCGATCCCACGCTCGACAAGACCACCTGGTACAAGGAGACCGGCTCCGGCATGGGCCCAACGCTCAACACGGCCTCGGCGATGAACGCCTACGCCCTCACCGACCGCGGCACGTGGCTGTCGTTCAAGAACCGCGGCGACCTCGTGATCGTGGTCGAGGGCGACAAGGCGCTCTTCAACCAGTACGGCGTCATGCTCGTGAACCCGGCGAAGCACCCGCACGTGAAGAAGGAGGCCGGGCAGAAGTTCGTCGACTGGGTGATCTCGCCCGCGGGCCAGGCGGCCATCGCGAGCTACAAGATCAACGGCGAGCA
>JBBIJT010000131.1:0-9233 GCA_037445795.1 Betaproteobacteria bacterium | reverse complement strand
CCGCACCCGGACCTGCCGAGGTTCTGATGTCCCCGGCCCCGTCGGCTGCCACTCGGGTCGCCGCGCTCGCGGCGCTCGCCTCCATCCGCCCGCCGATGGGCGTGGTCGGCGAGCCGGAGCGCCTGGCGGCCTTCGAGATGGACGCCTACATGCAGAGGCGCGAGACGCCGATGGCGGCCGCGCTGCCCGACACCGAGGAGCAGGTGCAGGAGGTGGTGCGCAGCCTCGGCCGGCTCGGCGTGCCCGTCGTCTCGCGCGGAGCGGGCACGGGCCTCTCGGGCGGCTCCACGCCGCGGGCCGACGGGGTGCTGCTGTTGCTCACGCGGATGCGGCGCATCCTCGCGGTCGATGCCGCGGCGAGGCTCGCCACGGTGGAGCCGGGCGTTCGCAACGCGCAGGTGACCGAGGCCGCCTCGCCCGCCTCGCTCTTCTTCGCGCCGGATCCCTCGAGCCAGGTGATCTCCTCCATAGGCGGCAACGTCGCCGAGAACGCGGGCGGCGTCCACTGCCTCAAGTACGGCCTCACCCTGCACAACGTGGCCGGCGTGCGCCTCGTCGACGGCGAGGGCGAGCTGCTCGAGATCGGCGGCGAGGCGCTGGATGCGCCCGGCTACGACCTGCTCGCGCTCGCCGTCGGCAGCGAGGGCAACCTGGGCGTCATCACGGGCGCGACCCTGCGCCTGCTGCCGCGGCCCGAGTCGACCGAGACGCTGCTGGCCGCCTTCGGCTCCGTGAGGGCGGGGGCCGAGGCGGTCGGCGCGATCATCGGTGCGGGCGTCCTTCCGGCCGGGCTGGAAATGATGGACCGCGTGGTGATCGACGCGTGCGAGCGCTACATGGCGCTCGGGCTGCCCAGGGCCGACGCCCTGCTGCTCGTCGAGGTCGACGGCGGCGCCGAGGAGACGGCCGAGTCGCGCGCAACCGTGGAGCGCGTCCTCGCCGCGAGCGGCGCCACGGAGGTGCGCATCGCCAGGGACGACGAGGAGCGGGCGCTGCTGTGGAAGTCGCGCAAGGGCGCCTTCGCCGCGCTCGCCACCGTGCTGCCCGACTACTTCACGCTGGACGGCTCCATCCCGCGGCGGGCGCTGCCCGAGGTGCTGGAGCGCGTCTACGAGCTGGGACGCGAGTACGGCATGGTGATCGGCAACGTCTTCCACGCTGGCGACGGCAACATCCACCCCTGCATCTTCTACGACTCGGCCAAGGCGGGCGAGCTCGAGAGGAGCGAGGAGCTGGGCGGGAAGATCCTGGAGCTGTGCATCGAACACGGCGGCACGATCACCGGCGAGCACGGCGTCGGCATCGAGAAGCTCAAGCAGATGTGCCTGCAGTTCCGCGACGGCGAGATCGCCGCCTTCCACGACGTGAAGGCCGCCTTCGACCCCGACGGCATCCTCAACCCCGGGAAGGCCGTTCCCACTCTCAAGCGCTGCGCGGAGTGGGGCGGCATGCACGTCCGCGGCGGGCAAGTTCCCCGTCCCGACATCCCCCGATTCTGACGAACCGCCGACCATGTCCGACAACTTCATCCAGTCAATCACGGAGCGGGTCCGGGACCACGCGGCCCGCAAGGCGCCGCTTCGCATCCGCGGCGGGGGCACGAAGGACTTCTACGGCGCTCCCGGCGCCGGCGAGCCGCTCGAGATGTCGGGCTACGCCGGCATCGTGGCCTACGAGCCGCGCGAGCTGGTGCTCGTCGTGAAGGCGGGCACGCGCCTCGCCGACGTCGAGGCCGCGCTCTCCGCGCAGGGGCAGATGCTCCCCTTCGAGCCGCCGCGCTTCGGCGAGGCGGCCACCATCGGCGGCACGGTGGCCTGCAACCTCTCCGGCCCGCGGCGCCCCTATGCCGGCGCGGCGCGCGACTTCGTGCTCGGCGCGCGCATCGTGAACGGGAAGGGCGAGGACCTCTCCTTCGGGGGGCGCGTCATCAAGAATGTCGCGGGCTACGACGTCTCGCGCCTGATGGCCGGCGCGCTCGGGACGCTGGGCATCCTGACGGAGCTCTCGTTCAAGGTGCTGCCGCGTCCGCCGGCGGAGACGACGCTCTCCTTCGAGATGGACGAGGCGAGGATGATCGAGTCCGTGAACCGCTGGGCGGGTCAGCCCCTGCCGCTGTCGGCCACGGCCTGGGAGGGTGGCGTCCTGCGCGTTCGCCTGTCGGGTGCCGCCAGCGCGGTGGCCGCCGCGCGCGCGAAGCTCGGCGGCCAGGAAGTGGCGGACGGGGCCGCGTACTGGGACGCGCTGCGCGAGCACCGCCTGCCGTTCTTCGCGGGCGGGCATCCCCTGTGGCGGCTTTCCGTCGCGCAGACGGCCGCACCCATTGCCGCGGGCCATCCGCAGCTCGTCGAGTGGGGAGGCGGGCTTCGCTGGGTGAGCGGGGCGCTCGCGACGGCACGCGCCCGCGAACTGGCCTCGGGTGCCCGGGGGCATGCCACGCTCTTCCGCGGCGGCGAGCGCGCCTCCGGCGTGTTCCACCCGCTCGCGCCCGCCCTCGCGAAGATCCACCGCCGCCTCAAGGACGCCTTCGACCCGGCCGGGATCCTCAACCCCGGCCGCATGGACAACTTCTGAACGACCGCGATGCAAACGAACCTCGCCGACTGGATCAAGGACACCCCCGAGGGCCGCGAAGCGGACGCGATCCTTCGCAAGTGCGTGCACTGCGGCTTCTGCCTGGCCACGTGCCCGACGTACAACCTGCTGGGCGACGAGCTCGACAGCCCGCGCGGGCGCATCTACCTCATGAAGCAGGCGCTCGAGGGCGCGCCCGTCACCGCGAAGACGCAGGTCCACCTCGACCGCTGCCTCACCTGCCGCGCCTGCGAGACGACCTGCCCCTCCGGCGTGCAGTACGGCCGCCTCGTCGACATCGGGCGCGAGGTGGTGGAGCGCAAGGTTCCGCGCGCGTTCGCCGACGGCGCGTTCCGCCGCCTGCTGCGCTTCGCGTTCCTCTCCGGGCCGCTCTTCTCGTTGGGCGTGGGCATGGGCAGGCTCCTGCGGCCGCTGCTTCCCGCCGCGCTCGCGAGGCAGGTGCCGCCGAAGCGGGAGGCCGGCGCCTGGCCCGCCGCGCGCCACGCGCGGAAGATGCTCGTGCTCGACGGCTGCGTGCAGCCGACCCTGGCCCCGGACATCAACGCCGCCACGGCCCGCGTGCTGGACCGGCTGGGCATCTCGCTCGTGCGGGCGCCGCAGGCGGGCTGCTGCGGGGCCATCGAGTACCACCTGAACGCGCAGGGCGCTGCCCTCGACCGCATCCGCCGCCAGATCGACGCCTGGTGGCCGCAGGTGGAGGCGGGCGCGGAGGCGATCGTGATCACGGCGAGCGGCTGCGGCACGATGGTCGCGGAGTACGGGCACCTCCTCGAGCGCGACCCGGCCTACGCCGCGAAGGCCGCGCGCGTGAGCGCGCTGGCGAAGGACGTGGGGCAGGTGATCGACGGCGAGCGCGCGTCGCTCGCGAAGATCCTGGGCGGGAAGGGCCCGGTGGCCGGCCCGATCGCCTACCACGCCCCGTGCAGCCTCCAGCACGGCCTCAAGCAGAAGGGCATCGTCGAGGGGATCCTGCGCGACGCGGGATTCACGCTCACGCCCGTGCCGGATTCGCACGTGTGCTGCGGGTCGGCGGGCACCTACTCGATCCTGCAGTCCGGGCTCTCCGGGAGGCTACTCGCCAACAAGGTGGCGGCGCTCGAGTCCGGCGGCCCGTTCGCCCTTTGCACGTCCAACATCGGTTGCCTGCTGCACATCGAGTCGGGGACGTCGAAGCCCATGTCCCACTGGATCGAGCTGCTCGACGGGCGGCTGGCGGGCTAGCCGCCCCGCGCATTGACACAGGTCACGCCCCCGTCCCCCGGGGGTGCCAAGCTGGAAGCGTCGTTCCGCGAGGCGGCGCCCATGGATCACCAGGCCCACGAGCAGCGCGAGCGCGCGGCAGGCCCGCGCGTGGGCGGTCGTGCGCGGCAGGTCACGGCCGCGCCCGATTGGCATCGCCTCGAGCCGGCGCAGGTGGCCGAGCATCTCGGCACCGGCATCGAGACGGGCCTCGCCGACGACGAGGTCGCGCGACGCCTTGCGCTGCACGGGCCCAACGAGCTGGCGGAAGGCGCGCGCCGCTCCCCGTGGCTCATGCTCGCGGGCCAGTTCACCGACTTCATGATCCTCGTGCTGATCGCGGCCGCGGTGGTCGCGGGCATGGTGGGGGAGCTGCAGGATTCCATCGCGATCGTGGTGATCGTGGTGCTCAACGCGGTCATCGGCTTCGCCCAGGAGTACCGGGCGGAGCGGACGATGGCGGCGCTGCGCCGGCTCGGAGCGCCGCGCGCCCGCGTGCTGCGCGGGGGGCGCGTGAGCGAGGTCGCCGCCGGCGAGCTGGTGCCGGGCGACGTGGTGCTCCTCGAGGCGGGCAACGTCGTGCCCGCGGACCTGCGGCTGGTCGAGGTCGCGCGCCTCAAGGTGCAGGAGGCCGCGCTCACGGGCGAGTCCGTGCCCGTCGACAAGCAGGTCGCGCCCGTGGCCGCGGGCGACGCCGTTCTCGGCGACCGCACGAACATGGCCTACAAGGGGACGATCGTCACCTACGGGCGCGGGCGCGGCATCGTGGCGGCCACCGGGATGGCAACGGAGCTCGGCCGCATCGCCACGCTGATCCAGTCGGCCACGGAGGGGCAGACGCCGCTGCAGCGCCGGCTCGCGCACTTCGGCAGCCGCCTCGCGCTCTCCGCTCTCGGCATCTGCGCCATCGTCTTCGTGGCCGGGATGATCCGCGGCGAGCCGCTGGTGCTCATGTTCCTAACCTCCGTGAGCCTCGCCGTGGCGGCCATCCCCGAGGCGCTGCCTGCGGTGGTGACGGTGGCGCTCGCGCTCGGGGCCGGCAAGATGGCCCGCAGGAACGCGCTGGTGCGGCGCCTTCCCGCCGTCGAGTCGCTGGGCTCCGTGACCTGCATCTGCTCCGACAAGACGGGCACGCTCACGCAGAACCGCATGCGCGTGGCGGCCCTGTGGGCGGGCGTGGACCACGTCGGGCCCGCGGACCTGGTGCCGGAGGCCGCGCCATGGGCGGACTTCATGCGGGCCCTCGCTCTCAGCAACGATGCCGAGGAAGGCGCCTCAGGCGAGGTTCAGGGCGATCCCACCGAGACCGCGCTCTACGCGGCGGCGAAGTCGGCGGGTTTCGAGAAGGCGGCCATCGCGGCGGCGATGCCGCGCGTCATGGAGCTGCCCTTCGACTCGGAACGCAAGCGCATGACGACGGTGCACCAGGAGGGCGGCCGGTTCGTGGCGCTCACCAAGGGAGCGCCGGAGGCAATCGTGCCGCGGTGCTCGCGCATCGCCGCGGCGCAGAAGGAGCTCGCGATCGACCGGCACGCGGTGCTCGAGCGGGCCGAGCGGATGGCGGCGGAGGGGCTGCGTGTCCTTGCCTTCGCGTCCCGGCGCTGGAACCGCCTGCCCAGCGGGGAGGGCGTGGACGACGTCGAGTCCGACCTCGTCCTGCTGGGCCTCGTCGGCCTCATCGACCCGCCGCGAGCCGAGGCGCCCGCCGCCGTGGCCGAGTGCATCTCGGCGGGCATCCGCCCGGTCATGATCACGGGAGACCACCCGGTGACGGCGCGCGCGATCGCGACGGAGCTTGGCATCCTCGCCGAGGGCGGCTCGGTGATGGACGGCGCGGAGCTCGCGCGCCTGTCGACGGAGGAGCTGCGGGAGCGCGCCGGCGGCGCCGCGGTGTACGCGCGAGTGAGCCCGGAGCAGAAGATTCGCATCGTGGAAGCGCTGCAGGCGAGGGGCGAGATCGTGGCCATGACCGGCGACGGCGTGAACGACGCGCCGGCGCTTCGGCGCGCGGACGTGGGCGTCTCCATGGGCCGTTCCGGGACCGACGTGGCGCGCGAGGCGTCGCACCTGGTCCTGCTGGACGACGACTTCGCCACCATCGTCGTCGCCGTGCGCGAGGGGCGGCGCATCTACGACAACATCCGGAAGTTCATCCGCTACGTGATGACCGGGAACATCGGGGAGATCGGGACCATCTTCCTGGCGCCGTTCCTGGGGCTTCCGATTCCCCTCGTGCCCATCCAGCTGCTGTGGGTGAACCTCGTCACGGACGGGTTGCCCGGGCTGGCGCTTGCGCTCGAGCCCGCGGAGCGGGGCCTCATGAGCCGGCCGCCGCGCCCGCCGGCCGAAAGCGTCTTCGCGCGCGGCATGGGGACGCGGATCGTCTGGGGAGGGATGCTGCTCGCGGGTGTCTGCATCGCCACGCAGGCCCAGGCCGCTGCCATGGGGGCGCACTGGCAGACGATGGTGTTCACCGTGCTCGCGCTCTCGCAGCTTGCGCTGGCCCTTGCCGTCCGCTCGGAGCGCGATTCGCTGCTGGCGGTGGGCATCGGCTCCAATCCCTGGCTCGCGGCGACGGTTGCCTGCACGGTGGCGCTCCAGGTCGCGGTGATATACGTCCCGTGGCTCAACGGGATCTTCCACACGCAGCCGCTCTCGGCCGCGGAGCTGGCGCTGTGCTTCGGGCTGTCCGGCGTGACCTTCGCGGGCGTCGAGATCGAGAAGGCGCTCGTCCGCGCCGGCCTGCTCTACCGCGAGGGTTGAGGGCGGCCCCAGGAGCCGCGTCGGTACAGGACGAAGGCCTCGGTGCGATCGCCCGGCCGCGATCCGCGCCAGGCCTCGCGCCAGCGCGTGGCGTCGATCACCGGTTCGCGCCCCGGCGAGACCTGGGCGAGGAGGGTCCTGCACCGCTTCGCCTCGGGATGGCCCGGGCTCACGACGCGAACGCCCGCGAAGTAGTCGAGCAGCGCGCGCTGCGCGTCGCCCACGCCGGCCGCGAGCGTGCAGGGGGAGTCGCCGATCTCGGCCGCGAGCTGCCCCGCCACTCCCCGGTAGCTCCGGGCATGGTCGATGATGGGGAGGCCCAGCATCATCGTGAGCATCCACACCATCGTGATGCCGGCGGTCCAGTTGACCACCGCCCGGCGCGTCGTGCGCAACGAGCGGGCCACGACCACCACCCAGATGCACGTGAGGAGCGCCGCCAGCGCGAACGGGATGAAGCGGAAGGGGTAGGAGAAGCCGGGGACCTCCCGCTGGAGCCACGCGGCTGCCGGGGCGGGGCTCCCGGTCATCGCGGCGACGAAGCCGGCCCAGAGCAGCAGCGCCATCAGGGCGAAGGTGGTGACGCCGAACCAGTCGAGGGCGCTCGCCGCGCCACGCGGCATGGAGTCGAGCTCCGCCACGCCCAGGAGCGCCAGCGGAACGAGGAGCGGCATGGCGTTCACCTCGCGCGCCTCGGCGACGATCGACAGGACGAGGAAGAAGAGGATCGACGCCGCGAGGGGCAGGTGCAGGTCCGCGCGCGTCGCGAGGGTCTTGCGCGCCCTCCACACCGTCCACGCCGAAAGCGGGAGGGCAGGCCACGCGTACCAGGGAAGGATCCGCGCGAAGTAGACGAAGTCGCCCGCTTCCACGCGCCCCGCGGTCGCGGACCAGCGGCTGGAAAGGGCGAACTCCAGCCACTGCGACGAGAGCGAGGGGGACCGGCCCGAGAGAACGGCCAGCCATGCGAGCACGACCATGAGCGCCATCGCGAGGCTCGCGGCGATGGCGACGGCATACGCCCGCGAGCGCCATTCGGCGCCGATCGCCGGCAGCATCAGGGCAAGCCCTCCCACGACGAGCGCCGGCACGAGGCCGTCCCCCAGGAAGCCCATGACCAACCCCGCACCGAAGAGGGCGCCGCCCGGCCACTGGCGACGGGCGGCGAGGGCGAGGCCCGCGATGGCGGTCGAGACGCCGGCGAGGCCCGCGAGGTCGGTGGTCATCTCGTGCGACCGGATAAGGAGCCCGAGGCAGCCGATGAACAGCAGCACCGCGATCCGCCCGGCGCGGGGGCCGTGCAACGCCACGGCCGCGACGTGGACGCCGGCCATCGCGATGGCCATGAAGAAGCCGGAGGCGAGCCGCGCGGCGTCGTGCATCGGGAGCCACGCCCCGAAGGCCTTCGCGGACGCCGCGGCCGCCCAGAAGAACAACGGGGCGCGGCCCAGGAACGGCTCGCCCGCGAGCATCGGCACCGCCCAGTCGCCCGACTGGAGCATCCCGGCGACGGCGCCGAGGACCAGGGCTTCGTCGGTCTTCCAGGGGTCGTGGCCCACGAGGCCGGGCAGCAGCCAGGCCACGCACACGATGAGGAACAGGGCGGACTTCACCGGGGTGCGCGTGCCGTCGTAGGCAATGCGCTGCCGGAGCGAATCGACGAGGGGGTCGGCGGCGCGGTTCACGCGCGGTCCACGGGGCGGCGGCGGGACATGGGCCATTGTAGCCGGGGCAGCAAAAAAGGCAGCCGGGGCTGCCTTTTCTGGTTCACGCGAGCGGGCGCTTACTTGGCGCCCCGCGCGCGGAAATTCCGGGATCTCGCCCCGGCCCCGTGGCGTCTCAGGACGGGGTGGCGGACTTGCGGGCGTAGCGCTTCTTGAACTTGTCGACGCGGCCGGCGGTGTCGACGATCTTCTGCTTGCCCGTGTAGAACGGGTGGGACTCGGCGGAGATCTCGATCTTGTAGACCGGGTACTCCTTGCCGTCCTTCCACTTGATCGTCTCGTTCGTCGAGACGGTCGAGCGCGTGACGAAGCCGAAGTCGCAGCTCGTGTCCAGGAACACGACCTCGCGGTAGTTGGGGTGGATGCCTTCTTTCATGGTCTCTCGCGCCTTTCTCGCTCTTCGGGGCGCCGGGATTAGGGAGTTCGTGCACCGGCTGCCGGGAAACGCGCATTATCGCCGAAACGGGCAGTTAAGGCAAATCCTATGCCAATCAGGGATTTGCGCGCCCTGATTCGACCGGGGCGCACCGAAATCGTTCACGGGAAGACCATTCCGATGCCCGGTGGCGTCGACCGGCGGCACCGGAAGTCCCTGAATCGGGAGCCAAATTGCCGTTCGCTCGAGCGGCGCCCCCGATGTGCGGGCCGCAGCGTCGCTCAGCCCTTCTTCATCGAATTGAAGAACTCGTCGTTGCCCTTCGTGGCCCGCAGCTTGTCGATGAGGAATTCGGTGGCCTCGAGCTCGTCCATGCCGAACAGGAGCTTGCGCAGGATCCACACCTTGGGGAGGATTTCCGGCGCGATCAGCAGTTCCTCGCGGCGAGTGCCGGAGCGGTTCACGTTGATCGCGGGGTAGACCCGCTTCTCGGCCATGCGGCGGTCGAGGTGGATCTCCATGTTGCCGGTGCCCTTGAA
>JBBIJT010000130.1:0-9244 GCA_037445795.1 Betaproteobacteria bacterium | reverse complement strand
GAGTGCCGCCGCCTGCCGCGCGTCGTCGTCTGCCGCGAAGGCGAGCCGGCTCGCCTCGCCGTCGCGCCCGCTCGCCGCCTGCCGGGTCGCGCGCAGGTTCGCATCGCCTTCGACGACGGGGAGGTCCGCCACGCGAGCGTCGATCTCGACGCATGCCCCGTGGAGACGGCCGTCGCGGCCGACGGGCGCACCGTCGCGAGGCGCATCGTCACCCTGCCGCCGGTTCCCACCGGCGCGTGCACGGTGACGCTGGAGGGCGAGCCCGTCGCCACGCGGCTCTTCGTGGTTCCCCGCCGCTGCCACCTGCCGCCCGCGATCGCGGATGGCGGCCGGCGCTTCGGCCTCGCCGCCCACCTCTACGCCCTGCGGCGCCCGGGCGACCAGGGCATCGGAGACTTCACCACGCTGGCGCAGGCGGCGCGCTCCACGGCCCGGGCGGGAGGCGCCACCGTGGGCATCAACCCGCTGCACGCCCTCTTCGCCCACGAGCGCGATCGCGCGAGCCCCTACCACCCTTCCGACCGCCGCTTCCTCGACCCGATCTACCTCGACGTCGCCGCCGTGCCCGACCGCGCGGACTCCGTGGAGGCTGGACGCGCCCTCGAGCGCGCGCCGTTCGCGCGCCTCGCCGCGCTGCCATCCGTCGACTACGCGGCCGTGTGGTCCGCCAAGCGCGAGGTGCTCTCGGCCTGCTTCGAGGCATTCGCCCGCCGGCCCGCGGGCGACCCGCGCGTGGCAGACTTCCGGCGCTTCGTCGCCGAAGGCGGCGACCGGCTTCGCCTCTTCGCGGCCTTCGAGGCCATCGCGGAGTCGCGGCCGGGCGTGGGCTGGCCCCTGTGGCCCGCGGAGCTGCGCCGCCCAGGCGACCCGGGCGTGGCGAGGTTCGCGGCCCGGCACGCGCGCGAGGTGGACTTCGCCATCTACCTGCAGTGGCTTGCCGACCGCCAGCTCGCCAGTGCCGCGCGCGCGGGCCTCGAGGCCGGTCTGTCGCTGGGCTTCTACCGCGACCTCGCCGTCGGCGCCGCGCCCGACGGCGCCGAAGCGTGGTCCGGGCAGGCCGCCCTGGCGCGCGGTGCCTCGACGGGAGCGCCTCCGGACGCGTTCTGCCCCGAAGGCCAGGTCTGGAACCTGCCGCCGCCGCTCCCCGAGGCCCTGGCTGCCGGCACCTACGAGGATTTCCGCGCGCTCGTCGCGGCCAACATGCGGCACGCGGGAGCGCTGCGGCTCGACCACGCGATGGGGCTCTCGCGCCTGTTCTGGGTGCCCGACGGCGCCCCGGCGCTCGAGGGAGCGTACGTGCGCTATCCCTTCGAGGACCTGCTCGGCGTCCTCGCCCTCGAAAGCCGCAATGCTTCCTGCCTCGTCGTCGGGGAGGACCTCGGCACCGTGCCCGTTGGCTTCCGCGAGCGCCTCGAGGAGGCCGACGTGCTCTCGTATCGCGTGCTCTGGTTCGAGCGCGACGGCGCCGGCTTCCGCGATCCGCGCCGGTATCCCGCGAAGGCCGCGGCCTGCGTCTCGACGCACGACCTGCCCACGATCCGCGGCTGGTGGGACGGGTTCGACATCGACGAGAGGCGCGCCCTGGGCCTCGCCGGAGAAGGCGAGACCGAGGCGGCCCGCGGCGCGCGCGGCACCGACCGGCGGGCGCTGCTGGAGGCCCTGCATTCCACGGGAGACCTGCCCGCGGGCGTCGACGGCGCGCCCGCCGACCTCGACGTGGCGAAGGCGATGCACCGCCACATCGGCCGGACGGCCTGCGCGCTCGCGCTGCTGCAGGCGGACGACCTCGCGGGGGAGACGACGGCGCTCAACCTGCCGGGCACGGACCGCGAGCGGCCCAACTGGCGCCGGCGCGTCGGCGTCGACGCCGATTCGCTCTGGGAAACGCCCGTCGGCAGCCAGGCGGCGCGGGACCTGGCCGCGGAGCGCGGCGCGGGCTCCTGACGGACCCTCAGCCCGGCTGCCGCTCGAGCCAGCCGTCCGCGTCCGCGACGGCCATCGGGTAGCCGATGGCGTAGCCCTGACCCTCGTCGCAGCCGTGCGCGCGAAGCGCATCGCGCGTGGCCTCGTCCTCGATGCCCTCGGCGACGACGGCAAGACCGAGGTCGTGCGCGAGGTGGATCGTCGACTCGACGATGGCGCGGTCGGGCGGGCTCTGCAGCATCTGCCGCACGAACGACACGTCGATCTTGAGCGCGTCGATGGGCAGGCGCCGCAGGTGCGCGAGCGAGGAGAAGCCCGTGCCGAAGTCGTCGATCGCGAGGCGCACGCCGAGGGCGCGCAGCCGCTCGAGGGTCGTCCTGGCGCGGTCGGGGTCGGCGATGATAGCGCTCTCGGTGATCTCGAGCTCGAGGGCCGAGGGCGCGACGCCGTGCGTGGCGAGCAGCAGCTCGACCTGCGCGGCGCATCCCTCGTCCATGAGGTGGCGCGCCGAGAGGTTCACCGCCACGCGCGTGTCGATCCCCTTGTCCTTCCACTCGCGCTGCTGGCGCAGGGCCGACTGCAGCACCCAGTAGGTGAGCGGCCGGATCACGTCCGAGAGCTCCGCCAGCGGGACGAAGCGCGAAGGCATGAGGAGGCCGAGCCGCGGATGCTGCCAGCGCACGAGCGCCTCGAATCCCTGCATCTTGCCGTCGGCCAGGCGCACGCGCGGCTGGTAGTGCACACGCAACTCGCCGGTGCGCACGCCCGTGCCCAGCTCCGAAAGGAGCGCGAGCCGCTCGGTCGAGTAGGGATCCTGCGAGGCCTCGTAGGCCTGGAATCCCGTGCCGCGCCGCTTCGCCTCGTACATCGCCACGTCGGCGCAGCGAAGCAGCCCCGTCGGCGTCGTCGCGTGGGTTGGCGCCAGCGCCACGCCCACGCTCGCGCCCACCTCGAGGCGGTAGCCCTCGATGTCGATCGGCGCGGTGAGCATCGAGAGCACGTTCGCCGCGATCGCCTGCGCCTCGCCGGGCGAGGCGATCTCCGGCACCCAGACGGCGAACTCGTCGCCGCCCAGCCGGGCGACCTGGCCGTTGCAGCATTCGGCCATGCCCCGCTGCAGCATCCGCGCCACGCGCTCGAGCAGGACGTCTCCCACGGGGTGGCCGAGGGTGTCGTTGATCTCCTTGAAGCGGTCGAGGTCGATCAGCAGCAGCGTCCCCTTCCCTTTCACCCGCCCTCCTCCGTAGCCGAGCCCGGCGCCCAGGACCTGCTCGAAACGCACGCGATTGGGAAGGCCGGTCAGCGGATCGTGGTGCGCCAGGTGCTCGAGCGCCGCCAGGTCGCGGCCCCGCTCCAGCTCGCTGGAGGCGCGCACCGCGAAGATCTGCAGCAGGTTCTCGGCGAGCCCCGTCTCCTCGAGCGCGTGGCGGAAGAGCACCGTGACGAGCCCGAGCGGGCGCCCCCCGGAGTCGAGGAGCGGCGCGCCGACGTAGGCCTCGACCTTCTTCTCGGCGAGGCCGGTGTCCCGCGGGAAGCGATCCGCCACGTGGTCGGGGAAGGAGCACACGCCGCGACTCAGGATGGCTTCGCAGGGGGAGCCGGCCAGCTCGTACTCGAAGTCGGGCGCGGCGACGCCGCCCGCTTGCACCGCGATCGTCCGGATTCGCCCGGCGATTCCGGGCATGATCTCGCCCACGAAGGCGACGTCCGCCCCGAGAACCCGCGCGAGGTGCCCCACCAGCGACCGGAAGAAGGACTCGCCCGTGGTCGCCGCCACCCCCTGCGCGATCTGCGACACGAGCACTTCCTGCCGCCGGCGGTCGGTGACGTCCCGCGCCACCAGCACGAGGCAGTGCTCGCCGCGGATCTCGACCCGCTCTCCGGAAAGCAGCACCGACCGCCGGTGGCCGCCCTTCACGATGAATTCCGCCTCGAAGTCGCGGACGGTGCCCTCCTTCATCAGCCGCTTCACCCAAGCGTCGCGATGCGTGGGGTCGGCCCACAGGCCCAGCTCCACCGTCGTCCGGCCGATGAGCTCCGCCTCGTCGTAACCCGACACCCGCACGTAGCTGTCGTTCACCAGCAGGATGCGCCCGTCCGTGAGCCGGATGACCGCGATCGGGTCGGGGCTCGAGCGGATCGCGCCGGCGAAGAGTTCCTGGCTCTCCTGGAGGCGTTCCCGCGCGGCCCTCAGGGACTCGTGCACGAGCACGGTGGCGGCGATGTCCGCCAGCGAGCTCGCGAACTGCTGCTCGTCCAGGGTCCAGTCGCGCCGCTCGCCCGTCGCCTCGATGCACACCGCCCCCTTGGCCCTGCCCTCCTGCCAGATGCCGGCATCCAGCATCGAGGCGACCCCGTGCGGCTCCAGGTAGCCCCCGGCGAGCTCGCGCGTCCGCGGATCGCCCCTGGCGTCGGGCGCCACGAGCGTGCGGTTCCACCTCAGCGCCTGGAAATACGCGGGATAGCGGCTCGCCTCGAGGACTTCGCCGTTGCCGTGGCGGCCCGAGGCGGCGTCGAAAATGTCGGCGAGCACGAGGGATTCGCCGTCCTCGGACAGGATCCACACCGACGCGCGGGCGACGTCGAGCGTCTTGGCCGCGGACTCGGTGAGGGCGCGCCACGCGGTCTCGGCGCCAGCGGTCGGGATGCCGCTCTTGAGGAGGGCGAAGAGCGCGGCCTGCTGCGCCCTGGTGCGAAATCCGACGCTCTTGCGATCGCGGTCCATCCGATTCCTGTCAGCGGGCCCTTCGGGCCCCCTCCGCCTGGCACCCCTGTCGGACATTCTTGGCTGCCACCGCCCCAGCGTCAATGCGAACCCTCCCGTCGCCTCGCCGTATCCGCCGCCACCCTGCCCGTATGTTAACCTAAAAACCGGTTCTTTATAACTACTGCACCAACGCGGGCACCACGCGGTCAGCCGGGCCGGGGCACGACCGCCAGCGTGCAGCGGGACGCACAGACGAGCCGGCCCTCCTCGTCCTCGACGCGAACGTCCCACACCTGCGTGCGCCGCCCGACGTGCAGCGGCGTGGCCGTCGCGGTGACCTCGCCGTCGCGCTTGGCGCGGACGTGGTTGGCGTTGATCTCGATGCCCACGACAATCTCGGCCGACTGGTCGACGTTCATCCAGGCCGCCGTGGAGGCCACCGTCTCCGCCAGGGCCACCGAGGCGCCTCCGTGCAGCAGGCCGAAGGGCTGGTGGACGCGGGGGCCCACGGGCATGCGCGCCACGACGCGTTCGGGCGTGGCCTCGACGATCTCGATGCCGAGCGTGGCGAGGAGGGTTTCCTGCTGCAGCTTCGCGAAGGGACTCATGGCGCGCTCACCATCCGATGCCGTAGTCCTCGCCGTGATTGCTCGAGGCGCCCCAGAGGGTTCCGTGCACGCGGTCGATCATGATCGCGTTCACCGGGCCGGAGGTGCGGTCCCGGAAGACCGCGTCGTAGCCCATCGCCTTGAGGTCCTTGCGCACGTAGGGAGGCGTCGCGTCGTTCAGCATGATGCGCCCCGGGCGCGACTCGTGCGCCTCGAAGGAGGCGCGCATCTGGTAGCTGTTGAACCCCGGCGCTTCGGCTGCCTCCTGCGGCGTCATGCCGAACTCGACCACGTTCAGGAAGTACTGCAGCAGGTCCTGGTCCTGGCCGTCGCCGCCCTGGACGGCGAATGCGAGGAACGGCTGCCCGTCCTTCGTGGCGAGGCTCGGCGTGAGGGTAACGCGCGGCTGCCTGCCCGGCCCCACGACGTTGAACGGGTTCTCCGCCGGGTCCATCACGAAGCTCTGCATGCGCTGCGACAGCCCGATCCCGGTCTTCCCCGCGATGACCGCCGGCACCCACCCGCCGCTTGGCGTGACGGATACGACCCACCCCTCCCTGTCCGCCGCGATGACCGACGTCGTGCCGGAATAGAAGGCGCGCTCGAAGGCGGCGTCGTTGGCCGCGACGGGCGTGCCGCCCGTGCCCGGCCCCCGCTTGCGCGGCTCGCTCCAGCGCTTGAGCAGGTCGAGGTACGGATTGGCCGCGCCCTGGAACGGGTACGGGTCGCCGGGCGCCGCCTTCGCGTCGTTGCGGTTCGGGTCGACGAGCCTCGCCCTCTCGCGCGCGTAGTCCTTCGACAGCAGCCCCTTCACCGGCTCCTCCGGCGGCGAGTAGGTGTCGCCGTAGTAGAAGTCGCGGTCGGCGAACGCGAGGTTCATGGCCTGGTAGACGGTGTGGATGTAGCGCGTGCTGTTGTAACCCATGGCCTTCAGGTCGAAGGTCTCGAGGATGTTGAGCGCCTGCAGCATGACCGGCCCCTGGGTCCACGCCGTCAGCTTGTGGACCTCGTAGCCCTTGTAGGCGGTGGCGACCGGCTCCTCGATGCGCACCTTCCACCCGGCCAGGTCGGCCTCGGTGAAGAGCCCGCCCTGCGCCCGCACGCTCGCCACGAGCTCCTTCGCGATGTCGCCGCGGTAGAAGCGGTCCTGGGCCGCGTAGATGGCCTGGCGGCGATCCTTGCCCGCCGCGAGCGCCAGGCGCTCGGCCTCGACCAGCCTGCGCAGCGTCGCGGCGAGGTCAGGCTGGCGGAATATCTCGCCCGCCTCCGGCGCGTGGTCGCCCGCGCGCGGGAGCATGATGCGGCGCGAGTCGGGCCACTGCATCAGCCGCTCGCGCTCGCGCTCGATGTAGCCGGCGGTCTGCGCCTCGATGGGGTAGCCGTTCGCGAGGGCGATGGCGGGCTCGAGCACCTGCGCGAGCGAGAGCTTCCCGAACTCCGCGAGCATCGTGAGGATGCCGCCCGGCGTGCCCGGCGTCACCGCGGCGAGCGGCCCGTAGGCCGGCGGGTAGTCCATGCCCTTCGAGCGGAAGAACGCGGGAGTGGCGCCGGTGGGCGCCACTCCCAGCGCGTTGATGCCGATGACCTTCCTCGCGCGGGGATCGTAGATGAGCGCCTGCGTCTCGCCTCCCCAGTGCAGCACGTCCCACATCGTGGCGGTGGCGGCGATCATGGCGCAGGCGGCGTCCACGGCGTTGCCGCCCCTGAGGAACACCCGCGCGCCGGCGGCGGCGCCGAGGGGCTTGCCCGTCACGGCCATCCATTCCTTGCCGTGCAGGGGCGGCTTCTGCGTGCGCTGGGCGTGGCCCGCGGCCGGCAGCAGCGCGAGGGCGAGTACGAAGGCGAGGCTCGCTTTCACTGGGGCGCTCCTTTCACGAGGCCGGGGACGGCCGTGCGGCCTTCTCGCGCGCGATCCATTCGTCGATTCGCGACTCGAGGAGGTTCAGGGGAAGCGCCCCGTCGTCGAGGAGCGCGTTGTGGAACCGGCGCAGGTCGAAGCGCGGCCCCAGCGCTCCGGCCGCCTTCGCGCGGAGGGCCTTGATGCGCAGCTCCCCGATCTTGTAGCCGAGCGCCTGGCCGGGATTGAGGATGTAGCGGTCGGTCTCGTTGACCGCGGCGCTCTCGTGGATGCCGGCGTTGTCGGCGAGGTATCGGATCGACCGCTCGCGCGTCCAGCCGAACGCGTGCAGCCCCGTGTCCACCACGAGGCGGCAGGCGCGCCACATCTCCGCCGAGAGCTGCCCGAACTTCGAGTACGGGTCGCGGTAGAAGCCCATCTCCTCGCCCAGGCTCTCGGCATAGAGGGCCCAGCCCTCGCTGTAGGCCACGTAGCCCGACGCGCGCCGGAACGAGGGAATGCCCTTCAGCTCCTGCGCCCGCGCGATCTGCAGGTGGTGGCCCGGCACCGTCTCGTGAAGCAGCACCGCCTCCATGTCGTACTTCGGCCGCCGGCCGAGGTTGTTGGTGTTGGCCTCGAAGAATCCGGCGCGGCTGCCGTCCAGCGCCCCGCGCGTGTAGTGCTCGGCGTTGTCGCCGAGGTAGGCGGGCATCGGGCGGATGCCGTAGGGCAGCCGCGGGAGCTCCGCGAAGAACCGCGGCAGCTCCGCGTCGGCGCGCTTGGCGATGTCGCGGTAGTGCACGAGCATCTCGTCGGCGCTGCGGTGGTAGAAGCGCGGGTCGGTGCGCAGGAACGCGAGGAACTCGGGGAAGGAGCCCTTGAACCCCGACGCCGCGATCGCCTTGTCCATCTCGGCGCGGATCCTCGCCACCTCGCGCTTGCCGATCTCGTGCACCTGAGCCGCGTCGAGGCTCGTGGTGGTCATCGAGGCGACCATGTGGTCGTAGTAGCGCCTGCCCGCGGGCAGGCCCGAGGCCGCGACGTCGGGCCGGCACGCGGGAAGGTACTTCTCCTCGAGGAACCGCTTGTACGAGGCGAACGCCGGCTGCACCTGGCCGGCGATCGCCTTGCGCGCGGCCTGCGCGAGGCGCTCGCGATCGCCCTCGGGCACCGACGCGGGAAAGGCGCGGAACGGGGCGTAGAGGGGCGAGGCCGTCACGTCCCCGGCCGCGAACCCGGAGAGCTGGGCCGGCACGAGTTCCATCGACACCTTCGGCGGCATCCACCCGGACCGCATGCCTGCCTCCATCATGGCGATACCCTGCCGCATCGCGCGCGGCATCGCCTCGAGGCGCTTCAGCCAGTTCTCGTAGTCGCGCACGTCGCGGAACGGCGCGGCCTTCGCGAGCATCGGGTAGGCGACGTGCGGCCCCCAGGAAGGCGACACCTGCATCCAGCCGTCGGACATGTCCGCGCCGAACGGCAGGTCGCCGTAGAGCGCGTTGAGCGCGTCCCTGCGCCGCAGGTCGTCCCGCATCATCTCGAGCGACACGCGGTCCTGCGCCGCGAGGCGCGAGGCGTCGAACTTCGCGAGCTCCGCGAGCACGACCTTCACGCGCGCCTTGCGCGCCGCGACGGCCTCCGGCGACTTGTCGCCCAGGCGGTCGTTGTGGGCGTCGACGCCGAGGTAGGTCGCGAACTCCGGGAACTCCTCCTGGGAATGGCGGAACTCGCGCTCGAAGATCGCGTTCAGGGCCGGATCGGGCGGGGGCTCGGCGGCGGCGCGGGGACCGGCGGCGGCGAGCGCCACGGCGAGCGCCACGAGGGCCAGGGGACGGTTCGGCATGCGGAAGGGCTCCTGTGGAAAACTCCGTGGAAAACTTTGAAGTGTATCCGCACGCGGCGCGGCGCGGGACCGCGGATTCCCCTCTCGGGGATTGCAACGCCCGCAACGATCTGACGGTTGGTTAGGCTGTTGACAATCCGTCAATAACACTCGTAATACTGGGGCCGGGAATTCCCCTGCGGGCTTCCCGGTCAATCCACCAACCCACATCATGGAAAGGAATCCAGATGGACACCATCAGGATCGCTGGCGCGCAATCCCAAGCCCTCCTCCGCGATGTCGATGGGGTGCTCGGCCACAGTCACAGCGCCAGCCCCGCGGGC